>NZ_LPXN01000162.1 GCF_001618175.1 Oceanibaculum pacificum | reverse complement strand
CCTCGCCCTGAGGAGCCGGCGTCAACGAAGTTGGCGGCGGCGTCTCGAAGGGTAAGGCGGCCGCTCTGGCCATTTGGCGCATCGCCACATATTTTCCTAGCCGCCGGCCGCGCCTTTCGGCAAACAGGTCGGTGACAGGAATTCTGGATCAGGAAAGCGTTTCGATACCCATGTCGATCCCGCAGAAGAACATTCGCAACTTCGCCATCGTGGCCCATATAGACCACGGCAAGTCGACGCTGGCCGACCGGTTGATCGAGCGCTGCCTGAAGATGATGGCGCGCGACATGAAGGAGCAATTGCTCGATTCGATGGATATCGAGCGCGAGCGCGGTATCACCATCAAGGCGCAGACTGTGCGCCTGCCCTACATCGCCAAGGATGGGCAGGAATATCTGCTGAACCTGATCGACACGCCCGGCCATGTCGACTTCACCTACGAGGTCAGCCGCTCGCTGGCGGCCTGCGAGGGCTCGCTGCTGCTGGTCGACGCCAGCCAGGGCGTGGAGGCGCAGACGCTGGCCAATGTCTATCTGGCGCTGGATTCCAACCATGAGATCGTGCCGGTCCTGAACAAGGTGGACCTGCCCGCCGCCGATGTGGACCGGGTGAAGCAGCAGATCGAGGATGTGATCGGGCTGGACGCCTCCGACGCGATCCCGATTTCCGCCAAGACCGGCGTCGGCATCGACGATGTGCTGGAAGCCATCGTCACCCGCCTGCCCGCCCCGGTGGAGGCCGACCCGCAGGCCTCTCTGCGCGCACTGCTGCTGGATAGCTGGTACGATGCCTATCTGGGCGTCATCATCCTGGTGCGCATCGTCGACGGCACCCTGAAGAAGGGCATGAAAATCCGCATGATGGCGACCGGGGCCGCCCACCCGGTCGACCGGGTGGGCGTGTTCAGCCCGAAGATGTTGGAAGTCGAGTCCCTCGGGCCGGGCGAGTTGGGCTACATCACCGCCGGCATCAAGACCGTGGCCGATTGCCGCGTGGGCGACACGCTGACCGAGGAACGCCGCCCGGCGACCAAGATGCTGCCCGGCTTCAAGCCCTCCATCCCGGTCGTGTTCTGCGGCCTGTTCCCGGTCGACGCTGCCGATTACGAGCATCTGCGCGACAGCCTGGGCAAGCTGGCGCTGAACGATTCCAGCTTCCATTACGAGGCGGAAAGCTCGGCGGCGCTGGGCTTCGGCTTCCGCTGCGGGTTCCTGGGACTGCTGCATCTTGAGATCATCCAGGAGCGGCTGGAGCGTGAATTCGACCTCGATCTCATCACCACCGCGCCCAGCGTGGTCTACAAGATCCACATGAATGACGGCTCGATGATCGAGCTGCACAATCCGGCCGACTTCCCCGACGTGGTGAAGATCGACCGCATTGAGGAGCCGTGGATCAAGGCCACCATCTTCGTGCCGGACGAATATCTCGGTCCGATCCTCACGCTGTGCACCGAGCGGCGCGGCGAGCAGATCGAGCTGACCTATGTCGGCAACCGCGCCATGGTGATCTACCGCCTGCCGCTGAACGAGGTGGTGTTCGACTTCTACGACCGGCTGAAATCGATCAGCCGGGGCTATGCCAGCTTCGACTACCAGCTCGATTCCTATGTCGAGGGCGATCTGGTGAAGGTGTCCATCCTGGTCAATCAGGAGCCGGTGGACGCGCTGTCCATGCTGGTGCATCGCAGCCAGGCCGATTTCCGCGGCCGCTCGATCTGCGAGCGGCTGAAGGATCTGATCCCGCGCCAGCTGTTCAAGATCGCCATCCAGGCGGCCATCGGCGGCCGGGTCATCGCCCGCGAGACCGTGGCCGCGATGCGCAAGGACGTGACCGCCAAATGCTATGGCGGTGACGTCAGCCGCAAGCGCAAGCTGCTGGACAAGCAGAAGGAAGGCAAGAAGCGGATGCGGCAGTTCGGCTCCGTCGAAATCCCGCAATCCGCCTTCATCGCCGCGCTGAAGATGGGCGATAACTGAGGGCAACCCCAGCTCGCCTCACTCCCTCTCTCCCTCGGGCTCGACCCGCCCATGGCACTGGGGGTCCATTCGACCGCACAACGCGCTCGCTCGATGGATGGTCGGGTCAAGCCCGACCATCGCGCAGGAGAAACGAAACTTTCCCCGCTTACAGCACCGTCAGCATGCTGGCGACAAGCGGGTGGCGGACGATGTCCTTTTCCTTCAGCTGGACCACGGCGATGTCGTCGAGCGAGGAAAGCCGGTGGGCGATCTCGGCGAGGCCGGAAAGCTCCGGCAGCAGGTCGGTCTGGTCGGGATCGCCGGTCAGGATCATGGTGGAGTTCCAGCCCAGGCGGGTCAGCAGCATCTTGATCTGGCCGTAGGTGCAGTTCTGCGCCTCGTCGATAACGATATAGGCGTTGTTCAGCGTGCGGCCGCGCATATAGGCGACCGGCGCGATCTCGATCGAACCGTCGGCCATCAGCGCCTTCAGCCGCTTGCCGCCCAGCCGCTCGTTCAGCGCGTCATAGAGCGGACGCAGATAGGGGGCCAGCTTGTCCTCCAAGCTGCCCGGCAAGTAGCCCAGGCTTTCCCCCGCCTCGACCGCCGGGCGGGTCAGCAGGATGCGGGCCACCTTGCCAGCCTCGAACGCCTCCACCGCCTTGGCGATGGCGAGATAGGTCTTGCCGGTGCCCGCCGGGCCGACCGCGACCACCATATGCTTGCTGTCCATCGCCTTCAGCAGCGCGGTCTGGTTCTCGCTCATCGGGCGGATGGATTTCACATATCGCTGCTCCCGGCCGGCCTCGTCATGCCCCTCGTCCAACGGGTGCCACCCCGGGGTGCCGGGGAACAGGGCTCTGACATTCGCTTCGCGCGGCTTCGACTCGCGGGACTGCGCCTGACGGGTGGAACGCTTGGCCATACTGCAAGCTCCTCAGGTGAGAGACTGGAATGAACGGATGCGGCCGGAAACGAAAAAACCTCCCGAAGGGAGGCTTTTCAGACAGGTCGAGAGGATGTGCGCGGAGAACCGGGATGCCAGTGCTGCGAGAGATGCCGGTGCACCTCCCAGATCACGCCGGGCGGCATGCTGGGGCGGCCTGTATGCATCGAGCACCGGCAGCGTGAACATGGCGGCGATTCTCCCCCTGCTCATTTCCGACAAACAAAGTGTAATCCCGCATTGCAGCGTATGTAAGCAGCAATTTGGGGGGTCACTAAAGATTCACACCACATGTAGAGGGTGTGCGCCGCTGGCGAACGGACCATATCTGTATAGCGACAAGCTACTCACCCCAACAGGAAAGCCGGCAATGAGCATGGAAGATCAGGCGGATAAGCAGAAACGCCCGCGCGCGCTGCTGGGATTGGCCGGCTTTCTGGGGCTCTGCCTGATCGTCTCGGCGCTGGGCGGGGCGATTACCGCTACTTCCGTCGGCGACTGGTACCAGACGCTGGCGAAACCATCCTTCAACCCGCCGGACTGGGTGTTCGGCCCGGTCTGGACTGTGCTCTACATCATGATGGCGGTTGCCGGCTGGCGCATCTGGCGGCGGCATGGCTTTGGCGGCGTGCCCATCGCCATGAGCCTGTTCGGCGCGCAACTGGCGTTGAATTTGGCCTGGTCCTTCCTGTTCTTCGGCCTGCGCTCGCCCAGCCTGGCGCTGATCGATATCTTCCTGCTGCTGATCGCCATATTGGGAACGATGGGGGCGTTCCGGCCATGCGACCGGATCGCCTTCTGGCTGCTGGTGCCCTATGCGCTGTGGGTGACCTACGCCACGGTGCTGAACGCCGCCATCGTCTATCTGAATTAGGCCGCGCGAATCGAGGCCAGGAAGCCGTCGACCTCGCCATTCAGACGGTCGGCCTGCTGTTTCAGCAGCTCCGAAGTATCGACCACCTCGCCGGAAAGCTGGCCGGTGACCGACACCGCCTCTGAAACCCCGGCGATGTTCTGGTTCACTTGCTGGGTGCCGACCGAGGCCTGCTGCACGTTGCGGGCGATCTCCTGCGTGGCCGCGCCCTGCTCCTCCACCGCCGAGGCGATGGTGGTGGAAATCTGGTTGATCTCCCGGATCGTGTTGCCGATACCCTCGATGGCGCTGACTGACTGGCGTGTGGCGTCCTGAATGGCGGCGATCTGCCGGGCGATGTCCTCGGTCGCCTTGCCGGTCTGATTGGCCAGGTTCTTCACCTCCGACGCCACCACGGCGAAGCCCTTGCCGGCCTCCCCGGCGCGCGCCGCCTCAATGGTGGCATTCAGCGCCAGAAGGTTGGTCTGTTCGGCGATCTCGTTGATCAGCCGCACCACCTCCTCGATCTTGTCGGCAGCCTCGGCCAGGCCGCGCACCACCTCGTTGGTGCGGGCGGCATCCTCCACCGCCTTGCCGGCCACGCCGGCGGCCTGCGCCACCTGTCGGCTGATCTCGCCGATCGAGCTGGACAGCTCCTCCGCCGCGGTGGCGACGGTCTGCACATTCGTAGAAGCCTGCTCGGACGCCGCCGATACCGTCATCGCCTTGCCCGAGGCGTCGCGTGCATTGTCCGACATGGCGCCGGCCGTCACCGTCATCTGCTGCGCCGCGCCAGCCACCTGGGCGACCAGGCCGCGCACGCTCTGCTCGAAGGAATTGGCCATCTTGATCATGTCTTTGCGGCGTTCCACCTCGGCCTCGCGCTTCATCTGCTCCTGCTGAGCCTCAAGCAGGGCGCGCTGCCGGCCATTTTCCTTGAACACCTCCACGGTCTTGGCCATGGCGCCGATCTCGTCGCCGCGCGCGGCCTCGGGAATCTCGATCTCGTATTCGCCTTCTGACAGCCGCACCATGCGCTGGCGCAGGGTGCCCAGCGGCTTCTGGATGGACCGGTTCATCAGCGCCGCGCACAGCAGACCGACCAGGGCTATCGCCAGGCCGACAAGCGAGAACTTCACCGCGTTGTCCAGGAAGTCGGCCCAAAGCTCGTCTGTATAGAAACCGGTGCCAATCATCACCTGCCAGGGCTCATAGCCCATCGCATAGCTGTATTTGCCGATCGGCTCGTTCGAGCCGGCCTTCGGCCAATGATAGTAGACCGATCCGCCGCCGGCCTTGGCCGCCTTGATCAGCTCGACCACCAGCATGACGCCATCCCGATCCTTGAGGCCGGACATGTCGGTGCCTTCCAGCTGCGGACGGGCTGGGTGGGCCCAATTTATGCCGTCATAGCCGATGGTGAAAACATACTCTTCATTATCCTGATACCACATGGAGCGGACGGCGTCGTTGAATAGCTTCTTCGCCTCCTCTTGGGAAAATTCCCCGGCCTTCGCCCGTTCGTCCAGAGCCTTGGCCTGGGATCGGGTCGTCTCCACCACCGCCCGCACCTTCTCCACATGCAGGTCGATCAGAAGCTGGTGAATCTGTTGCACGGCCACGCCGATGCACAGGATGGCGCTCAATGCGATAAGCCCCGCCAACAGCCATAGCTTGGCGGAGATGGAAATGCTCTTCATGTAATCCTCCGGACCCCACAGGTGTTTATTAACTATATTTTGCCCTGTGATAGCCCGGAAGAATTAAGAATCCCTTATGAAAGGGGCGGCATTTACACGAAACGCGTCAACCCGCCATCCACGCGCACGCTCTGGCCGGTGACATAGCTGGCGCCGTCGGACAGCAAAAAGGCAACGACGCTGGCGATTTCGTCGGCCGCACCATAGCGCTGCATCGGGATGCGGCCGCGCCGCGCCTCCTTCTCCGGCAGGCTGTCGATGAAGCCGGGCAGCACGCAGTTCATCCGGATGCCCGCCGCTGCATGCTCGTCGGCATACAGCTTGCTCCAAGCCCCCAACGCGGCGCGCAGGGTGGTCATCGGGAAATCCGCCTCCGGCTCCAGCGCGGCATAGGAGGACAGGTTCACGATGCTGCCCTTGCCCTGCGCCTGCATGATCGGCGTCACCAGCCGGGCCACCCGGATGACGTTCAACAGCACCATGTCGAGGCCGGTATGCCAATCCGCGTCGGTCAGCGACAATACCGCACCCTTGGGCGGATGGCCGGTATTGTTGACCACCGCGTCGATGCGGCCATAGCTGTCCATCGCCAGATCGACCAGCCGCTGCAGATCGGCCGGCTCGGTAACGCTGCCGCGGATCGCCTTGCCGCCCAGCTCCTCCGCCAACCCCAGCACCGTCTCGCCGGGCGACAGCAGCACCGGCGTGTAGCCCTGCCGGGCCAGTTCGCGCGCAATCGCCGCCCCGATGCCCCGCCCCGCCGCCGTCACCAATGCAACCTTCTGCGTCATGATCGCTTTCACCCTTTATGCGATATCGATAGGGCGGCATCTTGCCGCGATCCCACCGAACCGCCTACCCTGCAAAACACACCGACCGGAAGGAAGCCGATGGGAAATGGCAAGAAGGACGCTTTGGCATCGCCCGAGACCGCGTTCCTGGCCGATAGGCGCCCGACCCTCTCCACGCTGAAGAACGATTATTCGCTGAAAGGCGAGATGTATGAGGCGATGCTATCGCCGTTGCAGACGCAGCTTCAACTCATCCAGCAGGCGTTCCTTGGCAGCAAGGAGCGCGCGGTGATCGTGCTGGAGGGCTGGGATACGGCCGGCAAGGGCGGGCTGGTGAAGCGACTGGGCTGGAGCTTCGATCCGCGCAGCTTCCACGTCCATCCGATCGGCGCGCCGCAGCCGCATGAGGCACGGCAGCACTACCTGCAACGCTTCTGGCGGCGACTGCCGGATTACAGCCGGATCGTGCTGTTCGACCGGTCCTGGTATGGCCGGGTGCTGGTGGAAAGGGTCGAGGGGCTGATCCCGCCGCCGGATTGGAAGCGCGCCTACCGCGAGATCAACGAGTTCGAGCGCCAATTGACGGATGATGGCGTGCGGCTGGTGAAACTGTTCCTGCACATTACGCCCGACGAGCAGTTGCAGCGCTTCCGCGACCGGCTGGAAAACCCGCTAAAGCGCTGGAAACTGACCTATGAGGATTTCCGCAACCGGGCGCGTTGGACGGACTATGAGGAAGCCATCGAGGATATGATCGAAAAGACCTCGACCGCCGATTCGCCCTGGCATGTCATCCCGGCCAACAGCAAGAATTTCGCCCGCATCGCCGGTATCCGCATCATTACCGACCGGCTGGGGCGCGGCATCGACACCACGCCCAAGCCGCTGACGCCGGAATTCCTGGCCGCCGCGAACGCCGCGCTGAAATAGCCGCTACAGGCTGGATTCGCTCCAGGACGGGCCGCCGTCGACAGGCAGAAACGTGCGCACCTGCCGGGTCGATACCAGCCCGCGCGGCGCGTTCTCCGCCGTCCAGCTATGCAATGTGGCGCCCAGCAACCGCTTCACCGTCCCCTTGGAATCGGCCAGCGGAAGGATCAGCCGTTCGCCCTGCGCCGGGTGCGTCGCCTCGGAATAGATCCGGCCATAGGTGTACATCAGGCAGGGCCCCTCCAGGCATTGGTCGAAATAGCCCTGGACCCGCGGGAGGGCGCTGGCGATCACCAGCTGGTCGAGGTAACGCCCGGTCATATCGCCATCATAGGCGATGCCGACATGGCTGCCCATCATCAGGTAGAGATAGCGCCGGGGCGTGCCCTTCGCCTCCACCAGCCACAGCATCGCGGAGATCGACGAGGCAAGCCGTGGTTCCAGGCTCTCCCAGCTGGGAACAGCGCCCTTGGCCTCCAGTAGGTTGGCCCAGCTCCGCGCCAGCGCCTTCAGCCGCTCATCGTAGATCGTTGTATTCGCGTCGATATCCAGACGCATGAATGCCCCTGCGCTGCGGATGCCTCAGAATATCGAATCTAGGCCGCGCGAGACAGCCTGCAATTGTTAAGCTTTCGGATATCAAATCCCATTGCGCTTTTATGCCAGGCAAACCTTATGATGTGCTGGCATAACAGCGCGACCTGATGGAGAGCGCGATGAGCAAGATCACCCGGGTGCAAGTCGGCGAGAAGGTCGACCGGCTGCTATCCAAGGATATGATGGACCGCGAGGCGCGCAAGCAACTGGCGCACTTCATGGAGCGCATCGAGCTGGCGGTGTTCACCGCCAACCGCGAGGTCATTCATGCCCGCATTCCCCAGCTAAACCAGTCCAGCTTCCTGAAATTCGCCACCCGCGTCGCCGAGCTGCGGGCCGACTATCTGGCGCAGTCGCTCGCGCTGGCCACCTCCTCCGGCCGCCCGAACGCCCAGGCCATCGCCGAGCTGCGCGCGGTGCGCGAAGCCTATGAAGAGCTGCTGCACGCCTTCGACGCCATGCAGCGCGCCATCGAACGCGGCTACGCCGACATCGCGCCGTAGCCTGTCCTTCGAATCGGGGCCGGTCGGCCGGTCTCCCCTCACCTGGCTCCGGCTTAGGAGCAAAGCGACTTAGCCGGAGCCAGGTGAGGGGAGATCCCGAAGCCTGGCGCAGCTCAGAACAGCGCCGCCTGGGCCGGCGCGGGCTGTAGCAGCATCGCCGCGTCGTTGCGGACATTGCCGACCGCCGGAGAGACCGGCCAGGCCTCCATGCGCGTGGCCGGGAACAGCCTGATCAGCGCCTGCGCCATCGCCGCCGTGCCGGTCAGCCAGCGCTCGTAATCGGCCGGGTCCAGAATGACCGGCATGCGGTCATGAATATCAGCCATCAGCACATTCGGCTCCGTCGTCAGCAGCGCCACCGTTTCCAGCGCCTGGCCATCCGCGCCAGTCCAGGACGACCAGATGCCGGCCAGGCCGAAACAGTCCGCGTCGCGCACGCGAATGGCGAAGGGCTGCCGGTCCGGCGCGCTGCGCCGCCATTCGTAGAAGGCGCTGGCGGGCACGATGCAGCGCCGGCGCTGGAAGGCGTCGCGGAAGGCCGGCTTCTCCGCCACCGTCTCGCCGCGCGCATTGCTGAGCTTGGCGCCCATCGAGGGATTGGCCGCCCAATGCGGCACCAGCCCCCAGCGCAGGCTGGCCAGCTCCCGCCCGCCGCCGGGCATGGCGCGCACCGTTACTATCGGCGTCTGCGGGGCGATATTGTAGCGTGGCCGCCAATCGCGCACCTCGCCCTTCGCTGCAAACAATTGGCGCAGTATCTCCGGCGGCTGGGAAAGGGCGTAGCGTCCACACATGGGCCTGCGAGATATCACGTGCAGGCCGCCAGCGCCATGCTAAGACAGCGATAGGATTGACCGATCGAGGAAGTCTCTGCACCGATGCGCGCGCGTGAACTGAACATCGCACCCGGCGGCCTGAAGACCGGGCCGCTGAACGCCATCACCGACGTCGCAGGGGTGCGCGTCGGCCATGTCACCGTAAAGCAGGGCGCACGCATCCGCACCGGGGCGACGGCGATCCTGCCGCATGGCGGCAACCCGTTTCAGGACAAGGTGCCGGCCGGCCTGGCGGTGTTCAACGGCTTCGGCAAGATGGCCGGTGCAACGCAGCTTATCGAGCTGGGCGAGATCGAAACCCCGATCCTGCTGACCAACACGCTGGCGGTCGGCCGCGCCATCGAGGCGATCAATTGCTGGACCCTGGCGCAGCCGGGCAATGAGCGCGTCGCCTCGCTGAATGCCGTTGTGGGCGAGACCAATGATGGACGGCTGAACGATATCCGCCAGCCCTTCCCCACCGTCGAACAGATGCGGGAAGCCATCGACAGCGCCACCGACGGGCCAGTCATGGAAGGCGCAGTCGGCGCCGGCAGCGGCACGGTCGCCTTCGGCCGCAAGGGCGGCATCGGCACCAGCTCGCGCAAGCTGGGCCGCAAGCAGGGCGGCTATAGCGTCGGGGTGCTGGTGCAGTCGAACTATGGCGGCGACCTGCGCATCGACGGCAGGCCGCTGGGCGACGCTCAGGCCGATGTCGACGGCTCTATCATGATGGTGCTGGCGACCGACGCGCCGCTGTCCGACCGCAATCTGCGCCGCCTGGCGATGCGCTGCCATGGCGGGCTGGCGCGCACCGGGGCGGCGCTCAGCAACGGTTCCGGCGATTACGCCATCGCCTTCTCGACCGCCGAGGCGGTGCGCCGCACGCCGGAGCGCCGGATGCAGGCGAGCCCGATCCTCGATCTGCCGAACGACCTGCTCTCGCCGCTGTTCCTTGCCGCCATTGAAGCGACCGAGGAGGCGATCCTGAATTCCCTGCTGATGGCCGAGGATACCGAGGGCCACGACACGCTGAAGGACCGCCCGGCGCGCATTGAGGCGCTGCGGCTGAAGTGAAAAGCCAGAGGGAAAACGACTTCTTCTTCCCTTGTCAGGCCCGGCAACGACAAAACACCTTACGCTTCGGCGGGGACCAGGGCCTTGTCGAGGTAATTATCGACATGGCCGATCATCTCGTCGAGACGGCCGGTGAAGAAATGGTTGGCCCCGTCGACCAGGCGGTAGTCGATGGTGATGCCGCGCTGATGCGAGAGCTTGTCGACCAGTTTCTTCACCGATTCCTGCGGCACGATATCGTCTGCCGTGCCCTGCACCACGAGGCCCGAGGAAGGGCATGGGGCGAGGAAGGTGAAATCGAACATGTTGGCCGGCGGAGCGATGGAAATGAAGCCGTTTATCTCCGGCCGGCGCATCAGGAGCTGCATGCCGATCCAGGCCCCGAAGGAGAAGCCGGCGATCCAGCACTGGTTGGCATTGGGGTTGTAGGTCTGCAGCCAGTCCAGCGCGGAGGCGGCGTCCGACAGTTCGCCCTCGCCACGGTCATAGACGCCCTGCGAGCGCCCGACACCGCGGAAATTGAAGCGCAGCACGGAGAAGCCGCGATCGGCGAAGGTCTGGTACAGCGAATAGACGATCTTGTTGTTCATCGTCCCGCCATGCTGCGGATGCGGGTGCAGCATAAGCGCGATGGGGGCATTGGGCTGCTTGCCGTGCTGGTAGCGACCTTCGAGCCGGCCTTCCGGACCGTTAAAAATAACCTCGGGCATCTATGCTCTTGCCTCTTCCTCGACGCTTCGATCGGAACCAATGTCCCAGCTACCCGGTAAGGTATTGGGCGGGAGCCCCTGGGAACGGCGCATGCTAAACTTGATCGTCAGACTCGGGTATCTTATATCCAACTCGACCCGCCCGCCGACGCGGCCGCATGAGCAGCTGGACACACGAGGATCGACGGGGCCGGGACTATATCATGGTGGGGTGGTCAATGTTCAAGAAACTCGGCGAGGACATAGCAGCCATCATGGCGCGTGACCCCGCCGCGAAATCGCGGCTGGAGGTCGTGCTGTGCTACCCCGGTTTCCACGCGCTGCTGCTGTATCGGCTGGCGAACGCCGCCTGGCGGCGCGGCTGGTTCCTGCTGGGCCGCTTCCTGTCCCATGTCGGCCGGGTGCTGACCGGCATCGAGATTCACCCCGGCGCCACCATCGGCCGGCGCTTCTTTGTCGATCACGGCATGGGCGTGGTGATCGGCGAGACGGCGCAGGTCGGCGACGATGTCACCCTTTACCAGGGCGTCACCCTGGGCGGCACCTCGCTGCATCAGGGCAAGCGCCACCCGACGCTGGAGGATGGCGTGATCGTCGGTTCCGGCGCGCAGGTGCTGGGCCCGCTGACCGTCGGCAAGGGTGCGCGCGTTGGCGCCAACGCCGTGGTGCTGAAGGATGTGGCGGCTGGCGTCACCGTGGTCGGCATTCCGGCCCAGGTGGCGATCAGCCGCGCCAAGCAGCAGGACACGGATTTCTGCGCCTATGGCACCTCGATCGACATGCCGGACCCGGTCGCCCGCGCGCTGGACGGGCTGCTGGGTGAAGTGACCGCGCTGAAGGCCCGCGTCGCAGAGCTGGAGGGCGCCCCCGCTGCCGGGGCCCCCGCGAACGGCTCCAACGGCCATCGCCCCGATCCGCGCCCCGATCCGCGCCCTGGCGCCTCGCGCGACGGGAATTGACAGGAGGCCGGCAATGAGGCTCAGCACAAAGGGGCGCTACGCCGTCATGGCGCTGGTCGATCTGGCCGGCACCAGCCAGGGTCACCCCATCGCCCTGGCGGACATCGCCGAGCGGCAGGAAATCTCGCTCTCCTATCTCGAACAGCTTTTCGCCAAGCTGCGGCGCGGCGGGCTGGTGCGCAGCGTGCGCGGCCCTGGGGGCGGCTATCTGCTGGCCCGCAAATCCGGCGAGACGCGCATCTCCGATATCATCCTGGCGGTCGACGAACCAATCCGCGCGACGCGCTGCGCCCCCGGCTCCCCCGCCGGCTGCAAGGGCAATAACAGCCGCTGCGCCACCCACGATCTCTGGGAGGAGCTGGGCAACCAGATTCATCTCTACCTCAATTCCGTCACGCTGGAGGATGTAGTCGCCAACCGCATCCTCGGCACCAGCCGGCTGATGTCGCCAGCGGGCGTCGGCGCGGCGGCGGAATAGCCATGCCGGAGCGCATCTATCTCGACAGCAACGCGACCGCGCCGATCCGGCCGGAAGCGATCGCCGCCATGGTCGCGATGATGGAGGAAGGCGGCAACCCCTCCTCCATCCACGCCGCCGGCCGCGCCGCGCGCAAGCGGGTGGAGGATGCCCGGCGCGCCGTCGCCGCGCTGATCGGGGCCGATGCCACGCGGCTGATCTTCACCAGCGGCGGCACAGAGGCGAACGCGCTGGCGCTGCTGGGCAGCGGCCGGCCGCGCATCCTGTATTCCGCCATCGAGCATGATTCGGTGCGCGCGGTCCACGCCAAGGCGGAGGCGGTGCCGGTCACGCGCGACGGCCTTATCGACCTCGCGGCGCTGGAGGCCATGCTGCGCGAGGATGACCAATCCGCTCCCCGGCCGCCCCCCCGGCCGACCATCGTCTCGCTGATGCTGGCGAACAACGAGACCGGCATCGTCCAACCGGTCGCCAGCGCGGCCGAGATCGCGCATCGCCATGGCGCGCTGATCCATTGCGACGCCATTCAGGCGGCCGGCAAGATCCCGGTGGATGTGGCCGAACTGGGAGTCGATTTCCTCAGCGTCTCGGCGCACAAGATCGGCGGGCCGCCCGGCGTCGGCGCGCTCTATATCGCCGCCGGCCTGGAGGTTGCCGCCCAGCAGCGCGGCGGCGGGCAGGAACGGCGGATGCGCGGCGGCACGGAAAACCTGCCCGGCATCGCCGGTTTCGGCGCGGCGGCGCTGGCGGCAGCCGAGGGGCTGCCGGCCTATCGGGCGCTGGGCGCGTGGCGCGACGCGCTGGAGGCGGGCGTGAAGGCGATCACGCCGGCGGCGATCATCGTCGGCGAAGACTGCGCCCGGCTGCCCAACACCGCCTGCATCGCCCTACCCGGCGTAAAGTCGGACACCATCGTGATGGCGATGGACCTGGCCGGCATCGCCATCAGCGCCGGCTCGGCCTGCTCCTCCGGCAAGGTGGCGGCCTCGCATGTGCTGACCGCCATGCATCTGCCGGTGGAAATCGCCGGCGGCGGCATTCGCATCAGCCTGGGCTGGCGCAGCGAACGCGCCGACATAGATCGCTTCCTCGACGCCTGGCAGGCTTTCGCGCGACGGCAGAAGAATACCGAGGCAGCCTAGCCCGTTGCCTCCATCCGGCGCGACTGATACACACCGCTCCCGTTCCCTATGTAGAAGAAATTTTGAGGTACGCGGCAATGCCGAAGATGGTTTTCATCGATCCGGACGGCACCAGGCACGAAGTCGAGGCCCCGCTGGGCCTGTCCGTGCTGGAAATCGCGCATCGCAACGCAATCGACATCGAGGGCGTGTGCGAGGGCTCGCTGGCCTGCTCGACCTGCCATGTGATCGTCGAGCCGTCGGATTACGACCGGCTGAAGCCGGTCAGCGAGGATGAGGAAGACATGCTCGACCTCGCCTTCGGCCTGACCAAGACATCCCGCCTGGGCTGCCAGATCGTCATGACCGAGGATCTCGACGGGCTGACCGTCCGCCTGCCCTCGGGCACCAACAACGTGATGGGCTGAGGGGCGATGCTGGCGCAAGAGGGCAGCCTGTTCGCCCGGCTGCGCGGCCAGGCGCAGCCGCACTGGTCGGCCTATGTCGGTCATGAGTTCGTGCGCGGCCTGGGCGATGGCAGCCTGCCGCTGCCGGCCTTCAAGCATTATCTCGGCCAGGATTACCTGTTCCTGATCCATTTCGCCCGCGCCTATGCGCTGGCGGTCTACAAGTCCGAGACTCTGGAGGATATGCGCGCGGCCAACGACGCCGTCGGCCACATATTGGCGGAAACCTCGCTGCATCTGCGCTATTGCGCCGAGTGGGGCATGGGCGAGGCCGATGTGGTCGCCTTGCCGGAGGACCCGGCCTGCATGGCCTATACCCGCTATGTGCTGGAACGCGGCATGGCCGGCGATATCCTGGACCTGCAGGTGGCGCTGGCGCCCTGCGTCGTGGGCTATGCGGAAATCGGCCTGACGCTGAAGGCCGATGCCCGCACCCGGCTGGACGGCAATCCCTACCGCGACTGGATTGAGACCTATGGCGGCGATGATTACGTCGCCGTCGCCCGCAAATCGGTCTCCACGCTGGACCGGCTGTTCGCCAGCCGAGGCTCGGAAGCCCGGATTCCCAGCCTGTCCAAGACCTTTACCGAGGCCACCCGCCTGGAAGTCGGCTTCTGGCAGATGGGCCTGGACGTGCTGGAGCACGGCACGGAATAGGGGGCGGTTCATTGAACGGCCTTATGCTTCGAGACGCTCGCTGATGCTCGCTCCTCAGCATGAGGTCA
>NZ_LPXN01000161.1 GCF_001618175.1 Oceanibaculum pacificum | reverse complement strand
TCCTTGTACATCTCGGCATAGGCGCAGCGGCGGATGTTGAAGTCGAAATGCTCGGGCGTCTGCCGCAGCAGCTCGAAATCATAGGCCCCGCCCTCCTTCCAGCGCTCGAACAGCACGGCGAAGCTTTCCAGGCTGGTGCCCGCCTCTTCCTCGGCGGCGAAGGCCTGGCCGCTATCCAGCGCCGCCTGGCGGATCGCCGGGATGTCGGCGCCGTCATCCTGTTCCAGCGGAATTGGCTGGCCGATCCCCGCCAGATGCAGCGCGCCGGCCAGCGTTGCGCCCGTCTCGGCCTCGGCGGCGGCCACGGCCTCGGCCAGGGCGGTGGCGTCGCCGGCATCGAGCGCGGCATAGCGCACATCGCCCAGGCCCTGCAGGCGATGCAGGGCGTCGGTCTTTTCCGGCGACAGGCGCGCCGAATCGGTGCGGCCGACCAGCAGCAGCCGCGCGCCCTTGCCAAGCAGCCAGGCGCTGGCGGCGCGGCCGATGCCGCCTAGGCCGCCGGTCACCAGCCATAGATCGCCCTGCCGGATCGGCGCGGCGCGGTCGGTCGGTTGGGCAGGCTCGACCGGCTCGAACCGGGCGGCCAGCCGCTGGCCGTCGCGCCAGGCGACTTCCGGCTCGTGGCCGCCGCCAAGTTCGGCCCTGACGATGGCCGCTAGGTCGTCCGCCGATTCCTTCGGCACATCCAGGATGCGCCAGCGCATGTCGGGCATCTCGACGCCGAGCGAGCGGACCAGCCCGACAAGCAGCGCGCTGTCGGCATCGACCCGGTCGCCATCGCGCGCATGGACGCCGCCGGCGGTCACCGACAGCACGCTTCGCGGCCGCCGGCCCTCCGGCAGGGCCGCTATGCTCCGCGCCAGGGAGAGCAGGGAGCGATAGGCGTCCGTTGCGCCTTCCCAGCCGGCCAGATGCAGGATCGCGTCGAGCCGCCCGCTTGTGTCGGCGGGGACGATGCGCAGCCCCGCGCCGCCCAGCTGCGGGGAGAGCCTGCCCAGTATGTCGGCGCTTCCGGCAAGGGCGAGATGCACCGCGTCGCCGGCGGCGAATGCCGCGTCGATTGCCGCCGGTTGCCAGAGTTTGCGATGCAGGCTGAGCGCCACGGTTCCCGGTCCGCCCAGCAGGCCGGCGATTCGGGCGACCACGGCGTCGTAGACTCCCTCCTCGAAGCGCTGCTTCAGCGTGGGCCGGATGATCTTGCCGATGCCGGTGCGCGGGATCTCCTCAGCCGGAACCGGTAGCAGATAGTCGATGGCGAGGCTCAATTCCTGCGCCAGCCGGCTGCGTATCGCGGCCAGCAGGGCGCGCAGCACATCGTCGTCCGCGACCTGCGGCGCGCTGAAGAACAGCGCCACCCGGTCGGTGCGCGCACCGCCGGGCCGGACCGGCACCGCCGCCAGGCTGGCGCGCTCGATGCCGGGAATCTGGGCGGCGGCGGCCTCGATCTCATGGGCGAAGAATTTCGCGCCATTGATGTTGATGGAATCCTTCAGCCGGCCGGTCATGTAGAGCTGGCCGTCGGCGACGAAGCCGACATCGCCGGTTTCGAACCAGTCGCCATGGAAGGCCGCCGCCGTCAGGTCGGCGCGCTCGTGATAGCCGGCGAAGATCTGCGGGCCACGCAATTGCAGCCGGCCGATCTCGCCTTCCTTCAGCACAGCGCCCTCGTCCCCGGCGATGCGCAGCGCGCTGCCGGGAACCGGCCCGCCCAGGCTGGCGAAGGGCCCCCTGGCGTGGCCCAGCCGCGCCAGGGTAATCGCCGTGCAGGTCTCCGACATGCCGAAGGTGGGGCGCATCGCGTCCCGCCGCAAGCCGTTGGGCGCGAGGCCGTCCAGGAAGCTGGCGAGGGAGGCTTCGCTGACCGCCTCGCCGCCATTCGGCAGCACCCGCAGCCGGGAGAAATCCCAGGGCCTTTCCGGCGCGGCGGCGACGGCGTCGGCGATCAGGCCGAAGGCGAAATTGGGCGCCCAACTCACCGTCACCCCGTGGCGCGCCACCCAGTCCACCCAGCGGATCGGATCGGCCAGGACCGGCGCGGTGCGGGCGTGAATTTGCCGGCAGCCCAGGACGATGGGCATCAGCGTCTGGAACACGATGCCGCCGACATGGTCCAGCGGCATCCAGTTGAAGAGCACGTCGTCCGCATCCAGGGCCAGGCTTTCGACGCCCACGGCAAGCGCCATTGCCAGCAAGGCGGCGTGCGACTGGCGCACCCCCTTCGGCACGCCGGTGCTGCCCGAGGTCAGAATGATCAGCGCGATGTCGCGGGGCTGCACGGTGGCCGTCGTGCCGGCCTGCGCCGTCGCCAGGCGCTGGATGTCGAGGACGGGCAGGCGCTTTTCGCTCAGCGCGGCGGCGACCGTTGGCGACGCCACGATGCGCGGCTGTCCCAGCATTTCCAGAATCGCGTGCAGGCGCGCCCACGCGGCGGGATCGGCATCCGCCTCCGGCAGGGCCATCGGAGCGGCGCGCAGCCCGCCCAGCAGACAGGCGCACAGCCCGCCGACGAAGCTGGCGGCATCGCGGGTGTCCAGGGCGACGATGCTGCCGGGGCTGGCCCCGTCCGCCTGCAGCCCGCCCAGGATCGCCAGCGCGCGTTGATGCAGATCGGCATAGCTCTCGCGTTGCTCCGCGCCGTCATCGTCCAGATAGGAAACGCCGTGCGGTCCTTGGGCGGCGCGCGCCAGCGCCGCCACCAGCGTGCGGGGATAGTCGGCCGGCATCGTCAGCGCCGCGCCCTCGACGATGGCGTCGCGGTCGGACAGGCGCTGGCCGATCCAGCCGCGCGCGGCGGCCGGCTCCGGCGAGGATTGGTCGGGGGCTGCCAGCGCGGCTTCGGGCGCCAGGCAGGCACGGGACAGAAACCGCGCGCCGCTGCGCGGGGCGGCCGCGACGGCGATGTCGGCGTCGCCCCCTTCGTCGCCCCCTTCGTCGCCCCCTTCGTCGCCCCCTTCGTCGCCCCCTTCGTCGCCCCCTTCGTCGCCCCCTTCGTCGCCCCCTTCGTCGCCCCCTTCGTCGCCCCCTTCGTCGCCCCCTTCGTCGCCCCCTTCGTCGCGCCGTGCATCACGCAGGACGGCGGACAGCGATTCCAGCGCCTTCCGGTCCCAGACGGGCAGGGCGGCCAGCACGCTGTCGGCCGCGATGCGGGTAACCGGCACCACATGGTCGATGCCGTGCTTTCGCTGGAAATCGTCAGGCAGGGGCCGCAGCGCGCCGGGACCGGCGACATAGGCGACCCGGCCCGCGCCGCCCGCCCTCAGAATCCGGGCGCCGGCAATGCCGGGGAGGGCCGATAACAGCCGTTCGATGGTGGTCTCGGCAGCGGGATCGGCAGTCGGACTATTGCTGTCCATTACGGCCCCTTCTTCAGCATGGACGATAGGCTGGCGGTGGCGTTTTCGCTGAAAAATATTCGCGTAATAGTGGTCGCCGACTAGGTTCGAAACTCTTGCCGACTATGCCCCAGGGGGTAGACGCGCGCAAGTTACGAACTGGTAACCATAGGCAATGAAAAGCCCGTTCTTATTGACGGAAAAAGTGGATAATTCATTGATCGGTCACAATATCCGGTATATGGCGGCGACGGTGCCGCCATCCCGCGACCGGGCCAGCGCCGACCGTGTCGGAGACAATCTTTACGGGTGATTCCGCGCCGTCGAACGGACGAATCTTCTAGTCCCGCGCCGGCCGCTCGGCGCTCACCAGCTTGCCATATTCCAGCTTCAGCAATTGGTCGCAGGAATGGAACCAGCGGTCGTCATGGGTGATGGCGATGACGGTTTTGCCGCGGGCGATCAAATCCGGGACGATTTCCTCGTAGAAGCGGACCCGGAATTCCGGGTCCTGGTCGGCCGCCCATTCATCGAACACGTAGATCGGCTTATCCTCCAGCAGGGCGACGATCAGCGCCAGCCGCTTGCGCTGTCCTGTCGACAGGTCCAGGTCGGTGAAACGTCCATCATGGTAGAAGGTCTTATCGCTCAGCTCCATCCAGTCGAGCAGACGATTCACCTCCTCCGGGTCGGGCCGCTCCAGGCCGTAGAGCCGGTCGAACAGGTGGAAATCGGAAAACACGCAGGTGAACAGCTCGCGATAGGCGGCAATGGAATAGGGGCCGATGATGCTGTCGTCGACCCGGATGGCCCCGCTTTCGAGGGGGTAGAGCCCGGTCAGGAGCTTCAACAGCGTCGATTTGCCGGAGCCGTTGCCGCCGATAATGAAGGTGCGGCTGCCGCGCGGTATGTCGATATCCAGCGGGCCGATGTGGAAATGCGATTCGCTGCGCCGGTAGCTGAAGGCGGCTTGCTGAAGCCGCAACAGGGAGAAATCGGCGAAGTGCGCGGGGTCGTTCTTCCCGGTTCTCACCTCCGTATCCTGGCTCTGGGAGATCAATCGCTCCAGCCGCTCGATGCTGGCGATGGAGACCTGCGCCTTGATCTGGAAGTGCCAGGCCATCAGTACGATTTCGATCGGCGCGACCATGAACAGCAGGGACGCGGTCAGCTTCAGCACCGTCTCGGGCTGGGAATATTCGAGGCCCGGCAGGACGAACACGAAAATCGCCAGGATCAGGAAAACGAAGGTCTGCGCCAGTACCAGCAGGTGCATATGCTTCGTCGCCACGGTGCTCATCAGCGCCTCGGTCTGGCGCGAGATGGTGGCCAGGCGGCCGAACACCGCGTCGTTCTTGGCGTGGTTGATCTTGATCTCTTTGAAGCCCTCGATCAGGTGGCTGAGCGAATCGAAGAACTCGCCCTCCTTGGCGATGGCCTTGGCGATGGTATCCAGCGATTCCCGGTAGCGCCGGGCGAAAATCCAGACCGCCATCCCCAGGATGGCTGTGGTCACCAGCGCGGCCGTCAGCGAGATATAGGCGATGTAGGCCAGCGCCGCGACGATCACCACGATGGATTGGTAGCCGTTGAAGATGGCCGGCACGCATTGCGCGATCATGTTGGCGTCCTGGCTGAGCCGGGCATAGATGTCGCCCTTGCCCGTGCCTTCCAGGAATTCCAGCTCGGAATGCCGGATCTTGTCGGCCAGGCTGATGCGCAGGTCGCGTATCGCCCGCTCGGCCGTTACCGCCGCATGGGTCAGCGCCTGCCGCTTGGCGGTCACATAGATCAGCAGCGTGGCCAGGAACAGCACCGCCATCAACACGCTGACCGTGCCGTCGGCCGCCATGTCGGCGGCATGGTTGGCAACGCCGAGCAGCATGCCGCTGCTCAGGCCGGAGAAGAATATGAGGACGATCAGCGAACGCTGGGATTTCCCGCTTCTCGCAACCAGAAAGCGGAACATGGCGAGCGGTTGCAGATCGCGCATTATGGATAAGCTCTAAACATTGCCGGATATGCAGAATGACGGGAATCGGTTGCCAGTGTCCATGAAATGACGCGGCGGCAGCGATGCTAGCATAAGCAAGGCCCAGGCAATCGCCAAACCCGCCGCCGCTTGAGCGCCATGCGCTTCATCGCGGCCCGGAACGGAATTGTCGCGCCGGCGTTTTCTCCCTCTCACCCCCGAAACAGGGCCGCGATAGGGACAGCATGGCGCAGGGCAGGGAAGTCAAGGCACAGGCCCGGCGCGCCGGGCTGCGTCTGGTCACGCCGGAGCAGTTGACGCTGTGTCGCCACCGGCACGGTCGTGGCTTCGTCTATCGCGACGAAGAGGGGCGGCGCATCCAGGATGCGGCGGTGCTGGCGCGCATTCGTTCGCTCGCCATTCCCCCGGCCTACCGCGCCGTGCGCGTCGCGCCGATGGCGGATGCGCATATCCAGGCCATCGGCGAGGACGAGGCCGGGCGGGTGCAGTATCGCTATCATCCGAATTGGGACCTGGTGCGCGAGGAGCGCAAAGTGGAACGATTGGCCGCCCTGGCCCGCGCCTTGCCCCGCATCCGTCGCCGCATCCGCCGCGATCTGCGTCGCGAGGAGAATTGCCGCGACAAGGCGCTGGCGGCGGTGGTGATGGTGATCGACCGCAGCCACATCCGCATTGGCTGCGAGGATTACGTGCATTCCGGCCGCAGCCGGGGCGCGGCCACGCTGCTGAAGCGCAACGTTGCGCTGGATGGCGATTACCTGCGCCTCCAATTCCATGGCAAGCGCCGCCAGCCGGTCGATTGTGCGCTCTATGCGCCGGCCCTGGCCAAGGCGATTCCGGATTTCCGCGCGTTACGCGGCACGCGGCTGTTTCAATATCGCGACGATAGGGGCCGCATTCGCCCGGTGACCGCCGGCGATATCAACGCCTATCTGCGCGAGATCGCCGATGCCCCGGTGACCGCGAAGGATTTCCGCACCTTGGCCGCGACCGCCGCCGCCGGTGAGCGGCTGGCCCGTCTGGAGCCGGCGGCAAGCAAGACCGCGCAGCGCCGCCAGATCGCCGCCGTCATGCGCGATGTGGCAGAAATGCTGGGCAATACCCCCGCCGTGGCGCGCAAGAGCTACGTCCATCGCCGGCTGATCGACGCCTTTATCAATGGCGAGCTATCGGAGCGTTTCCTGCGCGGCCGCCCGCCGACGGGCCTGAGCCGCGCCGAGGCGGCGGTCGGCGCGCTGTTCGGCTGAAACCTACGATAAGGTTATACGTGCGGAACTTTAGGCTGACTGCTCGGTTCCACAAGGGTCCGCGCTTCGCCAAGGTTACGTCATGAACACCGATATCGGCGCCATATCCTATTGCGGCGCACCGCCGGTTCCCGGCGCGTTGCACTGGAATCTGGACCCGCTGCTGCTGGGCGCGCTGGCGCTGGCGGCGTTGATCTATGGCCTTGGCTGCCGCGCCAAGAAAGCGCCGGAGCCGCAGGCGCGCTGGCTGTTCTATGCCGGCTGGCTGATCGCCGTCGCCGCGCTGGTGACGCCTTTGTGCAACCTCAGCGTGGCGCTGTTTTCCGCCCGGGTCGGCCAGCATCTGGTGCTCACCCTGGTCGCCGCGCCGCTGATCGCCATGGGCCAGCCGGAGCGGGTGTATCGCGCCCTGGTGCCGGCGCGCGACATCGGCGATGCCGGCGGCGACGGCAAGCTGACCGCGCTGGCGACGCTGGCCTTCGCGCTGGCCCTGTGGACCTGGCATCTGCCCGGCCCGTACGACGCCACCCTGCGCAGCGACTTCACCTATTGGATCATGCATATCACCACCTTCGGGGCGGCCTATATGCTGTGGCACGCGCTGCTGCGCCTGGGTGTGATCGCCGCCTTGTTCGCCAGCTTCGCCACGGCGGTGCAGATGAGCCTGCTGGGCGGCGTTCTGACGCTGGCCCCGACGCCGCTGTTCGAGGTGCATGCGCTGACGACCCGGCCCTGGGGCCTGTCGCCACTGCTCGACCAGCAGCTGGGCGGGTTGCTGATGTGGGTGCCGGGCGGGCTGCTCTTCACCGTCCTGGGCCTGATGGCGCTGAACACGATGCTGCGCCGCATGGGCAGCGCGAATACCGACTAGCCCGTGAGACGGGGGCTTTTTTCTCTTCAAGGAACGGTCCTGCTGCTGGCCGGCTGCGCAGGCCCGCAATCGGCCCTCGATCCCCAGGGCAGCGCCGCGATCGCGATCGACCGGCTGAACGGGATCATGACCGTCGGCGGGGCGCTGATCCTGCTGCTGGTGCTGGCGCTGACCGCCTATGCGCTGCTCGCCGCGCCGGAAACGCGCGGCTGGCTCGGCTCCCGCCGGACGATCCTGTGGGGCGGCATCGCCTTTCCCACGGTGACCGTCACCGCGTTGCTGATCTACGGGCTGCTGGTGGCGCGCGGCATCGTCACGCCGGCGGTGGGCGAGGATGTGCAGCGCGTCGAGGTGGTGGGCGAGCAATTCTGGTGGCGCGTGCGCTATCTGGACGATGACGGCAGGGTGCTGTTCGAGACCGCCAACGAGCTGCACCTGCCGGTCGGCCGCACAGTGGAGCTGGCGCTGACCAGCGCCGACGTCATCCATTCCTTCTGGGTGCCCGCCCTGGCCGGCAAGCTGGACATGATCCCCGGCCGCACGAACATCCTGCGGCTGCGCGCCGAGCGGGCCGGCGTGTATCGCGGCCAATGCACCGAATTCTGCGGCGTGCAGCACGCGCGCATGGCGTTCCACGCCGTCGCCCTGGAGGCGGAGGCCTACGATGCCTGGCTGCGTGAGGCGTCCGGCCCCGCCGTCGAGCCGGCCACGTCCGGTTTGCGGGAAGGCCGGGAACGCTTCCTGCAGCTCGGCTGCGGCGCGTGTCATGCCGTGCGCGGCACCGGGGCGGCCGGCGTGCTGGGGCCCGATCTGACGCGGATCGGCAGCCGGCAATCGCTGGGCGCCGGCATGATGCCGGTGACGGCGGAGAATCTGGCCGCCTGGATCGCCGACAGCCAGCATCTGAAGCCGGGCAATCTGATGCCGCCCTTCGACATGCTGCCCGACGGCGAGGCGCAGGCCATCGCCCGATATCTGGAGAGCCTGAAGTGAGCTTCCCGAACCCCACACCGCGCCCCGAAGGCGAACTGGAGCAGTTGAAGCGCATCTGGCGGCCGCCCTCCGGCCTCGGTTTCCTGACGGTTGTGAACAACACCTATATCGGGCTGTTCTATGTCGGCGCGGCGGTGATGTTCTTCGTGCTGGCCGGTATCCTGGCGCTGATCATGCGCACCCAGCTCGCCGTGCCGGACAACGACCTGGTCAGCGACGGGCTATACAACCAGCTCTTCACCATGCACGGCACGATGATGATGTTCCTGTTCGCGGTGCCGGCGGTGGAGGCGATGGGCGTCTATCTGCTGCCGAACATGCTGGCGGCGCGCGACCTGCCGTTCCCGCGTCTGTCCGCCTTTGCCTTCTGGGCCTATCTGATCGGCGGCAGCGTGTTCTTCCTCAGCATCTTCTGGGGGCTGGCGCCGGATGGCGGCTGGTTCATGTATCCGCCGCTGACCAGCATCGAATATTCGCCGGCCGACAATGCGGATTTCTGGCTGCTGGGCATCGGCTTCATCGAGATATCGGCCATCGCCGGGGCCATCGAGATCGTCTGCGGCGTGCTGCTGACCCGCGCGCCCGGCATGTCGCTGGACAAGATGCCGGTCTATGCCTGGGCCATGCTGGTGTTCGCCGGCATGATCATCTTCGCCTTTCCCGCCGTCATTCTGGCCACCCTGCTGCTGGAGCTGGAGCGCGCCTTCGGCTGGCCCTTCTTCATCCCCGGCCAGGGCGGCGACCCGCTGCTGTGGCAGCATCTTTTCTGGTTCTTCGGCCATCCGGAAGTCTACATCATCTTCCTGCCGGCGGCCGGCATGGTGTCGATGATCGTGCCGACCATCGCGCAGAAGCCGCTGGTCGGCTACCGGCTGGTGGTGCTGGCGGTGATCGGCACCGGCGTGCTCAGCTTCGGGCTGTGGGTGCACCATATGTTCGCCACCGGCCTGCCGCAGCTCTCGCTCAGCTTCTTCTCCGCCGCCTCGATGGCGGTGGCGATCCCCTCAGGCATCCAGATCTTCGCCTGGATCGCCACCATCGCCTCGGGCAAGGTGCGGCTGACCACGCCATCGCTGTTCATCCTGGGTTTCCTGTTCATCTTCACCATCGGCGGGCTGACCGGCGTGATGGTGGCGATGGTGCCGTTCGATTGGCAGGCGCATGATACCTACTTCATCGTCGCCCACCTGCATTACGTGCTGATCGGCGGCATGGTGTTCCCGCTGTTCGCGGCCTTCTATTACTGGGTGCCGGTGGCCAGCCGCCGCGCGCTGTCGGAAAAAGTGGGGCGCTGGGTGTTCGGGCTGATGTTCGTCGGCGTGAACGTCGCCTTCTTCCCGATGCACATTACCGGGCTGATCGGCATGCCGCGCCGGGTATCGACCTATCCGGCCGATCTGGGCTGGGGCGATTTGAACATGGTTTCCACGATCGGCGCGTATCTGATCGGCGCGGGCGTGCTGCTGTTCCTGATCGACGTGGCGCGGAATTTCCGCATCACCAGCGCGGACAATGCGGGCAATGTCTGGAACGCCCCGACGCTGGAGTGGCTGCCGAACGACAATTACGCCACGCGCTCCATCCCCATCGTCGCCAGCCGCGACCCGCTGTGGGACCAGCCGGGACTGGCCGAGGATGTCGAGGCCGGGCGCTACTACCTGCCGAACGCGCCCACCGGCTACCGCGAGACCATCGTCACCAGCCCGGTGACGGCGGAGCCGCGCTATATCGTGCAGATACCGGGGCCGGGCTGGTTCCATGTGCTGGCGGCCGCCTTCACCGCCGCCTGCTTCCTGCTGCTGACGGTGAAGCTGGTGACGCCGGCGATCATCTGCGGCGTGCTGGCGGTGTTCTTCGTGCTGGCCTGGGCCTGGCAGCTCGATCCCGGCCCGACCCATCCGCCGGTGGATATCGGCGGCGGGCTGAAGCTGCCGGTCTACAAGACCGGCTCCGGCAGCCATTCCTGGTGGGCGACCATCTGCTTCCTGCTGGTCGCGGGCACGACCTTCCTGTGCATGATCTTCTCCTACCTCTTCCTGTGGCTGAGCAATGTCGGCGACTGGCCGCCGGCCGGCACGGCGCTGCCGGCGCTATCCTGGGCGTCGGGCAGTGCTGCGCTGTATCTGGCGTCCGCCCTGCTGGCCTGGGGGGCGAGCCGCACGCTCGCCGCCGGCCGGCTCTGGACCAGCCAGGGCCTGTTGCTGCTGGGCGCGCTGCCGGCGCTGTGCGGCGCGCTGGGAGTCGATGGCTGGGGCTTCTGGCAGGCCGGCCTGCGGCCGCAGGACCATGCTTACGGCGCGGCTGTCTATACCATCTTGTGCCTCACCGGGGTGTTCGCCTTCACCCTGGCGATCTTCACGCCCTTCCTGACGCTGCGTGCCGCCTTTGGCAGGCTGGATACGGCGCGTCGGGCCAGCTTCGATGTCGGGCTGCTGCTGTTCTACTACACCGCCGGGCAGGCGCTGGTCGGCCTGCTGCTGACGCACGGCTTTCCGCGAGCCGTGGGGTGACCGCGATGCAGGGCGAGGATGCGACCCCCTTCCTGCGCTGGATCGGCATTGTGCTGCCGGGCTTCCTGATCTGGGGCGCGCATTTCGGGCTGGTCTATGGCTATGTCGCCGTCGCCTGCACGCTGGATGCGGGCGTGGGCGGCACTCAGGCGGCGGTCGCGCTGGCGACGCTGGCCGCCCTGCTGCTGATCGCCGGGCTGTTCTGGGGCTTCGTGATCCGTCCCGGCAGCCGTTTCAACGCCGGTCCGGCCACGCGATTCTCCCGCCGGCTGGCTTGGGCCACGGCCCTGTTGTCCGGCGGATCCGTGCTGTTGACGGCGCTGCCGGCATTGATTTTTCCTGGCTGTGCCTGAGGGGGGCGCTATGGACCATTTCCACCGCCACGAGGTTCCGAGGCCATGATTTTTCCGGTAGCCGGCTGACATGCGCGCGAAGACATGGCTGATCGCCGGCCTTGCCACGGCGGGCGTCGTCGCGCTGGCGCTGCTGGGGGCCTGGGGCGGGCTGTATAACGTGGCGGCCAGCAAGCCGCATCTCGATGTGACGCGCTGGGCGCTGCACCAGGCGATGCGCAACTCCGTGGCGTTCCATGCGCGCGGCATCGTGCCGCCGCCCGATCTGGACGAGCCCAGCCGGGTGGAGCGCGGCGTTGGCCATTACAGCATCGGCTGCGCACCTTGCCATGGCGGGCCGGACCAGGCGCAGAATCTCGTCGTGCAGCATATGCAGCCCGCCCCGCCGACCCTGGATGAGGCGGCGGATCACTGGTCGGCGCGGGAATTATTCTGGATCGTGAAGCATGGGGTGAAATATACCGGCATGCCCGCCTGGCCCGCGAATAACCGCGACGACGAGGTCTGGGCGGTGGTCGCCTATCTACGCCAGATGCCGGCATCGCCGCCGCCGGCCGAATCGCCATCCTTGCGGATGTCGGCGACGCCGGAGAGTTGCAATGGCTGCCACGGCCCTGCTGGCGGCGGCGGGCCGCACGGCGCGACCCCCCGCCTGGCCGGCCAGAACGAAGCCTATCTCGCCCGCACCTTGCGCGATTATGCGCAGGGTAAACGGCAGAGCGGCATCATGGCCCCGGTGGCGCACGCCCTCTCCGAGGCTGAAATAGACCGGCTGGCCGCGCATTACGCCGTCCTTACGCCGCCCCCGGCCATCGCCCCGGCCACATCGGTGGCGGCGGGTACGCGCCTGGGCGAGCGCCTGGTGCGGGCGGGCGCGCCGGAGTCCCGCGTGCCGGCCTGCGGCGCGTGCCACGAGGATGGCCAGGGCCGCGCCGTCGATCCGCGCTATCCGCGCCTGGCCGGGCAACCCGCCCCCTATCTGACGCAGCAATTGCGCCTTTGGCGCGCGGGCACGCGCGGCGGCGGGTTCGGCCCGGTCATGACCGCGGTGGCGCGCAAGCTGACGGACGAGCAGATACAGGCCCTCGCCGACTATTATGAATCCCTGCCGCGCTAAGGGCGGCTATAGCCGGGTCAGCAGTGACTGTAGCGCTGCCCAGGCGGTTTCCGGCCTGGCCGCGATGCGGGCGGCGCTTTCTTGCGCCAAGCGGAAGGCGCGTCGGTGTGCGATCAGTTTCGGCAGTTCGGCGCGCAATGTCGCGGCGTTGGTGTGCTGGCGCGTTATGAAGGTGCCGGGCAGCGTTTCCAGCGCCCGTTTCGCGTTGCAAGCCTGCTCGCGGTGGCGGGGCAGCAGCAATTGGATTCGTCCAGTGGTCGCCGCGTCGGCTAGCGAGCCGATGCCGCCATGGTGGATGAACAGGCTGGCGCGGGCCAGCGCGTCGCGAATCGGCGGCGGGGTGTCGTGCAGCAGGATGCCGGCCTGCGCCAGCGCCGTCGCCAGGCCCGGCTGACTGTCGCGCAGGAAAAGCTCGCCCGGCAGGCCGGTGTCGATCAGCGCCTGGACGGTCAGTCGCGCCTGCGGGTGGCTCATCCGCAGATAGCCGAAGAAGCGGGGCGCGTCCGGCGGCGGCGGCGGGGCTTCCGGCCGCTCCCACGGGCCGGCGGCGGGCTGCGACCGCCAATCGGCGTAGATATCCAGCTCCGGCGGTATGGAGACCACCGCGCCGATGCCGGCGACGATCTGGTGCAGGCTGTCCGGCAGCGGCTGCTCGCGCCGTTCCTGCACGGCGCGGGCATTGGCCAGCAATTCAGCCGGCGACCAGACATCCGGCTGCGGCGCGCCCAGCGGCGGGAAGCCGCCATCCGGAAGGGCGGGCGGCGCGACGAAGCCGTCGCCGATGGGGATCAGCGGAATGCGGCGGAAGGCGGCCAACGAGAGCAGGGGCGAATAGTCGGCGATGATCGCGGCGGGCGCATGGCGCGCCAGCAGGACGTCCCATGCCGCCACGATGGCGGCCAGCTTATCCCGGTCGGCATAGCCGCACACCCCCATCATGTCGGCATAGCTGGCGGCGCGGAAAGGCGGCGTGCCCGCGAAGCAGGAGGCGTGCGGCGGCGTCGGCAGCACGTCAATCCCCTCGGCTTCATAGGCGGTCCGCAACGTCGCCGGGTCGCACGCGAAGACGACCGGCCGCCAGCCCGCGCGGATCAGCCGCTTGGCGATCCACAGCAGGCGGGCCGCATGGGCGAAGCCATTCCCCAGCTCCCAGGCAAGCAGGATGGTGCGATCCTTGCCGGGCACATCCGCGAGTGTTTCGGCCGGGAAGGACAAAGGCTTTCTAGGGCTTCGCGCGCTTGAAACGCTTCGCGGCCGGTTCGGCCGGGGCCTCGCCCCAGCGCGTCACCGCGCCCGCCTCCAGCCCGAACAGGTCTAGCACGCGGCCGACGCTATGATCGACCAAGGCGTCGATTCCGTCCGGCCGGGCATAGAAGGCGGGGACCGGCGGGGCGACGATGCCGCCCATTTCCGTCACCGTCAGCATGTTGCGAAGATGCACGGCGGTCAGCGGCGTTTCGCGCGCCATCAGCACCAGGCGGCGGCGTTCCTTCAGCACCACGTCGGCGGCGCGGGTCAGCAGGCCCGAGGTGACGCCGGTGGCGATCTCCGCCAGCGTCTTCATCGAGCAGGGGGCGACGATCATGCCCAGCGTACGGAACGAGCCGCTGGAGATCGCGGCTCCGATATCGCCCTGCGGGTGCCAGTAATCGGCCAGTGCCTGCACATCCTTCACCTTCAGGTCGGTCTCGTGCGCCAGCGTTATTTCCGCCGACTTCGACATGACCAGATGGGTCTCCACGGGAAGCGGGCGCAATAGCTCCAGGAGCCGCACGCCATAGACGATTCCCGAGGCCCCGCTGATGCCGATGATGATGCGATTCTGCTGCATGCCAATCACCTAGCGCGCTTTCGCCGCGCGGTCCATGGCGGCGTGCGACGACAACATGATTATCCGCTTATATGATGGCCGCGCCGATTGAACGCCTTGCAACCTCGGCGTAACATTCCTAGGTCCAGTTTGTGGATGTGCCCCTAACCCAGGAGGTTTGGATATGGCGACACCGGACAGTAGGGTAGAGGCCTTGAAGGCCCGTCACGAAGCCCTCGAACACGCACTCCAAAGCGAAACCATCCGTCCTTCGCCCGACGATCTGGCGATCCTCTCCCTGAAGAAGGAAAAGCTCAGGCTTAAGGACGAAATCACCAAGCTCACCCGACACTGACCCTCGGCCCCCGGCAACCGGGCGAGGGACTTCCCGAGCATCGTTCCCCGCCCGGTTCCCCGCTTTGCGATGGGTGCTCTGCGAGACACTTCGCCGATCTGAGTGGCATGGTGGATCGCACTTGCCCACTTTGCCTGTCATTCCCGGCCCTGTGCCGGGAATCCAGGGTTCA
>NZ_LPXN01000160.1 GCF_001618175.1 Oceanibaculum pacificum | reverse complement strand
CGACGACACGCTGAGCGGCGGCGAGGGGGCGGACCTGTTCGTGCTGCGCGGCTTCGACGGCAATTTCGCCGACGCGATCCTGACCGCCACGGTGACCGACTTCGAGCAGGGAACCGACCTGCTGGCGGTGGAGAATGCCAGCCTGGCGGAGCTGGAGGCGGCGATCGCCAGCCAGACCGCCACCGAGGCCGGCGTCATCATCCAGGTCGCCGGGGCCAGCCTCACCTTCCTCGGCGTCGCCAGCCTCACGGCCGCCGATATCGACCAGGCGTTCTACGGGTAAGGCGCGCCCGCAAGCGACGCTGAAGAAACGCCGGGCCTCACGCCCGGCGTTTGCTTTTGAAGCTTGCCCACTCCCGGTGGTTTCACGCCCCGTAACCAAGTAAAACCCAGTAAGGTCAAATGCTTGCCGGGTTAGGTGCGCCCGGGGCTTGGCTCAACACGGCGGCGGGTAAGTAGGGGTAAGAGATTCTTCAGGTGCATCGCCATCGCCGGCGCTGACCCGTTCGGGATCGACCATCCTGGGACGCCCATCCGGCCGCGCCGTATTGCTATATGGCGGCGGCCCCAGGCTTTGCCGGGAACATGTCGGCCACCATAGCCCGGAAGGAATGGACAGTCGGCGTCTCGTCCAGGCTGCGCCAGGCCAGCGCCACCTGGACCGGCGGCGGCGTTTCGCGGATTGGCAAGAAGCGGATGCCCGGCATGTGCAGGTTGCGCGCCACCTCCGGGACGATGGAGATGCCCATGCCGGCGCGCACCAGCCCCAGCACGGTGTGAATCTGGTTGGCGTATTGCTCCACCTGCGGCACGAAGCCCGCCGCCTCGCACATGGAGATGATGCGGGAATGGAACAGCGGGCTCTTGCGCTGTTCGAACAGCACGAAAGTTTCCGCCGCCATATCGGCCAGCGAGGCGTCCGCATTGCCCTTGCCCGCCAGCGGATGTGTCTCCGGCGCGACGATCAGGAAATCCTCGTCGCGGAACGGCATCACCGACAGATGCGGATCGCCGACCGGCGGCCGCAATATGCCGACATCGATGACATTCTCCCGGAGCGCGCGGAATTGCTCGAAGATCGTCATTTCGTGCAGCACCAGCTCAACATCCGGGAAGCTGGCGTGATACTGGCCGAGGATCGCCGGGGTCACGCTGTAGGTCGAGGAATGGATGAAGCCGACGGATAGCCGCCCGGCATGGCCGGCATGGGCGCGACGCACATCGCCGGTCGCCTTCGCCAGTTCGTCCAGTAGTCGCGTGGCCCGTTCCAGATAGAGCCGCCCCGCCGCCGTCAGCCGCACCCGGCGCTGGGTGCGTTCCAGCAGCAGGACGCCAAGCTCCTGCTCCAATTGCTGAATCTGCCGGCTGAGCGCCGGCTGGGCGATGTTCAACCGTTCCGCCGCGCGGCCGAAATGCAGCATTTCGGCGACCGCGACGAAATAGCGGAGATGGCGGGTTTCGATCATTTCACCGATACCTTTTTAGCATCATTTCCTTATCAATAATATATTAGACGTTTTGGACCTGGCTGCAATAATTCCCGGCAACAGTCGAAAAGGGCGGTGCAACCGCCACGAAAGGGAGGATCAATGCCTGTCGGATTCCGCATCGTGCGCGGCCATGTCCGCGCGGAACGCAGCCTCGTCGAGGCCTTCGCCGAAATCCCCGCCGCCATCGTCAGCGACAATATGAACCGCATGTATGGCGGCGGCGCCAATCTGCGCCCGCTGCACAAGGGCGGCGTGCTGGCCGGCACGGCGCTGACCGTGCGCTGCCGCCCGGGCGATAATCTCATGGTCCACAAGGCCGCCGATGTGGCGGAGCCGGGCGACGTGATCGTCGTCGATGCCGGCGGCGACCTGACCAACGCCATCATCGGCGAGCTGATCGTGCGCCATGCCCGTTCGCGCGGCGTGGTCGGCCTCGTGGTGAATGGCGCCGCGCGCGACATGGACGCGCTGGCCGCCGACACCTTCCCGGTCTATGCCGCCGGCGTCACCCATCGCGGCCCCTATAAGGACGGTCCGGGCGAGATCAACGTGCCGATCGATATCGGCGGCATGACCGTGAATCCCGGCGATATCATGCTGGGCGACGCGGACGGCGTGCTGGCCATCCCGCGCATCGGCGCCGAAACCATCCTGGAAGCGGCCCGGGCCCAGCAGGCCAAGGAGGCCGACATATTGAAGGCCATCGAGACCGGTTCCTGGGACCGGCGCTGGGTGGACGAGACCCTGAAGGCCAAGGGCTTCACGGAGGAATAAGGCGGTAAGCGACCGCCATACAGCCGGAAACGAAACCGATAATGACAAGCCGACCGGCCGGCGCACCTCAAAGGGAGGATAAATCATGCGGACCATGAAACTCGGATTCCCCAAATTCGGTATAGTGGGGGCCGCCGTCGCGGCCACCCTCGCGCTGGGCGCTGCGCCCGCCGACGCGGCCTGGGAGCCGAAGCGCCCGATCCAGATCGTCGTCGGCTTCGCGCCGGGCGGCGGCACCGACCAGACCGCGCGGCTGATCGCCTCGGCGGCCCAGGAATTCTTCCCCGTGCCGCTGGTGGTGGTGAACCGGCCGGGCGCATCCGGCACGCTGGCGGCGGAGATCGTCGCCAATGCCGATCCGGACGGCCACACGCTGCTGGTCGCCGGCGGTTCCGAGAGCACCTCGGTGCCGAACCACATGAAGACCAATTATCAGCTTTCCCAGTTCCGTGGCGTGATCCGGGTGAACCGCGAGCATATGGTCATCGTCACCAAGGCCGGCAGCGGGCTGGACAGCATCGATGCGGTGGTGAAGCGGGCGAAGGAGAAGCCCGGCTCGCTGTCCTACGGCTCGTCCGGGCCGGCCGGCATCCTGCATTCCGCCTTTCTGGTGTTTGAGAAGGAAGCCGGCATCCAGATGAAGCATGTGCCCTATCAGGGCGGCGCGCCGGCCTTGGCGGCGGTGCTGGGCGGCCATATCGATATGGCCATAATCACGCCGGGCGACGCCCAGGCGCAGGTTGCCGCCGGCAAGGTGCACGCCATCGCCACCACCTCCGACCGGGCGGCGCAGATTCCCGACGTGCCGTCGCTGACCGATGCCGGCTATGACGTGAATATCGAGAATATGAAGGGCCTGGTTGCGCCCGCGGAAACGCCGGACGAAGCCGTCGCCTATATGCACGAGCGCTTCGAGAAGGCGATGCAGAGCGAGGGTTTCAAGACGCTGGCCGCGAAATCGAAGATCGAGCCCGGCTATCTGAGCGGCCAGGATTTCGAGGATGCGATGAAGCGCATGTCGGATTCCATCGCCGCCGCCATGAGCGGTGAGCAGAAAGCCGCGCAATGACCGGAGGCCGCGCCATCGGTCTTGCCTGCACCGTCGCGTCGATCCTCTTCCTCGCCATCCTGGTGCCGGGGATTGACGCGAACCGGTTCACCGGCGGGGGCATGCAGTTCTATTCGGTCGGCCCGACGGCGCTGCCTTACTTCGCCGGCGGGCTGATGCTGCTGTTCAGCGTGCTGACGCTGATCACCTCAGGCCAGGAACGCCCGAAGCCGGCGGAATCCGGCGTGGCGTCGGCAAGCTTGTGGCGGCCGGTCGTGTTCATCCTCCTGGCGGCGGCGCTGTCGGGCGGCATGCTGATCGCGGGCTTCCTGATCGCCGCCATCCTGTTCCTGCTGGCAGTGTTCTGGATCTACGGCGCCGCTTCGAAGCCGCTGGCGCTGGGCCTTGGCGTGGCGGTCCCGCTGGGGGTCGACCTGGTGCTGCGCAAGCTGTTCTACATCCCGCTTCCCGTCGCCCCCTTTCTGTCGTGAGCCGCTAGCATGGAAGCCTTTCTGACGGCCCTGGCGGGGATGGGCGAGCCGGCGACGCTGCTGACCCTGTTGCTGTCCGTCGCCATCGGCCTGGTGATCGGCGCGATCCCCGGCCTGACGGTGAACATCGCCGTGGCGCTGGCGGTGCCGCTGGCGATCTTCATGCCGACGTCGCAGGCGCTGGTGATGCTGATCGGCCTGTATGGCGCGGGCATCTTCGGCGGGTCGATATCGGCCATCCTGCTGAATGCGCCGGGCACGCCAGCCTCCGCGGCCACCGTGTTCGACGGCTTCCCGATGGCGCAGCGCGGCGAGGCGACAAAGGCCCTGCGCATCTCGCTGGTCGCTTCCGTGTTCGGCTCGATCTTCTCGATCCTGCTGTTGATCCTGCTGGCCCCGCAGCTGGCGGATTTCGCGCTGCGCTTCGGGCCGGTGGAGATTGCCGCTTTGCTGTTTTTCACCTTCACCATCATCGGCGTGCTGTCCGGCGATTCGATGGTGAAGGGTCTGCTGTCGGCCTCCATCGGCATGGTGCTGGCGACGGTCGGCAGCGACCCGATGCTGGGCACGCCGCGCTTCACCTTCGGCCTGACCTCGCTGCTGGACGGGCTGACCTATGTGCCGCTGCTGGTCGGGCTGTTCGCCCTGGCCGAGATTATCGACGAGGTGACCAAGGGGTTCCCACGCAGTAAGCAGCGCTTCGATCTGGACCAGGAGGACAGGGCGCGCAACCGCATCAGCCTGCCGGAGTGGCGCAGCCTGCTGCTGCCGATGACGCGGGCCTCGGGCATCGGCTCCTTCATCGGTATCCTGCCGGGCATCGGGGCCACCATCGCCTCCTTCATGGCCTATGCCGACATCAAGCGCTCGGCCCGCAACCCGGAGGCTTTCGGCAAGGGCGACATACGCGGCGTCGCGGCCTCGGAAAGCTCGAACAACGCCGTGGTCGGCGCGACCTTCATCCCCACCCTGGCGCTGGGCATTCCCGGCGATGCGGTGACGGCGATCCTGCTGGGCGCGCTGGTGATCCAGGGGGTGACGCCCGGCCCGCTGATCTTCGTGAACGCGCCGGAGGTGGTTTACACCATCTATATCGTGCTGTTCGCCTCCACCGTGCTGATGGGCGTCATCGGCTATTTCGCGATCCGGCCGCTGGCGCTGACCCTGCGCATCCCGAAAATCTACCTGATGCCCTGCGTCGCGCTGATGTGCGTCGCCGGCTCCTATGTGGCGCGCAACAACATCCTGGATCTGTTCGTGATGCTGGGTGCGGGCGTGCTGGGCTTCATCTTCAACCGCACCGGCGTGCCGGTGGCGCCGCTGCTGATCACCTTCATCATCACCCGGCCCTTCGAGGAGGCGGTGCGCCAGGCGCTGACCCAGTCCGAAGGCTCGATGGCGGTGTTTTTCACCAATCCCATCTCGGGCGGGCTGATCCTGTTCGCCATCGGGCTGATGGGCTTTACCTTGAGGTCCGAGAGGCGGCGCCGTAGCACCGCTCGATCCGCACCGCAGTAAGGATATTTCAATGGCTGAAAAAATTGGTTTCATCGGCTTGGGCGTGATGGGAAACGGTATGGCCCGCAACCTGCTCAAGGCCGGCTTCGATCTCACCGTCTGGACCCGCGACCCGGCGAAGGTGGCGGCGTTCCGCGAGCTGGGCGCGTCCGTCGCCGAGACCCCCAAGGCGCTGGCGGCGGCCTGCCCGCTGGTGATTTCCTGCGTGCCCGACGCGAGCGCGATCCGCGCCGTCGCATTCGGCGCGGACGGGCTGGTGGCCGAGGGTTGGCCGGGCGGGCTGCTGGTCGATTGCTCGACCATTGCACCGTTCGAGGCGCAGGACATCGCCGCCGGCCTGGCCGAGGCGGGGGCCGCGTTTCTCGACGCGCCGATCAGCGGCGGCAAGAAGGGGGCGGACGAGGGCACGCTGACCATCATGATCGGCGGCGAGGCGGCCCTCGTGGCGCGCGCCCGGCCGGCCTTCGAGGCGATGGGCAAGAACATCCACCATGTCGGCCCGTCCGGTGCGGGACAGGCGCTGAAGGCCTGCAACCAGCTGATGGTGGCGATCAATCTGATGGGCGTGTGCGAGGCGGTCGGCGTCGCCCGCGCCGCCGGCATCGACCCGAAGCTGATGCGCGAGGTGCTGTCCACCGGCACCGGGCGCAGCGGCGTGCTGGAGGGCCACGGCCTGCGCTATCTGGAAGGCACGCTGCAGGGCGGCTTCCGCGCCGCGCTGATGAAGAAGGATCTGGGCATCGCCACTGCCGTCGGGGCGCATTACGGCGTCTACCAGCCGGCGACCGGGCTGGCGCATCAGCTGATGACCGGTCTGTGCAATGCCGGCCACGCCAATCTCGACAATGCGGCGCTGGGCTTGCTTTACGACATGCTGAACGGCGGGCGGGAGAGCGCCTCGTGAATCACGCGGCCGCCAGTAGGGGCTTTCCGGTCATTGCGCTGCGCGACCACGCCGCCCGTCTGTTCGAGGCTGGCGGCGTGCCCCCCGCCGATGCCGCGATCATCGCCGAGGTGCTGGTGCATGCCGACCTGCGCGGCCATGGCTCGCACGGCGTGACGCGCATTCCGATCTATCTGGAACGCATCCTGAAGGGGGCGGCCAAGGCGAGGCCGAATATCCGCATCGAGCGCAAGGCCCCCGCCCTGCTGTGGGTCGATGGCGATAACGGCCCCGGCCCCGTGGTCAGCCTGAAGGCGGTGGACGCCGCCATCGGCGTGGCGAAGGAACAGGGCGTCTGCGCCGCCGTGGTCGCGCACAGCAACCATAATGGCGCGGGCTCTTTCTATGCCGAGCGCGCGGCGGCGGCGGGCTGCCTGCTGCTGGGCATGACCAACGCTCCACCCTCCATGGCGGTGCATGGCGGCCGGCAGGCGGTGATCGGCACCAACCCGATCACCTTCGGCTCGTTGCCGGCGGGCGATGTGCCGGTGCTGGCCGACATGGCGACCTCCGTTGTCGCGCGCGGCAAGATCGTCGAGGGGGCGAAGCGCGGCGAGAGCATCCCGGCAGGCTGGGCGCTGGATGCCGAGGGCCGGCCCACCACCGATGCCCGCGCGGCGGAAAAGGGCGTCGTGCTGCCGCTGTCCGGCGCCAAGGGCTCGGCGCTGGCGGTGATGGTGGAAATCCTGGTCGGCGTGCTGTCCGGCGGTCGCTTCGCCGGCTCGCTCGGCAATCTCTATTCCGATTTCGAGACGCCGCAGGATATCGGCCATTTCTTCCTGCTGCTGGATGTGGCGAAGCTGATGCCCGCCGTCGACTATCGGGCCCGCCTGTCCGCTCTGGTGGCGGAGCTGAAGGCGAGCGCCTGCGCCGATGGGTTCAGTGAAATCCTGATGCCGGGCGAGATCGAGGCGCGCCGCGCCGCCGACCTGGCGGCCAGCGGAATCGTGCTGCCGGACAATGTGATCCACGATATCGACGAGGCGGCAAGAAGCGTCGGCATGCCCGGCTTGCTGGAGCAGCCAGGACATCGCTGACGGGCGCGGCCTGTCAGCAGGCCGGCAGCCGGGATATCCGGGTGTTCTTCGGCAGGGCGATGGCGCACCAGCCCTGCGCGGTGCGGCTGCACACCGCCTTATATTGCGCGAAATGGGCGAAGCCGCAGGCGACGCGGCCGTCCGCCATCAGCTCGATATGGTTGAGCTCATACAGGCCGGGCGAGGTCATCAGGCCGGTGCCCAGCGCCTTGGCCAGGCTTTCCTGCGCCGACCAGAGGATGCCGGCGCGGTCGGTCTGCGGATGATCGGCCAGCGTGCCGAGCAAGGCGCGATCCGCCGCGGTGGCCGCCTGCATCACATCGGCCACCGCGTCGGGCGCGACCGCTTCCAGATCGATCCCCATCGGATGCGCCGCGTCGAAGGCGATGGCGACCGCGCAGGCTTGTATATGTGAAATGCCGATCCGCAGGCTGGCATCCGCCGGCAGCGCGCCGCGGATCACCGGCTGGCCGAAAATGCCGGGCTCGATCCACAAATCCCGAGGGGCCGGGCCGGATGGCCAGGCCGACAAGGCGGCCTTGGCGGCCGCCCGGCCAAGGATGAATCCGTCGTGCCGCGCCGCCGATGGAAACCCCGCCGCCAGCGCTTGCTCCGCCGGATGCAGCAAGCCATCAATGGCGCGGTCCTGCGGGCCGCCATCGCCGGGTGCCGCCATGGCGAAGGCCGCCCGCAGCCAGGGCCGGTCCCCGGCTTTCCCGGCGTCGCGCTCCAGCGTCAGCAGGGATGCGGCGAGAATTCGAACCGAAGGCAGCAACCAGGATACCCCCACTTATCGACCAACAATTTGGGCCTGGGCCGATGCTCGGCGAGGCCTTTCCTAAAAGATTTTTAAAGTGCAAAGCTTTATCGCATGCGCTTTTCTGTCCGTCACTTGTCATGGGTGAAGACCGAAGGCATGATTCCGCCAATTAAAAAATGATGCCGGTCATCGCATTGCAAGTAATAGGCGACTCCGTCGCCGATGCGACTAGATACCTGTCGGGGAGGCAGACTTGACGAGAGAGCAGCCAAGCCATGCCATGGACTCTCCCGATCACCGGGCGGATCGCGGGTCGGCGCTGACGGCGCCGCAAGCCGGCATGTGGCTGGATGGCGCGGGCGATCCCGTGTCGGCGAAGTACACGATCGGCAATTATGTGCGCCTTGTCGGCGATCTCGATGTTGAGGCTCTGTGCCGCGCCCTAACCCAGACCGACGCGGAATCCGACTGCGCCCAGTTGCGCTTCGGGCAGCATGACGGCCTGCCCTTTCAGTATCTGGCCGAAAAGGCGGCGCCAACCGATTTCGCGGTGATCGATCTGCGCCATGCCCCCGATCCGGCGGCGGCGGCGCGGCTGGAAATGGAAGCTTTCCGCAGGCGGCCCTTCGACAAGGGGGCGGGACCGCTGTGCGGGCATCGGTTGCTGCGGCTCGGCCCCGACGAGCATTGGTGGTTCCGCAGCTACAGCCATCTCATCACCGATGGGCTCAGCAGCCATATCCTGGCCGAACGGACCGCGCAAATTTACAATGCGTCGAAGCGGGGCGAGGCGCCGCCGGACGCCTGGTTCGGCCGCTATACGGATTTCATCGCCGAGGAAGAGGCCTATCCCGGCAGCGCCGCTTATGAGCGCGACGTCGCTTACTGGCGCGAACGGCTGGCGAACGCTGAACCGGCCAGCCGCTTCAAGCCCGGCGCCGGCGCGACAAGCACCGAGATCGCCGAGTTCCTCGCCAGGCTGGATGCCGGCCGGATCGCCGGCCTGCAAGCGTTGGCCGAGCGCAGCAAGGCGTCCTTGGCGGCCCTCGCGATGGCGCTCTATTACCTGCTGCTGGGTCGGATGGCGGGTACGCAGCGGCCGACCGCCCTCACGCCCTTCGGCAACCGCATCGGCCGGCAGGAACGGTCGACGCCCGGCGCTTTCGCCTTCGCCTTGCCTTTCACCGTCGATCTGGCGGGGAAGCACGATATCGGCGATCTCGCGCGCGAGATTTTTGGCCAGTTGCGGCGCGACATGCGTCATATGCGGCTGGCGCCCATCCGCATGCGCGCTGCCCTGGGCGGAAGCAGCCGGCCCGATGCCGACGGCGCGGGGGTGAATATCATCGGGGTGGTGCCGCCGCTCGCGTTCGATGGCCTGTCCGCCAGCGTGGTGAATTTCTATACCGGCTTGGCGTCCGACATTTCCTTGATCTTCGTCGGCGAGGAGCTGGGCGACGGCGGCACGGGGGCCTATCTGCATTGGCGCTACAATCCCGCGCTCTACACCAGGGCCGAGGTTGCGCGCATTGCCGCCCGCTTCGAGCATCTGCTGGACCGCGTGCTGGCCAACCCGGACCAGCCGCTCGCCGACTTGACCCTGACGCCGGAAGCCGAGATCGCAACGATCCGTCGCTGGGAGGCCGGCCCCGCGATACCGCCGGACATGCAAGCGCCGCTTCTGCCGGCGCGCATCGCCGATGTCATGCGCCGCTTCCCGGACCATGTTGCCGTCATCGCCGATGACGGGACGGAAACCCACTATGGCCAGCTCGACCGGCTGGCAAGCGCGATTTCGCGTAACCTGCTGGAAGCCGGCGTGCAGCGCGGCGATCTGGTCGGGCTGGGCTGCCTGCCGGGGCCGGCGCTGGTTGCCGGGCTGATCGCGCTGTGGCGGCGCGGCGCGGCGGCGGTAATGCTCGATCCGGTCCTGCCGATCGCCCGCCGCCGGGCCATGGCCGAGACGATCGATGTGCGGCTGGTGCTGTGCGACGCCGCGACCCTGTGGCCGGACGCGGATCGCGGCGCCATCCAGGCCGTCGACCTGACCGGCTGGATGACCGAGGCGGCAGGGCGCACGGCGGGGGAAGAGCCTGCCGGCGAAGGGGTGGAGCCGGCCGATGACGATATCGCCATTGTGTTCCACACAGCGGGCTCCACCGGCCAGCCGAAGCCGGTCGCGGTGCCGCATGGCGCGCTGTGCCGCAAGGTGGTCAGCGTCGCCGGGCATTATTCCCTGGGCAGCGCCGATGCGGGCGACCCGGAAACCGTCGTGCTGAGCCCGGCCATGGGGTTCGATCCCTGGATTCAGGAACTGGGCATGGCGCTGATAACCGGCGCGCGCCTATGGACCATGCGCCGCGAAACCCTGCTGGACGGACATCGGTTCTGGAATGAGGCAACGCGCCATGGCGCGACCTACATCAACTTGACCCCGACGGCCATGGAAAGCCTGATCGACAGCGCGCCGCTGGACGGTGGGCATGCCGTGCGCCACGTGGTTCTGGGCGGCGAAATTTTTTCTCCCGGCCTGGCGGCCCGCCTGCGCGCCGTTCTGGGCGATGCGGCGCTCTGGAACGGCTACGGCCCGACCGAGACGGTCGTCGATATAACCGCCTACCGCCTACCACACCGTTTTTCCGACGACCGGGTGCCCATCGGCCCCGTCTCTCCGGGCGGTCTGGTGCGGGTGATCGGGCCGGACGGCCGGCGCGCGCCGATCGGCATGCAGGGCGAACTGTATCTGGGCGGCGCCTGCGTCAGCCTCGGCTATATCGGCATGCCGGAGGCGACCGCCGCCGCGTTCCTGCCCGATCCGGTCGGCGAGGTGGAGGGGGTTTTCTACCGCAGCGGCGATCTGGCGTCCTGGGGCGAGGATGGCGCGCTGACTTATCGGGGCCGCAACGATTCGCAGGTCAAGGTGCGTGGCCAGCGCATCGAGCTGGGCGAGGTCGAAAGCAACCTGCGACGCCTGCCAGGCATCGCGCAGGCGGCCGTGCTGCATGTCGGCGATGCGCATGGCGGGCATCTGCGCGCCTTCGTCACCCGCGCGCCGGATGGCGGCGGCGACATTGCGCCCGCGTCGATCCGCCTGGCCCTTGCCCGGACTCTGCCGGAAGCCGCGATTCCTTCCATTGCGGTGCTGGAGAGCCTGCCTTATCTGCCGTCCGGCAAGATCGACCGGGCGGCGCTGGCGGCCCTGCCGGAACAGGCGGCGGCCGCCGCCGCGCCGGCGCGCGCGCTGCCGGGCTTCTCCGCCCGGGAGCATCAGGTGCAGCAGGCCGTCGCCGCGGTCTGGCGGGAGTTGATCGGCGCGGGCGAGATCGATCCGCAGGCCAACCTGTTCGATATCGGTGCGCACTCCCTGCTGGTGCTGCGCGCCCAGGGCCGGCTGGGGCGAATAGCCGGCCGCGAGGTCAGCGCCGTCGAGATTTTCGAGCATCCGAGCATCGCCGCCTTCGCCCGCTACCTGACCCACGGAAGCAACATCGCGGCCCCGGCGGCGGCCCCGGGGGCGGCCTCGGGGGCGGCCCCGGGGGCGGCGGGGCAGCCCCAGGCGGTGGAGCGCCCCGGCGCCATCGCGATCATCGGCATGGGAATGCGATTGCCGGGCGCGGACAACCGCGCGGATTTCTGGGCCCTGCTGGAGGCCGGGCGCGATTGCGTGCGCGATATCGACGCCGCGCGGCTGCGCGCCTTCGGCGTCGATCCTTCGCTGCTGCAGGATCCCGGCTTCGTTGCCCGCCATGGGCTGCTGGAGGATATCGACGGTTTCGATCCCATCCCCTTCGGCATGACGTCGGCCGACGCCCTGGAGACCGATCCGCAGCAGCGGCTGTTGCTGGAAACCGCCCTGACGGCGCTGGAGGATGCCAGCTGCGACCCGGCGCGTGATGGGCCGGTGGGGGTCTATGTCGGGGTCGGCTTTCCGACCTGCCTGCTCGACGCGCTCGCCCCGCAGCGGACGGGCAATACCCTCGACATGGCGCGCTACGCCCTTGCCCTCGGCAATGACAAGGACCATGCGGCGACAAGGCTGGCCTATAAGCTGAACCTGACCGGCCCGGCCATCGCCGCCGGAACGGCCTGCTCGACCGGGCTGGTGAACGTCGCCTCCGCCGTGCAGGCGCTGCGCGCCGGGCAATGCCGTGTCGCCTTGGCCGGGGGCGCGGCCTTCGGTACCGGGGTCACGGGCGGCTATCGCTATGCCGAGGGCGGCATCGGCTCGCGCAGCGGAATCTGCCGGCCGTTCGACAGCCAGGCCGACGGTGTGGTAGGCGGCAGCGGCGCGGCCATCGTGGCGCTGAAGCGGCTGGAGGATGCGCTGGCCGACGGCGATACGGTGCATGCCGTGATCCTGGGGGTCGGGCTTTCGAACGACGGGGCGCGCAAGGCCGCCTTCACCGCGCCATCGGTCGAGGGCCAGGCGGCCGCCCTGTCCGCAGCACTTGCCGATGCCGGCGTGGCGCCCGGCAGCGTGCGCTTCATCGAGGCGCACGGCACCGCCACCAGCCTGGGCGACCCGATCGAGGTCGCGGCCCTCAACAAGGTCTACGGCCCCCGGCAGGAGAGGCCGATCTGGCTGGGATCGCTGAAGGGCAATATGGGGCACCTGGATACGGCGGCGGGCATCGCCGGTCTGCTGAAGGCGGTGCTGGCCCTGCAGCACCGCCTGGTGCCGCCAAGCTGCAACTTCCAGCAACCCAACCCGCGCATCCCGTTTGATCAGGGGCCGTTCCAGGTGGCCGACCGGCCGGTTCCGCTGGACGCGGATGAGACGCCGCTGCGCGCCGGCGTCAGCAGCTTCGGCGTCGGCGGGACCAATGCGCATGTCATTCTGGAGGCCGCCCCGCCGCGTCCCAATGCCGCCGCCGCGGCCGCCCTGGCGAAGCCGCAGATACTCGTTTTCTCCGCCGCGAGCGAGAAGCCGCTGGACGCGCTGCTGCGCCTGACCGCTGACGCCCTCGGGGGCGATCTGGCGAGCGCCGGGCTGACCGACATCGCCTTCAGCCTGCGGGCGCGGCGGCGCTACCCGCACCGGGTCGCCATCCTGGCCCGCGACACGGCCGAGGCGGTGGCGGCCCTGCGCGCGCCGGACCATCCCGGCCATATCCGCGCCATCGCGGCGAAATCCACGCCGCCGGTCGCCTTTCTGTTTCCCGGCCAGGGCTCGCAAAGCCCGGGCATGGCCGCCGCCCTGTATCGCGACGATGCCGCGATCCGCGACCGGATCGACCGCGCCTGCGCCGCCGTGACGGCGATGGGCGGACCGGTCGATCTGCACGATCTGCTGCTGACCGACAGGCGCGACGCGGACAGCGTCGCGCGCATGGCCCGCACCGAAATCGCCCAGCCCGCCCTGTTCATCGTCTCCTACGCGATTGCCGAGCGGCTGATGGCCTATGGCGTGCGGCCCACCGCGCTGGCCGGGCACAGCATCGGCGAGTATGCCGCCGCCTGCCTGGCCGAGGTGATGTCGTTCGACGATGCGCTGCGCCTGGTCACGCTGCGCGGCCGGCTGATGGGCCAGAGCGGCCCCGGCGCGATGCTGGCCCTGCCGGCGACCGAGCCGGAGGTGGTCGAGTTGCTGTCCGCCGTTGCGCCGACCCTGTCCCTGGCGGCGGTCAACGGCCCCCGCCAATGCGTCGTCGCCGGCCAACCGGAGGAGATCGACGCGCTGGAGGCGCATCTGCGCGCCATCGGCAAGCCGGGGCAGCGCCTGACCGTATCGCACGCCTTCCATTCCGCGACGATGGAGCCGATTCTGGAGGCGTTTCGCGCCGAGGCGGCGAAGACCGCCCTCTATGCGCCCGCCATCCCCCTGCAATCGAACCTGACGGGCGACTGGCTGAGCGACGCGAATGCCCGCAGCCCGGATTACTGGACCCGGCATCTGCGTCATTCGGTGCGTTTCGCCGACAATATGAACAGCCTGCTGGCGCGCTTTCCCGACAGCCTGGCCATCGAATGCGGCGCTGGCCGGACAGCTAGCCGGCTGGCGCAGATCAACGGCCTGGCCGGCGACCGCGCTGTCGCCAGCCAGCCGTTCGACCGGACACAGCCGGCGATGGATGGCGAAACCGCGCTGCTCCAGGCGGTGTCGCGGCTCTGGGCGCAGGGTGTTGAGCCTGACTGGAGCAGCATGGCGCCAGCGGGAGAGCGCCGGCGCATCCCGCTGCCGACCTATCCGTTCGACCGCAAGCGCTTTTGGCCGGAGGTTTTCCAGCGCGACGCAGCGCAACCCGAAGCGGCGCGGAACGGCGCGGCGCATGGTCATCTGTCGGCCACGCTGCAATTCTCCGCTGCGAACGATGCCGCCCTGGGGGCGGGACAACAGGCGGGGGAACAGCCGACGCGCGATACGCTCGAAACCGTCATCTCCGTTTGGTATCGTCTGTTCGGGGACACGACCATCGGGGCGCATGACGATTTCCTGGAGCGCGGCGGCGATTCGTTGCTGGCGGTCAGGATCGCATCGATCTTGAGCGCGGAGTTGGGGACCGATATTCCGGTAGCCGAACTGTTCGAGGGCCGCACCCCGGCGGAGATGGCGGCGCGGATCGACGCCCGATTCGCCCGGTCGGCCACGCCGCCCATCGGCGCGGCCCCCGCAGGCGGGGCCATCGACAGGCCGGCTGCGGTCGGAGAGGGGAAACCGCGGGAACGGGGGGTCTTGTAATGAATATCGACACCCGTATCGGCCGCGAGCGGATGGTGCAGGAATTGCTGGCCGACCTGGCGGCGCGCGACATCCGCCTGTCGCTGCACAATAACGGCACGGAGCTGGATTACGACGCGCCCGGCGGGGCCTTCACCGAGGCGCTGAAGTCGCGGGTGCGCGACCTGAAGCCGGAAATTCTCGCATCCCTGCGCGCCGCCACCGCCGCCGATAATATCGTCGCCGTCTTTCCCGCTCACCCGGCCATTGAGGGCCAGTGGCTCGCCCGGCGCGACCGCCCGGCGAGTGCGGTCTATACCGTGCTCGCCACCCTCCCGCTGCCGGCCGGCACGCTTATCGAGGCGGTCCGGACGGCGCTCGACCGCATCGTGGCGCGCCACGATGCCTTGCGCTCCACCTTCGTCGAGGCCGGCGGCGAGCTGTTGCAGCGCGTTCACGCCAGCATGCCGCTGGATCTGGTGGAGAGCGACGCGCTTTTCCCTGAGAGCGAGCATTTGTTCGACCTGCGGACCGGCCCGCTGATCCGCTTCCGATTCCGGCCCGAAACCGCAGGCCAGCCGCCCCATCTGGTTTTCGCCGCCGATCATCTGTGCTTCGACGGGCAATCCCTGACCATCCTGACCCAGGAGATCGCAGCCGAGCTGCAAGGCAAGAGTCCGGCCCGGCCGTCAAGCTCGGCGGCCGATCTGGCGGGGCAGGCGCATCTCGACCTTGCCGGCGCGCGTGGCGCGGCGGCGCGGCAATTCTGGCAGGAACGGCGGGAGGCCTTGCAGTCGGTTGGCCTGCCCGACGATCCTGAAGCCGAGCCCATGGCCGGCAGCCGGCGGATGCTGGTCGATCTGGACGCGGAAATTCTCGCCGCGCTGAAGCAGCTCGCTACATTCGGTCGGCGCGCCACCCAGGCGGCGACCTGGATCGCGCTTTCCATCGTCGCCATCGCCCGACTGAAGGAAAACGAGACGGCGGTGATCGGCGTGCCCTTCGCCGGGCGGCACGGGCCGGGGGGTCATCAGGCCATTGGCTGCTTCGCCAATGTGCTGCCGGTCGCGATCCGGCCGGACATGGAGCGCGAATTCGGCGTGCTGGTCGATCAGGTGACGCGGGAAATCCTGTCGATCCTGAATGTGCAGGATTATCCGCTGGCGCGGCTGCACAGCGACATGGCGGCCTGGTCCGACGGCCTGGCGGAGCAGGGCGGCCAGGGGCCGTTCGACGCGGTCGGGCTGATCGAGGTCGGCACGGCACTGCCGGATAATCTGGATCTCGATGCCGGGGCCGGCAAGTTCCCCTTGATGATCGGCCTGTATCTGGCCGGCGACCGGAACATACTCACCATCGAATATGATGGCAGCCGCTATGGCGAACGCTGGGTCGGCCGGCTGGCGGAACGGTTCCTGGGCATATTGCGCGCCATCGCGCGCGTGCCGGACATGCCGCTCGGCCGGATCGACATGCTCACCGGCGCGGAGCGCGATTTGCTGGATGCGGTCAACCGCACCGCGTCGGATTATCCGCGCGACCGGGGGCTGGGGGCGCTGTTCGCCGCCGTCGCCGGCAATCCGGCCCATGCCGACCGGCCAGCGCTGAGCGACGGCAAGCAGAGCCTCACCTATCGCGCGCTGGCGGCGCGGGCCGCAGGGGTGGCGGCCGCTCTATCGGATCAGGGGCTGGCGCCGGGGGCGGTCGTCGCGCTGGCGGCGGGGCGCGGCATCGACAGCATCGCCGCCATCCTGGGCATCGCCTGGCACGGGTCCGCCTATCTGCCGATCGATAGATCCCTGCCGGGGCAGGCAAGCCTGGCGCTGATGCGGGCCTGCGGCGCAACCACGCTGCTGGCCGACCGTGACGGGTTGGGCCGCCTGGCCGACATCGCCACGGAAATCGACCTGCGCCCGATACCCGACGCTACGCAGGACACGCCGCCGCCGCCGGCCGACCGGCGGGGCGAGGACGCGGCCTATATCATGTTCACCTCCGGGTCGACCGGCCAGCCGAAGGGGGTGACGATCCCCAATCGTGGCGTGGCGCGGCTGGCGCTTCGCAATGCCGCCCTCCCGTTCGGGTCGGAGACGGTGATGGCGCAGGCCGCAGCCCTGGGCTTCGACGCGGCGACGCTGGAAATCTGGGGCGCGCTGCTGAATGGCGGCCGGCTGCATGTCGTCGATGACGAGACGCTGTTCGACCCGCAGGCGCTGCGCAGTGCGCTGGAGGCCGGCGGCGTGACCACGATGTGGCTGACCGCCAGCCTGTTCAACCGTATTGCCGACGATGCGCCGACAGCCTTCGCGCCGCTGCAGCTGCTGCTGACCGGGGGCGAGGCGCTGAGCCCGGCGCATCTGCGGAAGGTCCAGGCAGCGTGCCCGACGCTGCGGCTGGTGAATGGCTATGGCCCGACGGAGAATACCACCTTCACCACCACCCATGCGGTGACGGCGGACGATATCGCCAGCGGCGACATTCCCATCGGCCGACCCATCGGCAATACCCGCTGCCATATCCTCGACCGACGCGGCATGCCGGTTCCGATCGGCGTGTGGGGCGAGCTGCATGCCGCCGGTGACGGGCTGGCACTGGGCTATGCCGGCTTGCCGCAAGCGACGGCGGACGCGTTCCGCGCCATTGACGGTATCGCCGAGGACCGGCTGTACCGGACCGGCGACCGGGCGCGCTGGCGCGCCGATGGCACGATCGAATTCGGCGGCCGGCGCGACGGGCAGGTGAAGATACGCGGCCATCGCATCGAAACCGCAGCGGTGGCCGGCCGGCTGGCGGCGCTGCCCGGGGTGCGCGATGTCTGCGTGCTGGCGGTCGGCAGCGGCGCGGACGCGCTGCTGGGTGCCGCCGTCGCCGCCGACGAGGACAGGCGCGCCGACTGGGCGGCGGCCCTGGCGCAGTCGTTGCCGGATTATATGGTGCCAGAACGCTTCGTCGTGCTGCCGCATCTGCCGGTGACCGTCAATGGCAAGGCGGACCGCAAGGCCATCGCCGTCCTGCTGGACACGGCCGCGTCGGTGGCGGCCCGTTCGTTGGCCAGCAGGCCGGCCAGCGATCATGAGCGTTTTGTGGCCGAGCGGTTCCGGCTGCTGTTCGGGCGCGAGGATATCTCCCCGGCGTCGGATTTCTTCGGTCTTGGCGGGCACAGCCTGCTGGCGATGCGGCTTGCCGGCCAGATCGAGACGGAATTCGGCCTGCGGCCGAAATTGCAGGACATCTTCACCGCGCGCAGCGTTGCCGGCATTGCCCGGATGATCGACACGCTGGTCGCCCGGCGCGGCGACAACGGCGCGCCGCTTACCCTGCCGCGCGCCGCAGGGCCGGATTTTCCGCTCTCCAGCGGCCAGGCGCGCCTGTGGGTACTGCAACGGCTGCAGCCGGAAATGGCGGCCTATTCGGTGCCGGCGACGCTGGAGATCGACGGCCCGGTCGATGCCGATGCGCTGCAACGCGCGCTGCACCGGCTGGAGGATCGCCAGCATGCGCTGCGCCTGCGCTTCCGCAGCGATCCCGGCCATCCCGATGGGGTGACGCAATATCTGGCTCCCGCCGGCGGCTGGCGGATGGGGCGTCACCGGATGGATGCGGCGACCGCCCGGCGCTTCGTCGATGCCGAGACCGTGCGGCCCTTCGTGCTGGAGGACCGGCCGCTGGCCCGCGCCGAGCTGATGACGTTGAACGGCGAACGGCACTGGCTGATGCTGTCGCTGCATCACGCGATCTGCGACGGCTGGTCGATGCCGCTGCTGCTGCGCGACCTGGCGGCGCTCTATGCCGCCGAGACCGGCGGGCCCGCCCCCGGGCTGCCGGCGATAGAGCGGCATTATGAGGATTTTGCCGCCTGGCAGCGCGGCTATCTGGCGGGACCCGATGGCAAGGCCGTGCTGCAGCGCTGGCAGGAGCGGCTGACGCCGCTGCCCGAGCCGCTGAACCTGCCCACAGACCGCCGCCGCCCGGCAGAGCGGCGCTTCAACGGGCAATTCCTGGATATCGCGTTCGATGCGAACACGGTCCGGATCGTCGAGGCCATCGCGCAGGATCGCGCGACTACCGCCTTTTCGGTGCTGACGGCGCTGGTGCAGGTGCTGCTGCACCGCCATTGCGGACAGACCGACATACCGCTCGGCATGCTGGTCGCCGGGCGCGAGCAGGCGGCGCTGGACGATGTGATCGGCTTCTTCGTGAACACGGTCGTGCTGCGCCAGACGGTCGATCCCGAGGCCGGCTTCGGCGCGCATCTGGACGTCACTGCGCGCACGGTGATGGAGGCGCTGTCCGACCAGGCGGCCCCGTTCGAGGCCGTAGTGAAGGCGGTGCGCGCGCCGCGCGACCCCTCGCGCAACCCGCTGTTCGACGTGCTGGTCGCCTGGCAGGACGGCGTGCCGGAGCTGGGCAGGCTGGGCGAAGCCGGGCTATCGCTGGTGCCGACAGAGTTTCCCTTCTCCAAATTCGACCTCGCCTTCTATTTCTGGCGCAAGGACGGCGCGCTGGGCGGGCAGATCGAATATGACACCGATTTGTTCGACCCGGCGACCATCGCCGCGCTTGTCGACCGGCTGGCGCTGTACGCCGCTGCCATCGCCGAGCAGGGCCTCGGCACCCCCATCGGGCAATTGCCGGCGCAGACCGGGGAGGACCGCGCGCTTATCGCCGGCTTCAACGCCACCGCGCGCGACCTGCCCATCGAGCGCGGCATCTGCGACCCGTTCCTGGACCAGCTCCGCCGAACCCCGGACGCCCCGGCGGTGATCGGCGATGGCGGCGCGCTGAGTTTCACGCAATTCGCCCGGCGCGCCGCCGGCATCGCCGCCAGGCTGCACGCCGCTGGCGTGCGACCGGGCGATATCGTCGCCCTGTCGATCCGCCGGTCGGTCGATATGCTGGCGGGCATTCACGGCATTCTGCTGGCCGGCGCCGCCTATGCGCCGATAGACCCCGACCATCCGCCGCAGCGCCGTGCCGACATGCTGGACGATCTCGACCGGCCGGTGGTGCTGACCACGGCCGATCTGGCGGCGCTGTTCGACGGGCGCGACCGGGTGATCCTGGAAGGCGGCGAGGATGCTGACATTGTCGCCCCGCCGGGGGATCCGGACGGGCTGGCCTATGTGCTGTTCACCTCCGGCTCGACCGGCCGGCCGAAAGGCGTCGCCATCGAGCATCGCGGCGTGCTGAACCGCATTCTGTGGATGCAGGAATGCTTTCCCCTCGGCCCCGACGACGTGGTTCTGCAGAAGACGCCGATCACCTTCGACGTCTCGGTGTGGGAGCTGTTCTGGTGGTCCTGGACCGGTGCGCGAATCGTCCTGCCGCCGGCCGGCGCGGAGCGCGACCCGCAGCAGATCGCCGCCGCCGTGCGCGAGAATGGCGTCACGGTCATGCATTTCGTGCCGTCGATGCTGGCCAGCTTCCTGGCTGCCATCGAGGCCGGCCAGGTGGATGCCGGCGATCTCGCCAGCCTGCGCTACGTCTTCGCCAGCGGCGAGGCGCTGGACAAGCCGCTGGTGAAGCGATTCAACGCCCTGCTGCATGCCCGCTTCGGCGCCGAGCTGCATAATCTTTACGGGCCGACCGAGGCGACGGTGGACGTCACCTGGCATCCCTGTTCGCCGGGCGACGCCAACCCGGCCGTGCCCATCGGCAAGCCCATCGCCAACACCCAGGTGCATATTCTGGATGACCGGCTGCGGCCAGTGCCGCTGGGCGTTGCGGGCGAGATCGTGCTGGGCGGCCCGCAGATTGCGCGCGCCTATCTGAACCGTCCGGAGTTGACGGCGGAGAAATTCCCGGCCGACCCGGACCGGCCGGGCGGGCGACTGTACCGCACCGGCGATCTCGGCCGCTGGCGGCGGGACGGCACGGTCGAGTATCTCGGCCGCATCGACCATCAGGTGAAAATCCGCGGCTTCCGCATCGAATGCGGCGAAATCGAAACCGCGCTGGAACGCCACCCGCTGGTGGAGCGCGCGGTGGTGGTGCCGGCGCGCGCCGACGGCCTGGACGAGTTGCACGCCTATGTCCTGGGCGATACGGGCCTGACCGCCGGCGCGCTGCGCGAGCAGCTTCGCCAATCGGTGCCGGATTACATGATCCCGGCGCGCTTCCTTGCCCTCGACGCCCTGCCGCTGACCAGCAGCGGGAAGATCGACCGCAAGGCGCTGACCGGCCGGCCGCTGCCGAATGCCGCCCCCAGGGCCAAAACGCCCGACGCCGCCCCGATTTCCCCCAGCGCACCCGATACCGCTTCAGACGCCGCTCAAGGCACAGCCCCCGATACCGAGCTGCTGGAGCGGCAACTGGCCAAGCTCTGGCGTGACCTGCTGCCCGGCGTGAACATCGACCGGCTGGACGGTTTCTTCGATGTCGGCGGCAATTCGCTGCTGCTGCTGCGGCTGCACGAGAAGATCGTCGCGCGCTGGCCCGGCAGTTTTTCCATCGCCGAGCTGTTCGGCCGCGCCACCATCGCCGGCCAGGCCGAGAAGCTGGCCGGACTGGCGCAGGACGGGCCGGATTTGGCGGCACCCATGGCGTCGGCGCTGGACGAGCCCATCGCCATCGTCGGCATGGCGCTGCAACTGGCCGGGGCCAGCGATGCCGGCGGCTTCTGGCGCGACGTGGCGGCCGGCGCCGACCGTATCGGCCCGCTGCCGGCGGCGCGCGAGGCGGAGGTTCGCGCGATGCTGGCCGGGATCGGCCGCCCGGCCCCGGCGCGCTTCCGCGAAGCCGCCTATCTGGAGACGATTTTCGCTTTCGACCCGGCGCGCTTCCGCATGGCCCCGGCGGATGCGGCGCTGCTCGACCCGGAGCATCGGCTGTTCATGGAAATCGCGCTGATGGCGATGGAGGATGCCGGCTATGGCGGGCAGGCGCTGCGCGGCCGCAAGGTTGGCATCTATGCCGGCGGCGGGGCGAACCCGGCCTGGCGGCTGGCGCTGGAGCATCTGCCGCCCGGCAAGGCGGAGCAGGTCTTCGCGCTGAACGTACCGTCCAACATCGCCACCCGCCTGTCCTTCCTGAAGGATTGGCGCGGCCCGGCGGCGGTGATCGACACTGCCTGTTCGTCCTCGCTGGTCGCCGTGCATCAGGCCTGCGGCGATCTGCGGGCCGGCGCTTGCGCCGTGGCGCTGGCCGGCGGGGCGAAGCTGCTGCCCTTCCCGCCGGATGCGGAGGGGCGGTTCACCATCGATTCCTCCACCGCCCGCACCCGCGCCTTCGCCGAGGGCGCGGACGGCACCGGCATGGGCGAAGGCAGCGTGGTCTTCGTGCTGAAGCGCCTGGGCGACGCCCTGCGCGACGGCGATAGCGTGCTGGCTGTCATTCGCGGCAGTGCTGTCAATCAGGATGGTGCGTCCAGCGGTGCCGCCGCCCCGAACCCGGCCATGCAGGCGGAGGTCGTCCGGCTGGCGGCGCAGAATGCCGGCATCGACCTCGCCAGCCTGTCCTATATCGAGGCGCACGGCACCGGCACCGCGCTGGGCGACCCGATCGAGATCGACGGGCTGACGCGGGCCTTCGAGCTTGGCGAATTCGGCGCGGCGGCCAGCGATTCCGACCGGGCGCTGATCGGCTCGGCCAAGGGGAATTACGGCCATCTCGACGGCGCGGCCGGCGCGCTGGGACTGGCCCGCGCCGTCATGGCGCTGCGCCATGACGCGGCCCCGCCGCAGCCCTTCTATGACCGGCCGAATCCGAAGATCGATTTCGCCCGCGCCCCGGTCCGCGTCGTTGACCGGCTGCAGCCTCTGCCGGCGCGCGCCACCCCGCGCCGCGCGGGCGTCAGCTCCTTCGGCCTCAGCGGCATCAACGCCCATATCGTCGTCGAGGCGGCGCCGCCCGCCGATACAGCGACGGCGGCGCCGGCGGCCCCTGGGGCGTGTGTGGTCGCCCTGTCGGCCGCCAGCGCGGCCGGGCTGGTGGCCTATGCCGGTACGCTGCGCGCCCGGCTGCGCGAGGACCCCACGCTGCTACCGGTCGATATCGCCCATACGCTGGCGACCGGGCGGGATGTGCTGACGCATCGCTTCGCCGCCGTGGCGACGGACAGGGATTCCCTGATCGCCGCCCTGGACCGGCTGATCGCGGGGGAGAACGATGGCTGCGCCGCGCCGAAGCCCGACCCGTCCCGCCGCGTCGCCGCCATCGCCGCCGATGCGACGGACGCGGAGATCGCCGCCCGGCTCTGGCTGGCCGGGGCGGAATTGGCCTGGCCGGCGGAGATCGCCGCGCGGCGGGTTCACCTGCCGCCCGCCCCGTTCGCCCGGATCGCCTGCAAGCCTGCCTTCGGCAAGACCGGGGCGGACACCGGCCTGCTGGGCAAGCCGGTGGCGACGCCGCAGGGCTTGTGTTTCGCGGTGCCGGCTGGCGATCCCGCTTTCTGGCCGGTGGCCGAACATCGGGTGAATGGCAATCCGGTGCTGGTCGGCATGGCGGTGCCGGCGCTGATCGCCCTGGCGGCCCGGCAGGAAGAAGCGCGGCAGGAGAGGACGCCGCTGGTTCTGAGCGATCTGAAATGGCAGAAGCTGCTGGTCGCCCCGGCGCTGGCCGGCCGGGACGCCACCCTCTGCCTCGCGCCGGACGGGGCGGTGGAGTTGGGTGCGCGGCTGAAGAACGGGCAATGGCGGGTCTATGCCAGCGCCCGTTGCGGCGGCGAGGCGGGGACGCTTCCCGATCTGGCGCGCTTCCGCGCGCGCTGCACGATCAACGTGCCGATTCCAGGCTTCGCCGCCGAATTCGGCGAGATAAAGATAGGCGACCGATGGGATTGCCAGGTCGCCAAGCAGGTCTCCCCGGATGGCGAGTGCCAGATGGCGCGGTTGCGGCTGCCGGAGAAATACCGCGCCGACCTGGCGGAATGGCCGCTGCATCCGGCGCTGCTCGATATCGCCGCCAGCCTCGGTTTAACGGCGGCGGATGGCGATGCCGGGACAGTGCCGGTCGGCTTTGCGCGGATGACGCTGTTCCGCCCCTTCGCCGCCGAGATCGTCGCGTGCAGCCGGCGCAGCGGCGCGGGCCGGGTCGATATCGCCCTTTTCGATACCGAGGACCGGCCGATCTTGGCGATTGAGGGGCTGAGCTTCGCGCGCACCGGCATTGTCGAGACAGTGCAGGATACGCCGCCGATCCTGGAGACTCTCTGGGAGGCGGCTGCCCTGCCGCCGCAGCCCCTGCCGGCCGATGTGCTGATGATCGCCGATGGCGATTATTGGCCAATGCCGGCGGGCTGTCATCGTTTGCAGCCTGATCGCATCGGCCCGGACAGCCTTGCCGGGCGCAGCCACGCCATCCTCGCGCTTGATCCGGGCACGGATCTGGCGCTGCGGCTGGCGACCGCGTTGCGGCTGATATTGCGCCAGATGCGCGGCAGGTTGCGGCTCGTCGTGCTCGGCGTCGGCGCCTGCACAATAGAGAATGACCCGCTCGCCCCCGACCCCGACCAGTCGGCCGCGATGGGGCTGTCGCTGTCGGCCGCCCGCGAGGAGCCGCAATTGCGGCTCAGCTTCGTCGATGCCGGGCCGGACGGCGATCTCGCCGCCATCCTGGGCGCGGAGCTGGGCCATGAGCCAGGCGACGACCCGCTCTCGGTCTGGCGCGCGGGGCAGCGCTTCGTGCGGCGGCTGGCCCGAATCGTCCCAGCGGACGATACAGCGCGGCCGGCCTGGCCGGCGGAGGGCGTCTGCGTGGTCACCGGTGGCACCGGCGGTTTCGCCCTGGCGCTGGCCGAGGAGATGAGTGCCGGCGGCGCGGTCGCGCTCGCCCTGCTGTCGCGCCGGGGCGATGACGGGCTGGAGCCGGCGGCGGCCGCGCATATCGAGGGGCTGCGGGCCAAGGGCGCGCGGATCGAGCTGTTGGCCTGCGACGTGGCCCAGCCGGCGGAACTGGCCCGCGCGCTGGCGCATATCCGTGCTGAAATCGGGCCGATCACCGCCATCGCCCATGCCGCCGGGCTTGCCGATGGCGGATTCCTGGCGACGCGCGACATGGACCGTTTCGCCGATATTCTGCGCGCCAAGATCGATGGTGCGCGGGCGCTGGACGCCTTGACGCAGGACGATCCGGTGCAGGCCTTCGTGCTGTTCGGCAGCCTCAGCGTCCTCGGCCTGCCGGGGCAGTCCGCCTATGGCGCGGCGAATGCCTTCCTGGACGGGTTTGCCCAGCATCGCCGCCGGCGCGGCCTGCCGGCGCTGACCGTCGATTGGTGCGCCCTGTCCGGCCAAGGCATGGCGGCGCGCCATAAGGTGGCGATGAAGCCCGGGGCGATGGTGACGCCGGAACAGGCCGTGACTGTCTGGCGCGCCGCGCTGCGCAGCGGCCGGGCGCAGGTCACAGTCGTCGATCCCGCGCTGATCGGCGCGGCGGCCGCCGTGCCGCCCGCTCCCGTCGCAACCGGGCCGGTCGCAGCCGTTGCCGATGCGTCTGCCGGCCTTGCGGATCGGCTGGCGGCGATCTGGGCCGAGGCGCTGGGATATGAAACGGTCGCGGCGGAAGATGATTTCTTCGCGCTGGGTGGCGATTCCATCACCGGCATGCAGATCGCCGAGCGGGTCACCCGCGAGCTCGGGTTGGCCATCACCGTGTCTGATTTGTTCGAATATCCCACCGTGGCGGGGCTGGCCGAGCGTTTCGGCGCGGCCGCTCTTCCCGTGGTGCCGGCGGAGCCCATGCCCGTCCCGTCCGCCACGCCGGAGAATCCGCGCCGCGCGCCGGAGCAAGAGACCTATCCGCTGGCGTTCGAGCAGATATCCGTGCTCCAGGCGGTGCAGAAGGGCGGCATGGGCACCGCCTTCAACCTGCCGCACGCCTTTTCTTTCGCCAGCGCGCCGGACTTGCCGCGGCTCGCTTCGGCGGTTCATCAATTGATCGAGCGGCATGAAAGCCTGCGCACCCGCTTCCTGCGGGAGGGCGACGAATGGCGCATGCGCATCGAGCCGGTGGGCGTAGCCTTCCCCGACCTGACGCCAATCATGGTCGACGGCGACGATCTCCACGCCGCCTGCCTGTCCCAGATAGCGCCGTTCGAGCTGGCGGCGGGTATTCCCGTGCGCTGGCGGTTGCTGCGCAACGCTGCCGGGGAGCATGCGCTGTTCTTCGACATTCATCACGCGCTGGCGGACGGCTATGGCACGGAAATGCTGTTCGGCGATTTGATCGCGCTGTATCGCGGCGAGCGCCTGCCGCCGGTCGCCTACCAGCCGCGCGATTATGCCTGGTGGAGCCACGGCGCGGAAAACCGCCAGCGGCTGGAAGATGCCAAGCGCTACTGGACGGCGCTGTATGACGGGCCGTTGCCGATGCTGGACCTGCCCGCCGATCGCCGCCGGCCCGCCTATCATACCTTCGAGGGCGATCTCGTCGGCTTCCATCTCGATCCGGATCTGCTGCGCGCAGCGCGTAAATTCGCCGCCGAGCGGCGGGTCAGCATGTTCACCCTGGTGCTGGCCGCCTGGTTCCTGGCGCTGCGCCGGCTGGCCGGGACCGACGATGTGACGATCAGCGTGCCGGTGGGATCGCGCGACGCCGCCGGCTTCCCCGACATTATGAGCATGATGGTGGCGCTGCTGCCGCTGCGCCTGCGAATCACGGGCGACGAAACGGTCGCCGACCTGCTGCGCCGGACCCAGACGCACCATGCGGAGGCGCTGCGCAACCGCGCCTATTTCCTCGACATGCTGCTGCGTGACCTGGCCCCGCCGGCCACGCCGGACCGGACCCTGCTGTCCGAGGTGTCGCTGTCCTATATGAATTACGGCGAGTATGGCGGCAGCACCGAAGCCGCGCAGGGCGACATCGCCGTTGTCGGGCTGGAGCGCCGTCACAGCAAGAACGATCTGTCGATCTTCATCCGCGACCTGCCGGACCAGATGTCGGTGCAGCTCGATTACTACGCCGCGATGTTCGACCGCGAGCGGATGGAGGAGTTGGGGCGCCTCTTCACCGCGACCTTGCATGCCATGACAAGTGAAGCCGATGCGCCCTTGCGGGCGATCTCCCTGCTGCCCGACGACCAGGCGGCCCGGCTGCGCGTGCTGGAATGCGGCCCGACGCCGCCGCTGCCGCTGGAGCGCGATCTATATGGCCTGTTCGCCGACCAGGCGGCGGCGCTGCCGGACGCCATCGCCGTGCGCGATTCGGGCGGGGAGTGGAGCTATAGCGCGCTGCGGGCGCGGGCGGCTGCCATTGCGCAGGCCCTGGCCGGGGCCGGCATCCGGCGCGGCGATCTGGTGGCGATGCATGTGGAGCGCGGGCGCGAGACGGTTGCGGCGATGCTGGGCATCACCGCGCTGGGGGCCGGCTATGTGCCGCTCGACCCGGCCTATCCGCCCGCGCATAACGCCTTCATTCTGCGCGATTGCGGCGCGGCGGCGGTGCTGGCGGATATTGCCGGGCAGGCCGCCCTTACGGCAATCGGCAACGATCTTGCCGTCCCGATTCTGGCTCTGTCGGCGATTGATGCGGCCGGTGAGCTCGCGTTGCCCGCGCCGGTCGATCCGGCCCGTGCGCCGGCTTATGTGATGTATACCTCCGGCTCCACCGGGCAGCCGAAGGGCGTGCTGATCGAGCAGCGCGCCGTCATCGGGCTGGCGCTGGGCGCGGATTACGCCGATCTTGCGCCGGGCGCCGTGGTGGCGCAGGCCGGTCCGCTGGCCTTCGACGCCTCGACCTTCGAAATCTGGGGCGCGCTGCTGCGCGGCGGGCAAATCGCCGTTATCGACCGGGACGCCCTGCTCGATCCGGCGGCCTTCGGCGCGGCGCTGGCCGGCTTCGGCGTAACCACGATGTTCATGAGCGTCGGGCTGTTCAACCGGCAGATCGACCATGACCCCGCCAGCCTCGCCGGGCTGTCGACCCTGCTCATCGGCGGTGACGCGATCAGCAAGCCGCACGCGCTGGCCTGCCTGGAGCACTGCCCGGATACCACCTTGCTGAATGGCTATGGCCCGACGGAAAGCACGACTTTCGCCGCTGTCGCCCCGATTCGGCGGACCGATCTGGGCGAGGCGAGCGAACACAGCATCATCGGCCGTCCCATTGCACACACCCGCACGATCATTCTGGATGCGGACGGGCAGCGTGCGCCGGTCGGCATCTGGGGTGAGTTGCTGATCGGCGGTCCCCGCCTGGCGCGGGGCTATCACAACCGGCCGGAGCTGACGGCGGAGAAATTTATCGCTGACCCCGAAAACCCCGCCGAGCGGCTGTACCGCACCGGCGACCGTGCGCGCTGGACCCGTGACGGGCGTATCGAGTTCGGCGGGCGGACAGATACCCAGGTGAAGCTGCGGGGTTTCCGTATCGAGCTGGACGAGATCGAGCGGCATCTGGCGCAGGCCCCCGGCGTGGGCAGCGCCGCAGTGCTGTTCGACCGGGATGCGGCGCAGGGCGCGGAAATCGTCGGCTGTGTGACGGGCGAGGCGGTGGAGATTGCGGCTCTCGCCGAGTGGCTTGGCGCGCGACTGCCGGCCTATATGGTGCCGACCCGTTGGTGCCGCGTGGATGTGCTGCCGATCACCGCCAACGGCAAGGTCGACCGGGCGGCGTTGCTGGCGCAATCGCGCCGGCAACCGGCCGAGGCGCCGGATGGCGGCACGCCGCCGCAATCGCCGACCGAGGCGCTGGTGGCCGAGATTTTCACTGAGATATTCGGCCGTCCGGTTGTCGACCGGCAGGCCAGCTTCAACGCCCTCGGCGGGCATAGCCTGATGGCGATCCGCATCGTGAACCGGATCGAGGCCCGGACCGGCAGCCGACTTGCCATGGCCGACTTCTTTGCCGCGCCGACGGTGGCCGGCATCGCCGATCTTATCGGGCCGGTCGAGGCCGGGTCCGGCGCAGTAATCCCGCCGGCACCGGAGATGGCGGCGTATCCCGCCAGCCATGCCCAGCAGCGACTGTATCTGCTGTCCAGAATGGAGGGCGACAGCGGGGCCTATGGCATGCTGTTCGCGTTCCGCTGTTCGGGCGCTCTCGATCCCACGGCGCTCCAGGCGGCGCTGACGGCGCTGGTGCGGCGGCACGAAACGCTGCGCACCGGCTTCCTGGAGCAGGAGGGCGCGATCCTCCAGCGTATTGCCGAGGAGGCCATGCCGGTCGTTGCCTTCGACGATATCGCCGCTCATGCCGACCCGCTGCGCGAGGCGCTGCGTCTGACCCGGCGGGAGGCGGCGACGCCCCTCGCGCTCGACCGGCCGCCTTTGATCCGGGGGCGGGTGATCCGCGTTTCGGCCGACGAGCAGCTGATGGTGCTGGCGACCCACCATATCGTCGGCGATGGCTGGTCGTCGCGCCTGCTGATGCGCGAATTGGGGGCGCTGTACCGGGCGGCGGTATCGGGCGTGCCGGCGACGCTGCCGCCGCTGCCGATCCGCTACCGCGATTTCGCGGTCTGGCAGCATGGCCGCGACTGGGGCGATGCCGCGGCCTATTGGCGCGCGCAACTGGCCGGCGCGCCGGAGCGTATCGCCCTGCCGGCAGACCGCGCCGCGCCGGTTGCCCAATCCTATCGCGGCGGCCGCGCGCATCTGCCGGTGTCCGCCGATGTCTTGAGCGGGCTGCACGCCCTGGCCGCGCGGCATGGCGTGATGATATCGGCGGTCGGCATGGCGCTGTTCGCCGCCTTGCTCTACCGGCTGACCCGGCAGGGCGACATGGTGATCGGCATGGGCGTGTCCGGGCGTGAACGGGCAGAGACCGAAGGGCTGATCGGCTTCTTCGTGAATGTGCTGCCGATCCGCGTGACGCTGGATGCCGAGACCGAGCTGGGCGGGCTGATCGAGGCGCTTCACGGCACCATGACTGCGGCGCTGGACCGGCAGGACTACCCGTTCGACGCGCTGGTGCGGGAGGTCGCCCCGAAGCGGCAGGCCAACCGACAGCCGCTGGTCAATGTGGTGTTCGAATATCAGCGCTTCGAATCGCTGGCCGGCATTGGCGATATCGACGGGCTGCCCCTGTTGCCGCCCGAAGCCGAGGGCGTGCTGGCCGGGGCGCTGGATGCGTTCGTCGAGAACGGCACCGCCAAGCATGACGCGATCCTGTTCCTGACCGAGGAAGCCGGTGCTGCGCGCTTCACGCTGGAATATGACAGCGACCTGTTCGAGGCGGCGACCGTTCGCCGCTGGCTCGATTTCCTCGGCAAGATCGCTGCCTCCGCCGCCCGCGATGCCCTAGAAGACCAGAAGGACACGGCATGAAGATCGGCGATTTCGGTTTCGACGATACCCTCTCGCTCCAGGACGAATCCGAGAGCGGCGTCGCCGCCGTCACCGGCAGCATCGTCGACCGGCTGGCGGCGATGGCGCGGGCCTATCCCGACCGCATCGCCGTGTGCGACGAGGCGGGGGCGCTGAGCTATGGCGAGCTGGCCCGCCGCAGTCACCGGGTCGCTCGCTTCATCGCCTCCCTCGGCCTGCCGCGCGAGAGCCTGGTGGGCGTGATGACGGGGCGCAACGGGAATTATCTTGTCGGGCTGATGGGCGTGCTGGCGGCTGGCTGCGCCTTTGTGCCGCTCGACCCGGCGGTTCCGCTGGAGCGCCGGCGGCAGATGGTGCGACAGGCCGATATCGCGTTGGTCCTGTCGGAGGGCCGGCATATCGGCGCGCTGCACCTGCTGCAATGGCGCTGCCCCAGCCTGCGCGACATACTCTGCCTGGATGGCGAGGATATCGACGCGCTGGCCGAGACTGCCGGCTCGCTGATGTCGGTCGAACTCTGGGACCATCTGGCGGGCGACCGCGCGGACGACGTGCTGGCCGGCGGCTGGAAAAGCGCCTTCACCGGCCAGCCGATCCCGGCCGAGGCGATGGCCGGCTTCGGCGAGAATGCGCGGCGCAAGACCGCCGCCTTCCTGACGCCGGACTCGCGGGTGCTGGAGATCGGCTGCGCGTCGGGCTTCACCATGCGCCATGTGGCCCCCAATGCCGGCCATTATGTCGCCACCGACCTGTCGCGCCGGAATGTCGAGCGCACCGAGACCTTCGCCGTGCAGCACGGCCTGCGGCATGTGACCTGCCGCCAGCTCGCCGCCCACGATATCGACGTGTTCGAGCCGGGATCGTTCGACCTGATCATCCTGAACAGCGTGGTGGAGAACTTCCCCGGCTTCGGCTATCTGCGCATCGTGCTCGCCAAGGCGGCGCGGTTGCTGGCGCCGGGCGGCACGATCTTCCTCGGCAATATCTGGGATGGCGACCGGCGCGATGCCTATCTGGCCGATCTGGCGGCCTTCGCGCGCGAGAATGCCGGCAAGGGCTACGATACCCGCCTGGATTTCGCGGAAGATTTGTTCGTCCCCGAAGGCTTTTTCGCCGATTGGGCGGTGGAGCGCGGCGGCTTTGCCCTCACCCGCTCCGCCATCGACGCGCCGGGGTTCGACCCGGCCGCCTATACGTTCGACCTGACACTGACCGCGATGCCGGAGATCGCCCCCGGCCAGCCCGCCAGGCGGCGGCACGACCGGCGGGCGCTGGACGCGCAGCCCGACACCGCGCCGGAGATCGCCACTAGCGCCGGCGACCTCGCCTATGTGCTGTTCACCAGCGGCACCACCGGCACTCCCAAGGGCGTGATGATCGAGCATGGCGCTGTGGTCAATCTGGCGCATGCGGTGGCGCAGACCCAGCTTGCCCCGCTCGGCGGCGCGGCGCGTGCGCTGCGGCTGACTTGCGTTGCCCCCTTCGCGTTCGACGGCTCCATCGTGCAGCTTTTCGCGGCGCTGCTGAATGGCCATGCCGTGCATATACCGGAGGCCGATACGCGGATGGACCCGGCGGCGCTGGACGTCTTTCTGCACGCCCACCGGATCGACCAGCTCGACGCCACGCCCAGCCTGTTCGCCCTGCTGCTCGACCATTGGGAGGAGAGCGGCGGCCATTGCCCCGCCGGCATGGTGGTGCTGGGCGGCGAGCCCGTGCCGGCCAGCCTGCCGGAACGTTTCTTCGCCCTTGCCGGGCATCGCGACGCCCGGCTGGTGAACGCCTATGGCCCGACCGAATGCTGCGTCTCGGCGGCGCAATACATCATGACCGCGCAGAACTACCGGCACATCCTGCCGCCGCCCATCGGCCGGCCGATCCTCGGCGTGACAGTCGATATCTGCGACGAGAGCGGCCGTCCGCTGCCGCCCGGCATTCCCGGTGAGATTCGCATCGGCGGGGCCGGGGTCGGGCGCGGCTATCTGGGCGACGCGCTGCTGACCCGCCGCCGCTTCGACACCGACGCGGCCGGCGCGCGCCGCTATCGCAGCGGCGATATCGGCCGGCGGCGGCCGGACGGCGAGATTCACTTTGTCGGCCGCGAGGACCGGCAGGTGAAGATCCGCGGCAACCGGGTCGAGCTGGGCGATGTCGAGGCGGCCCTGCTGGCCTGCCCGCATATCCGCCAGGCCGTGGTCTTGCTGAGCGAACCGGCGGACGGCGCGTCAGCGCTGCTGGTCGCCTATATCGTCGCCGACCCCGGATTCACGGTCGCCGCCTGCAAGGCGCAGCTTGAGCGGGCGTTGCCGGCCTATATGGTGCCCAGCCATCTGATCATCGTGGATGAGATCGCGCTGACCGTCACCGGCAAGGTCGATACCGCGCGCCTGCCGCTGCCGGGCGCAGCAGACGCTGACGCTCCTGCCAGGCCGGCGCGGCCGCTGGAAGGCGCGCTGGAGCGGCGGATCGCCCGGCTGATGGGCGATCTGCTGGACCGGACGGTCGAGGATGCGGACGCGGATTTCTTCGCGCTCGGCGGGCACAGCGTGCTGGCCGTGCAGTTCCTGTCGAAGCTGAACCGGGGGAGCGAGACCGCGCTGCCGCTCAGCGACCTGTTCACCTGCTCGACCGTGCGCGGGCTGGCCCGGCGGATCGCGGAGCGCGAAAGGGCGCGCGACCGGCGAAGCCCGGTTGTCGCGGTGAATACCGAGGGCCGGCAAGCGCCCATCGTCTGCTTCCCCCCGGTCGGCGGCAATGTGCTGTGCTACCGCGATCTGGCGCGCGAGCTTGGCCCCGACCGGCCGGTCTATATGGTCGAGGCGCTCGGCCTGCGCGACGGGGAGGCGCCGGCCTCAACGGTCGAGGAGATGGTGGCGGGCGCGCTGCCCTATCTTCGCGCGGCGCTGCCGGACGGGCCGGTGATCCTGCTGGGCTGGAGCTTCGGCGGGCTGCTTGCCCATGAGGCCGCCTTCCGCCTGCAACAGAGCGGCATCGATGTACGCCACCTGATCCTGCTGGACGCCGTCGCCGTGCCGGAGACGATCAAGGCGATCCTGCGCAAGGACGAGGCGGACTATCTCGCCGACATGTTCGGCGAGATCGGCAGCGTGGATGCCGAGACGCTGCGGCCGCTGACGCCGGAACAGCGCCTCGATCTTCTGGTCGAGCAGGGCAAGGCGACGGCGCTGCTGCCGCAGGATGCCGACCGCAGCGTCATGCGCCGCCTGCTGGCGGTGTTTCAGAACAATGCCCTGGCGGCGGTGCGCTATGCCCCGCCGGCGCTGGGCGGGCTGGATATCCTGCTGGTCCGGCCGCGCGAGGCAAGCCGGATGGCGCCCGGTGTGCCCGGCGACGATTACAGCGGCTGGCGCGACCTGCATGGCGACCGGGTCACGCTGCACTGGATGGATGGCAACCACAGCACGATGCTGATGGAACCGTATGTCCACGCGCTGGCTGGGCTGATCGCCGATCAGATCGGTCCGCGGGAGCCCGTCTGACCGCTCAGCCGGTCACGCACCAGCACGGCGATGGCGGTGTTGGAAGTGTGAATGGCGAAATGCCCGCCGGGAAACACCGCCTTGTCGAATCGGCCGGTTGTCGCCTGGTCCCAGCCATCCAGCCGGTCGGGCGTCGGGTCCGGATCGTCCGCCCCGCCGATGGCGGTGATCGGGCAGGAGAGAATATCGGCCGATAGCGGCGGTTCCTGCTCGGCCAGCTTGAAGTCGGCGCGCAGCACCGGCTCGAACAGCTCGCGCACTTCGCGCTCGGCCAGCACTTCCGCCGGCGTGCCGCCATAAGCGGCGATCCGCTGCCAGAAGGCGGCGGAGGGCAGGGCGTGAATCGGGTCCCGCGCGGCAGGCAGGCCCGGGGCGCGCCGGCCGCCGACGAACAGATGCGCCGGCTCGCCCGCGCCGTCCTGGCTCAGCCGGTGCGCCAGCCGCCAGGCGATCAGCGCCCCCATCGAATAGCCGAACAGGGCGAAGGGCCGGTCCAGTAGCGGCCGCAGCGCGGCGGAAAGCTGCGCCAGCATATCCTCCAGCCGGTCGATGGCGGGCTCGCCCAGGCGCTGCTCTCGTCCCGGCAGGGCGATGGGCACGAGGTCGATATCCTCGCCCAGAATACTGCCCCAGTGCCGATAGGGGGCTGCCCCGCCGCCGGCATAGGGCAGGCAGAACAGCCGCAGTCGCGCCTTCTCCCGCCGCGTGCCGAAACCGATCCAGGGATTTTCCCGCCGCCCGTCCATGCCTGCCTCTCCCGCCGATTGAGACGCTTTATCGGCTTTTGACGAAGTCGACGAGCGCCCGGAGTTTCGGCGCAAGGTTGCGGCGGCTGGAGAAATAAAGAAAGAAGCCTGGAAAGCTCGGGCAGAATTCCTCCAGCAGCATAACCAGCTCGCCGCGCGCCAGCCAGGGGCGGAAGCTCTCCTCCATGCCGACGGTGACGCCGGCGCCCATGCAGGCCAGGCGGATCATCAGTTGCATGTCGTTCGTCGTGATCTCCGGGTTGACGGCGACGTCGAAATCCCGCCCATTCTCGGAAAATTCCCATCGGTAGGGGGCCACCCCCGGCGCCGGCCGCCATCCGACGCAGCGATGATGCACCAGGTCGCGGGGATGCGTCGGCGGGTCGACCCGCGCCAGATAGCTGGGCGCGCACACGGCGACCTGGCGCTGATCGTCGGACACCGGGATGGCGATCATATCCTGCTCGATCACCTCGCCGAGGCGGACGCCGGCATCGTACCCCTCGGCGACGATGTCATGCTCCTCGTCGGTGATGACGATATCGAGCTGGATGTCCGGATAGGTCCGCGCGAAGGAGGCCAGCAGCGGGCCGGACAGAAACGTCTCGGCAATCGACGACACCGCAAGGCGAAGCTGACCGGCCGGCCGCTCGGTCCGGTCGATGGTCTTCTGCAAGGCCGTCGTGATGTCCGAAAGCGCGGGGCCTATCGTCTGGTAGAGCTGGCTGCCCGCCTCGGTAAGATTGACGCTCCGTGTCGTGCGCTGGAACAGCGCCACGCCGAGCCGCGCCTCCAGGCCATTGATCGCCTGGCTGACGGCCGAGCGCGTGACGCCAAGGCGATCCGCGGCCGCGCGAAAGCTGCGCGCCTCGGCAACGGCGACGAAGACGTTTATCGATTTAAGGTCCGGCATCATTGGTTAGGAGGTCTTACCAGAGAATATAAGAATCAGCAAATTCTCATGCCAATGATCAGCGCCTACCTTCTTCTGAACACGAACTTCAGAGGAATGCAAAATGTCGCTCGACAAAGTTGTCGTGGTCACCGGCGCCTCAAGCGGGATCGGCGAGGCCATCGCCCGCGATCTTTCGGAGCATGGCGCCAAGGTGATGCTCGGCGCCCGCCGCACCGAACGGCTGGAGGCAATCGCGAAAGAGCTGAGCTGGGAAGGCGGCGCCGTTCAAGCCCGCCAGGTCGATGTCACCCGCCGTGACGAGGTTCAGCAACTGGTCGACGCCGCCTGTGCCGAATGGGGCCGCGTCGACGTCATGATCAATAATGCCGGCGTCATGCCGCTCTCTCTCATGGCCTCGCTGAAGGTCGATGAATGGGACCGGATGGTGGATGTCAACATCAAGGGCGTGCTTTACGGCATCGCCGCCGTGCTGCCCGGCATGACGGCGCGCCGGTCGGGACACATCATCAACATCGCGTCGATCGGCGCGCTGTCCGTGGTGCCCACCGCCGCAGTCTATTGCGCCACGAAATACGCGGTGCGCGCCATTTCCGACGGGTTGCGGCAGGAGAATGACGCCCTGCGCGTCACCTGCATCCATCCCGGCGTGGTGGAGAGCGAACTGGCCTCGACCATCACCGATCCGGTCGCGGCGGACGCGATGAAGACCTATCGCGCCATCGCGCTGACGCCCGACGCCATTGCCCGCGCGGTTCGCTATGCGATCGAGCAGCCGGGCGATGTCGATGTGAACGAGATCGTCGTTCGCCCCACAGCCGCTTCCTGAACAATGAAGAAGGAGAGATCGATGCTTCGCTTGCAGATCATTGCGGTCGCCTTGCTGGCGACCGTCCCGGGCGCGCTTGCCGCCCCGCAGAGCTTGGCGCAAGGCAGCGCCAGCCAGTCCGAGCAAACGGCCCATCCCTATACCGGGATGTGGGTCACCGCCGATGGCCATATCCGGCACGAATTGCTGCCGAACGGCCGCTATGACGAAGCGCGGGGCAACCGCGTCAGCGCCTATCAGGGTCGCTACACCGTGACCGGCAACCGCATCGAGTATGTCGACGATACCGGCTTCACGGCCGACGGAACCTTCATCGACGACGTGCTTTATCACGGCGGCATGGTGTTGCGGCGCGAGACGGCGTCCCGAAACAAGTCCGACTGAACCCAGGCCCGCGGCAGCGGGCGCACATGAAGGAGATTGTTCATGCTTATCCAGAATATCGGCCGATTCCATCTCGCCCTAGTTTGCGCGGTTTTCCTGGCGGCCGCGCCGTTGCTGCCGGCCAAGGCATCGCAAAGCGCAACGCAGGAAGCCACGAACACCGCCCTGGTCCAGCAGGCTTTCGACAATTGGCGGCAAGGGCGCGGCAGCGTGTTCGACCTGCTGTCCGACGATGCCGTGTGGGTCGTCGCCGGCATCAGCCCGTACTCCGGCACTTACGAAACGCGCGAGGATTTCCTGGAGCGCGCGGTGCGCCCCATCGTCGGCCGCCTGGCGACGCCGATCACGCCGGACGTAAAGCAGATCGTCGCCCAGGGCGAGCATGTGGTGGTGATGTGGGACGGTACGGCCACCGCGAAGAACGGTGATTCCTACCGTAACAGCTATGCCTGGCACCTCGTCCTCGCCGAGGGAAAGATCACCCGGGTCACCGCCTTCCTCGATACCTGGAGCCTGAACGAACTCATGCGCTAAGCTGATGTCCTGCCCCGCCACGTCGGCAGCCGGCGTGGCGGGGATAAAGGCAGCGTGGAGACGGGCTTTCATGAAAACCGCGTTCGTGACCGGTGTGCTAGGCCAGGATGGCGCCTATCTGTCGAAGCTGCTGCTGGAAAAGGGTTACAAGGTCTATGGCGCTTATCGCCGGAGCGCGTCGGTCAATCGCTGGCGGCTGAAGCGGCTGGGCATCGACCGCGAGGTCGAGATGGTGCCGTTCGAGCTGCTGGAATATTCCAACATCCAGCGCTGCATCGCGAGGATCAGGCCGGATGAATTCTACAATCTGGCCGCCCAGAGCTTTGTCGGCGTCTCTTTCGAGCAGCCGGTCTTCACCGGCGAGGTGGACGGCATCGCGGTCGCCCGCATCCTGGAGGCGATCCAGACGGTCAGTCCGGAGACCCGCTTCTACCAGGCCTCGACCTCGGAGATGTTCGGCCGCGTCCAGTCGCCCACCCAGTCGGAGACCACGCCGTTTCATCCGCGCAGCCCATATGGCGTGGCCAAGCTGTACGGGCATTGGATAACCGTCAATTTCCGCGACTCCTTCGGGCTGCATGCCTCGTCCGGCATTCTGTTCAACCATGAGAGCCCGCTGCGCGGCCGGGAATTCGTGACCCGCAAGATCACCGCCGCCTTCGCCGAGAGGGTCGAGGGCGGCGATCAGGTGCTGGCGCTGGGCAATCTGGATGCCGAGCGGGACTGGGGCTATGCCGGCGATTATGTGCGCGGCATCCACCAGATGCTGCAGCAGGACCGGCCGGGCGATTACGTGCTCGCCACCGGCCGCAAGACCAATGTGCGCGCGTTTGTCGAGGCCGCCGCGGCGGCCTGCGGCTATCGGATCGCCTGGGAGGGTGAAGGCGCGCAGACCGTGGGGCGCGACGCGCGATCCGGGCGCGTGCTGGTGCGGATCGATCCGAATTTGCGGCGACCGGCCGAGGTCGACGAGCTGGTCGGCGACTATTCGAAGGCCAGGCGGCTGTTGGGCTGGCAGCCATCCGTCTCGCTGGAGCAGTTGGTCGAGATGATGGTGCGGGAGGATTTGGCCGCGCTTCGCCGGGGCGAGCTGTTGATGTGAGGCGAATGAAAATAGCGGACAGGACGGCAAAAGCCGTTAGAGTGCCCGCGAAAAATAAAAAAGAGGCGCGGCCGGTGGGGAAAGCCAGGAAAGTTTTGGCGGCATGAGGCGGGTGGACCTGCCGGAGCGTCCGGATTGGCGCGCGCGCTGCGAGCAGATCGGCTTCGATTGGCACACCATGTACGGTGCCGCCTACTGGACCGAATCCTACGCCTATGCGTTGAGCGAGGCGGAAATCGACCGGCTCGACGACGCCACGGCGGAATTATACGGCCTGTGCATGCGCGCCGTGGACGTCGCCTGCGATACGCCCGGCCTGCTCGACAAGCTGCAAATTCCGGCCGCCCTGCACGATCTGGTGCGGCAATCCTGGCGCGAGGGCGACAAGGATTTGTACGGTCGCTTCGACCTGCGCTTCGAGGCCGACCAGATCAAGCTCTACGAATTCAACGCCGACACGCCGACCGGGCTGTACGAATCGAGCGTGGTGCAGTGGCTGTGGCTGGAGGAGCAGCGCCAGGCCGGCCTGCTGCCGGCGGCGAGCGACCAGTTCAACTCGCTGCATGAGAGGCTGTGCGACGCGCTGCCGGTGCTGGCCGGAAACAAGACGCTCTACATGGCCAGCGCCCATGCGGCGCGCGAGGATGAGGGCACGGTCGATTATCTGATCGACTGCGCGCAGCAGGCGGGCATCCGCACGGTCAAGCTGGACGCCGCCGATATTGGCGTCTGCGCCGAGAACTGGCTGCGCGACGCCCGCGACGGCCAGCTCATCCAGCGCCTGTTCAAGCTGATCCCCTGGGAGACCATGGCGCGCAGCACGATGGCGCCGACGCTGCTGAACAGCGGCCGGTTCCTGATCGAGCCGGCGTGGAAAATGATCCTCAGCAACAAGGGGCTGCTGCCGCTGCTATGGGAGCTGTTTCCCGGTCACGAGCTGCTGCTGGCCGCCTCCTGGGAGCGGCCGGCCGGGGACGCGGCAGCCTATGTGGAAAAGCCGATCTTCAGCCGCGAGGGGCAGAATATCCGCATCTATTCGACCGATGGGGCCTTGATTCAGGACACCGGCGGTGAATACGGCGCGGAGCGCACCATATTCCAGGAATATGCGCCGCCGCCGAAATTCGAGACGGGCTATGTCGTCATCGGCAGTTGGATCGTGGCCGGGCAGCCGGCCGGCATTTGCCTTCGCGAGGATGACGGCATCGTCACCTTCAACCTCAGCCGCTTCGTGCCTCATTATTTCGTCAAGGAGTCCGACAATGCGTAGAAGCCGCTCCATCAAGCTGCTGTTCATGAGCGCCAGCGTGGTCGCGCTGACGGCCTGCGGCGAGGAGATTCAGACCGGCGTCTACGACACGGTCGAGCGTTGCGCCCTGGAGAACCCGGTAGCGGAGTGCGAGAAAAGCCTCGCCGCCGCCCGGCAGGTGCATGAAGAAACCGCGCCGCGCTTCCAGGCCAAGGAGGATTGCGAGCAGGAATTTGGCCCTGGCCGCTGCGAGCCCAGTGGGGTTACGGGTGGGGTTGCGGGTGGCGCTGCGGGCGAGCAGCAGCAGGCCAGCGCCGGCTCCACCTTCATCCCCTTCATGATGGGCTACATGCTGGCCAACAGCCTGCGCAGCTCCTCGGTCGCCGCGCAGCCGGTCTATCAGCGCAACGGCGCGTCGGGCTTCTTCACCGGCACCGGCTCCAAGGTCAGCGACGGGCTGGGCCGCACCATGGTCAACAGCGCCAGCAGCGTCGCCAAGGCCCCGGCCATGCGCGCGCCCATCGTGGCGCGCGGCGGCTTCAGCTCCTACAGCGCGGCGAGCTGAAGCCGCCGCCCGCTCACGCCGAATGTTCGGTGTGGGCCAGCGGGGAGGCCGGTGCGTCCTCTGACGCGCCGCGCAGGTGCTTCAGCGGGCGGTTGCCGGCCAGGCGGCGCAGCAGCACATAGAATACCGGCGTCAGGAAGATGCCGAAGATAGTGACGCCGATCATGCCCGAGAACACGGCGATGCCCATGGCCTGGCGCATCTCCGCGCCGGCGCCGGTCGAGATCACCAGCGGCACCACGCCCATGATGAAGGCCAGCGAGGTCATCAGGATCGGCCGCAGCCGCAGCCGGCTGGCCTCGATGGCGGCCTCCACCGGTGTGCGGCCGGCGAATTCCAGCTCGCGGGCGAACTCCACGATCAGGATGGCGTTCTTCGCCGACAAGCCCACCAGCACGATCAGGCCGATCTGGGTGAAGACGTTATTGTCGCCGCCGCTGAGCCAGACGCCGGTCATCGCCGCCAGCAGCCCCATCGGCACGATCAGGATGATCGCGATCGGCAGGGTCAGGCTTTCGTACTGCGCGGCCAGCACCAGGAATACCAGCAGCAGGGCCAGGGGGAACACCCACAGCGCCGAATTGCCGGCCAGGATTTCCTGGTAGGTCAGCTCTGTCCATTCGTAGGACATGCCGGCCGGCAGCGTCTCGGCGGCGATGCGGGCGATGGCGTCCTGCGCCTCGCCGGTGGAATAGCCGGGGGCTGCCCCGCCATTCACGTCTGCGGTCAGGAAGCCGTTATAGCGCATCGCGCGTTCCGGCCCGGCCGCCGTCTGCACCCGCAGCACGGCGGATAGCGGCACCATCTCGCCATTGCCGGAGCGCACCTGGAGCCGCCCGATATCCTCGGCCCGGGCGCGATATTGCGCATCGGCCTGCACGCGCACCGAATAGGTGCGGCCGAATTTGTTGAAGTCGTTCACATAGAGCGAGCCGAGATAGATTTGCAGCGTCTCGAACACGTCGGTGACGGAGACGCCGAGCTGGCGCGCCCGCGTGCGGTCGATATCGGCATAGAGCTGCGGCACGTTCACCTGGTAGCTGGAGAACACGCCCGCCAGCTCCGGCGTCTGATGGGCGCGGCCGACGAAGGCCTTGGTCACCTCGTCCAGGGCGGCATAGCCCTGGCCGGTGCGGTCCTGCAATTGCAGCTTGAAGCCGCCGATGGTGCCCAGCCCCTGCACCGGGGGCGGCGGGAACATGGCGATGAAGGCTTCCTCGATACCGGCGAATTTCTGGTTCAGCTGCATGGCGATGGCGTTGCCGCCCAGCGCCGGATCCTTGCGCTTGTCGAAATCGTCCAGCCCGACGAACACGATGCCGGCGTTGGAGCTGTTGGTGAAGCCGTTGATCGACAGGCCGGGGAAGGCGATGGCGTCGCGCACGCCCGGCTGCTGCAGGGCGATGTCGCCCATCTTGCGGATCACCTCTTCCGTGCGGTCCAGCGTGGCGCCGTCGGGCAATTGCGCGAAGCCGACCAGATACTGCTTGTCCTGGCCCGGCACGAAGCCGCCCGGCACGGTCTTGAACAGTCCGGCGGTGAGGCCGACCAGCAGCAGATAGACCGCCATCATCAGCGTCTTGCGCGAGATCACGCCGCGCACGCTGCCGCTATAGGCGCGGGTGCCGCGGCTGAAACCGCGGTTGAAGCCGCGGAACAGCCAGCCCAGCGTCTTGTCCATGAACCGGCTCAGCGCGTCCTTCGGCGCATCGTGCGAGCGCAGCAGCAGGGCGGCCAGCGCCGGGGAGAGCGTCAGCGAATTCACCGCCGAGATGATGGTGGAGATCGAGATGGTCAGCGCGAACTGCTTGTAGAACTGGCCGGTCAGGCCGGTGATAAAGGCCAGCGGCACGAACACCGCCACCAGCACCAGGGCGATGGCGATGATCGGCCCGGAGACCTCCCGCATGGCGCGGTAGGTGGCGTCGACCGGGCTTAAGCCCTCCTCGATATTGCGCTCGACATTTTCCACCACGACGATGGCGTCGTCGACCACGATGCCGATGGCCAACACCAGGCCGAACAGCGTCAGCGCATTGATCGAGAAGCCGAAGACATACATCACCGCGAAGGTGCCGACGATGGAGACCGGCACCGCCAGCAGCGGGATGATCGAGGCCCGCCAGGTCTGCAGGAACAGGATCACCACCAGCACGACCAGCAGCACGGCTTCCAGCAGTGTCATCACCACGGCGTCGATGGAGGCGCGCACGAATTGCGTGGTGTCGTAGACGATCTGGTATTCCACGCCTTCCGGCATGCTCTGCTGGATTTCGTCCATCACCACGCGGACCTGGTCGGAGATCTCGATGGCGTTGGAGCCGGGCGACTGGAACACCGGCACGGCGACGGCCGGCTTGTTGTTCAGCAGCGAGCGCAGGGAATATTCGGCGGCGCCCATCTCGATGCGCGCGATGTCCTTCAGGCGGGTCACCTGGCCGTCGTCGCCGGACTTCACGATGATCTCGCCGAATTCCTCCTCGCTCTCCAGCCTGCCCTGGGCATTGACGGAGAGTTGCAGGTCGATGCCCGGCACGCTGGGCGAGGCGCCGACCACGCCGGCGGCGGCCTGCACGTTCTGGGCGCGAATCTCGTTCACCACGTCGCCGGCCGACAGGCCCAGCTCGGCCACTTTCTGCGGGTCGAGCCAGACCCGCATCGAATAATCGCCGGAGCCGAACAGCTGCACCTGGCCCACGCCGTCGATGCGCGCCAGCCGGTCCCGCACATTGAGCACGGCATAATTGCGCAGATAGGTCATGTCGTAGCGGTCGTTGGGCGACAGCAGATGCACGACCATCATCAGGTCCGGCGAGCTTTTCACCGTGGTGATGCCAAGGCGGCGAACCTCTTCCGGCAGGCGCGGCTCGGCCTGGGAGACCCGGTTCTGCACCAGCTGCTGGGCCTTGTCGGCATCGGTGCCCAGCTTGAAGGTGACGGTCAGCGTCATCAGCCCGTCGGTGGTCGCCTGGCTGCTCATATAGAGCATGTCCTCGACGCCGTTGATCGCCTCCTCGATGGGCGTGGCCACGGTTTCGGCGATGACGCGCGGATTGGCGCCGGGGTAGTTGGCGCGCACGACGATCTGCGGCGGCACCACTTCCGGATATTCCGAGATCGGCATGGAGCGCAGCGCGATCAGCCCGGCGACAAGAATCAGGACCGACAGGACACCGGCGAAGATGGGGCGGTCGATGAAGAATTTTGACAGGTTCATAACTCGGAGATTCCCCGAATGCCGATGCGGTCTGGACGGCCGGTGGCGCTTAGCGCTGCGCCACCGCCGTATTGCCGGCGGGCTGGGTGTACATGCTGACCATTTGCGGGGCGACCTGGACGCCCGGGCGCACCCGGTGCAGGCCGTTGACGACGATGCGTTCGCCGGCTTCCAGCCCGCTGGCGATCACGCGCAGGCCATCCTCGGTCGCCGCGCCCAGCGTCACTTCGCGATAGGCGACGCGGTCCTCGGCGCCGACAACCAGGACGAACTTCTTGTCCTGGTCGGTGCCGATGGCGCGCTCGCTGACCAGCAGCAGCGAATCGGCCTTGGCCTCGCCCATGCGCAGCCGCACGAACTGGCCCGGCATCAGTAGGCCCTGCGGATTGTCGAACTGGGCGCGCACCCGCACCGTGCCGCTGCGGGCATCGACCTGATTGTCGATCAGCTGCAGCTTGCCGCCATGCGGCGTGCCCGCGCTGCCGATGGTGCCCATCTGCACGGGAATGCGCGCAATATCGGTCGTGCCTTGCGCGGCCAGCTCCTGCAAGGCCTCGCTGACGATGCGCTCATTGGCGTCGAAGCTGGCATAGATCGGGCTGACGGACACCAGGGTGGTGAGCACCGGCGCGCCGGGGCCGGCGGCGATCAGATTGCCGACGGTAATCTCCAGCCGGCCGACGCGCCCGGCGATCGGCGCGCGAATTTCGGTATAGCCGAGGTCGAGCTGCGCGGTCTGCAAGCCGGCCTGGGCGGCGCGCAAATTGGCGACGGCCTCGTTATAGGTGCTGACCCGCTGGTCGACCACGCTCTGCGAGATCGTGCCGCGATTGGCCTGCTGCAGCTGCTGGGCGCGGTCCTGCTCCTTCTTCGCCAGGGCGACGCGCGCCTGGGCGGCCACCAGTTCGGCCTGATAGCGGGCGACGGCGGCGGCGTAGGGGGCGGGGTCGATGGTGATCAGCAGGTCGCCCTTCTGCACCAGCCCGCCCTCGCGGAAATGCACGGCCTGGACGGCGCCGGTGACGCGCGAGCGGATTTCCACCCGCTCCACCGCTTCCAGCCGGCCGGAGAAATCGTTCCACAGGCCGGTTTCCCGGCGTTCGGCGGTGGCGACGGAAACCGGCACCAGGGCGGGCGCCTGCGCCTCGGGCTGCGGGGCGGCGTCGGCATAGGCCTTGTGCCAGCCTTGCGTGACGAACAGGCCGCCACCGGCGGCGAGGGCGGCAATGACGAATCCGGCGCCTAAAAGGCGCCGCGTACCCTTGTTCATGATGAAAGCTCCTTGACCGGCATCGGTCCGCTGAATGGCGGGGTGGCTCGGTCATGGAGCCGGCTGCCCATCCATTTCTGTAATGAATGATACAGATATGCGACTGGACGGCGGCCGTCAAGCGGTTTATATAGTGATTATTAAAAAAAGAAAAGGAGGATCGCCATGGCTAAAGGACGACCCCGCGCCTTCGATATGGACGAGGCTTTGGACCAGGCGCTGAAGCTGTTCTGGACCAAGGGCTATGAGGGCACGTCGCTGTCCGATCTCACCCAGGCGATGGGCATATCTCCGCCCAGCCTGTACGCCGCCTTCGGCAATAAGGAAGGCTTGTTCCGCCGCGCCCTCGACCGTTACATGAACGAGATGTCGGGCGTGTGCGGCGTGTTGAACGCGCCGACCGCCCGGGGCGTCGCCGAGGCGATGCTGTATGGCGCGGCCGATATCGATCCCGAAAACCCGCCGGGCTGCATGCTGGTGCAGGCGGCGCTGTCCTGTTCCGATGCGTCGGAAGCGGTGCGCCAGGAATTGATCGGCCGCCGCAAGGCCGGCGAGGATGCGCTGACCGAACGGTTCGCGCGCGCCGTGCGGGAGGGCGACCTGCCGCCGACCGCCAACCCGGCCACATTGTCGCGCTTCCTGACCGCCGTGGTCCAGGGCATGGCGGTCCATGCCGCCAGCGGCGTCGGACGCGAGGTGCTGGTCGATATTGCCGGCGCAACCCTGCAGGCCTGGTCGGCGCTTGTCGATACCGGGATGTCGGCGCAGGATCGCGCGGCGGAATAGCGGGCCGCTCCCGCCAACGGGCTCTGTTAATGGCCCTGTTAACGGGGGTGGCGAAACACTTTTTCCGGCAAGGTCTGCACCCACGCGCCGGAGCGGCGCAGATGCGCGCTCATCGACTGCCGGGCGCCGTTCGTGTCGCCCGCCAGGATCGCCTCGGCGATCTGCTGGTGTTCGCGCGTGGAATGCTGGAACTGGTCGGTGCGCATGGCGTGCTGCACCTGCAGCATGATGATGGGCAGCTGCATGCGCGACAGCAGCCCCTGTAACTCCGTGTTGCCGCTGATCTTCAGGATGGTGTCGTGGAAGGTCAGGTTCTTGCCGAAGAATCCGGCTTCCGATTCGGCTTCGTTCATGTCGATCTGGGCCAGCATCGCCTCGAAGCGCCGCCGGTTGTCGCGATCATCGATGCGCTCCGCCGCCAGCTCCGCCGCCAGCGCCTCCAGCACGGCGCGGATGCGAAACAGATCCTGCATTTCCTGGCGCGTGAAACGACGCACCGCCGCCCCCTGGTTAGGCACCAGGTCGAGCAGCCCGTCGGCGGCCAGCCGGCTCAGCGCCTCGCGGATGGTGCCGCGCCCATAGCCCAGATCGGCCATCAATTCGCGGGTGATCAGCCGCTGGCCGGGGGCATAGCGCCCGGAGACGATGGCGTCGCGAACCTGCTGCACCACCATGTCCACCGCTTCGCCGCGCTTGCCGGCAGCCGGCACGGAGTCGGTCGCCCCGTCCGGCGTCTCCTCGGTCTCGGTCAGGGAAGGCCCAGTCTGCATCTGTCCTCGGCTTGGTGACGGCTCTCGCGGCATCTTCCCGTCAGTTTCCGGTTGACACAAGAAGATGATAATTTGATTGTAAGCCAAGATTGTATGACAAAAAAGGCCGATAATCGTATCCTCCTCCGGCATCACAACCGGTCGGCGGCCGCGAAACGGCCGTAACGGAGGAAATGCATGGGTACCCTGCGGCAGATATTGCAGCGTGGCGAGTTCGTCACCGGCATCGGCGTCTACGACATGATCTCGGCGCGCATCGCCGACCGCACCAGCGCCAACGCGATCTATGTCACCGGCTATGGCACGGTGGCCTCGCATCTCGGCCTGCCGGACGCCGGCATCGCCACCTATACCGACATGGTCGGCCGCATCGAACGCATCGTGGCGGGCACCTCCAAGCCGGTCATCGCCGATGCCGATACCGGCTATGGCGGCTTGCTGAACGTGCATCACACGGTGCGCGGCTACGAGAAGGCCGGCGTCTCCGCGATCCAGCTTGAGGATCAGGAATTCCCCAAGAAGTGCGGCCACACTAAGGGCCGCCGGGTGATTCCGATGGCCGACATGGCGCAGAAGATCCGCGTCGCCAGCGATGCCCGTTCCTCCGAGGATTTCCTGATCATCGCGCGCACCGACGCGCGCACCGGCCTGGGGCTGGAAGAGGCGCTGCGGCGCGGCGAGGCCTATGCCGAGGCGGGCGCGGACATCATCTTCATCGAAAGCCCGGAGAGCGAGGCGGAGATGGCGGAGATCGCCAAGCGCTTCGACAAGCCGACGCTGATCAATCTGGTGCATGGCGGCAGCACGCCGATCCTGCCGAAGGAACGTCTGGTCGAGCTGGGCTTCGGCGTGGCGATCTATCCGGGGCTGGGCTTCCTAGCCGCGGCCAAGGCGCTGGAGGATGCCTTCAACGATCTCGCGGCGGGCAAGGAAAACACCACGCCGATCTACGATTTCGCCAAGTTCAACGAGGTGATCGGCTTCCCCGAAGTGTGGGAGTTCGACCGCAAATACGCCGCGCCCGGAAGCTGAGCGCCATGAAAGTTTCCGGCACGGTCACCACCATCGGGGACGATATCGATACCGATATCATCTTCCCGGCCCGCTATCTCGCCATCCTGGACCCGAAGGAGCAGGCGAAATATCTGTTCGAGCCGCTGGGCGCGGATTTCCGCGACCAGGTGTGCGCCGGCGGCGTGCTGGCGGCCGGCTGGAATTTCGGCTGCGGCTCGTCGCGCGAGCATGCCGTCACCTCGCTGATCGGGGCGGGGGTAAAGCTGGTCGTCGCGAAATCCTTCTCCCGCATCTTCTTCCGCAACTCGATCAATACCGGCCTGCCGGTGATCGTCTCGCCGGAGCTGGCCGACGCGGTGGCGGATGGCGAGCAGGTCGAGGTCGATCTGGAAGCCGGCGGCGCGCGGGTGGGGGAGCGGATGCTGGCATTCACGCCGCTGTCGGCGGAGTTGCTGGCGATCCTCACGGCGGGCGGGTTGTGGGCGGCGCATGCGCAGAAAACGGGAGGCAACCATGCCGCACACGCTGGCTGAGAAGATCATGGGCCGGCTGGCCGGCCGGCCGGTGACGGCGGGCGAATTCGTCGAGATCGGGCCGGACTGGACCTTCAGCCTGGATGACGGCATCGGCCTGGTCGACCGCTATTTCAAGCTGCACAACGTGCATAAGATCGCCGATCCCAGTCGGATCGCGCTGTTCTACGATCACTACTCGCCGGCCGACACGCCGTTGCACGCCCATGTGCAGCGCATCGGCCGGGAGCTGTGCGCCAAGTTCGGCATCGACAAGCTGTTCGATGTCGGCGAGGGCATCTCGCACCAGATCGCCGTTGAGCAGGGCTTCGTGCGGCCGGGCCACATGGTCACCAACACCGATTCCCATACCTGCACCATCGGGGCGGTCGGCGCGGTCGGCTGCGGCATCGGCGTGGCCGAGATGGCCTATCTGTGGGCGCACGGCAAGCTGTGGTTCCGGGTGCCGGAATCGGTGAAGATCACGCTGGAGGGCAAGCTGCCGCCCGGCTCCTCGGCGAAGGACATCGTGCTGGCGATCCTGCAGCGCATCTCGGCCCGCGGCGCGCTCTACAGCTCGGTCGAGTATCACGGGCCGGCGCTGGCGCATCTGTCGATCCCGGAGCGCATGACCTTGTGCAACATGGGCATCGAGATGGGGGCGAAATTCGCCGTGGTGCCGGGCGACGAGGTTACCCGCGCGCATTACGCCTCCCTTGGCATCGAGGTCGGCGACATGCCGCAGCCGGATGCGGATGCGCGCTATGCCGCCAGCCACACCATCGACCTGTCGCAAGTCGGGCCGATGCTCTCGGCGCCGAACAAGGTGGATAACGTGCATGCCGTCGGCGATGTCGAGAAGCTGGCGATCAACCAGGCGTTCCTCGGCACCTGCACCAACGGGCGTTTCGAGGATCTGGCGGCTGCCGCCACAATCCTGAAGGGCCGGCGGGTGGCGCCGGGCGTGCGGATGATCGTCACCCCGGCCTCCAAGGCAGTCTATCGGCGGGCCTTGCGCGAAGGCGTGATCGAGACGCTGGTCGAGGCCGGCTGCGTCGTCACCACGCCGGGCTGCGGGGCCTGCGCGGGCATCCATCAAGGCGTGCTTGCGGAAACGGAGGTCTGCATTGCATCCTCCAGCCGAAATTTCCTGGGCCGGATGGGCAACAGGGATGCCAAAATCTATCTCGGCTCGCCCGCGACCGTGGCGGCCAGCGCCGTGAATGGCCGATTGACCGACCCCAGGGAGTTCTTGCCCTGAGGCGGCTTTCGCCGGTACAGCACGAACAACCCGCCATAAAGGCGGACATTAGGGAGGACCATCGATGAAAAAATTACTGCTCACATCCGCCATGGCCGTGACCCTGGCCATCGGCTCCTACAGCCAGGCGATGGCGGAGCGCACGCTGCGCATCACGCTGCAGATCGCCACCAATCACGAGCTCGGCCAGAACGTCCTGTTCTTCAAGGAGCAGATGGAGAAGGAGAGCAACGGCGCGCTGAAGCTGGAAGTGTATGATTCGGCGCAGCTCTACAAGGGCAACGAGGTGCCGCAGGCGGTCTCCTCCGGCGCCATCGACATGGGCATGGTGCTGATCGACGAATATGCCGGCACGATTCCGTCGGCCGCCGTGTTCAGCGTCGCCTTCATGTTCCCGGACTACAAGACCCTGGCGAAGGCGGTCGATCCGTCCAGCCCGGTGCGCAAGCTGATCGATGACGAGATTCTGGCCACCGGCACGCGGGTGCTCTGGTACCAGGATTACGGCGCCGTGCAGCTGCTGGCCCGGCGCGGCGAAATCCGCACCCCGGCCGACATCAAGGGCAAGAAGGTCCGCGTGCTGGGCAAGCCGTCGGGCGACTTCATCAATGCGCTGGGCGCTTCGCCGGTCAAGGTCGGCGGGTCCGAGCAGTTCATCGCCTATCAGCGCGGCACGGTCGATGTCGGCATGACCGGCACCACGGCCACCAAGAGCCGCAAGATCTACGAGGTGATGGATTCGATCACCATCACCAACCATGCCCATACCGAATTCCTTATCGTCATCAGCGAGCTGACCTGGAAGAAGCTGAGTGACCAGGAGAAGGCGTGGATCACCAAGGCTGCCCAGGCCGCCGAGATGAAGATGCGCGAGAACACCGAAAAGGCCAATATCGAGGCCGAGAAGTGGCTCACCGCCAACACCAAGATGAAGGTCATCAACCTGACCGCCGAAGAGCTTGCCCTGTGGAAGAAGGCGGCCGAGCCTTCGGTCCAGGCCTTCATCAAGGATTCCGGCGCGACCGGCCAGAAGCTCGTCGACGAGCTGCGCAAGCTGCAATAGCACCGATACGGCCCCGTCCCTCGTGACGGGGCCGCTTTTCTCGTTCTCCTTCCAGGAGGTTTCCATGGGACGGATTGGCGCGGTTTGCGGCGCGATATCCGACTGGCTCGGCTATCTCAGCGCCGGGCTGCTTTTCGCTACCGGGCTGATCCTGTCCTACGAGGTCTGCGCCCGGTATTTCTTCAACGCGCCGACCATCTGGATTCACGACTACGCCGTGACCTTCCAGGTCTGGTTCACCTATTTCGCCCTGGCCTATGTGCTGCGAAGCGGGGAGATGATCCGCATCACCGCCGTCATCGGGCTTCTCGGGCCGAACGGCCGGCGCTTGGCGGAGGCGTTCTCGCTTGTCGTCATCATCGCCATTTCGATCCTGGTCGTCGTGCTGGGCAGCGATATCGTGCGCGATTCCATCGCGCTCGGCCGCCGGCAGCCGACCATGCTGGCCCTGCCGAACTGGATTGTCGAGCTGCCGGTGGTGGTGGGCTTCGCCCTGCTGGCCGTCCAGGCGCTCCTCAACCTGATCCGACTGCCCTTCGAGGAAGCCCCGGTCTTCCGGGTAGAGGAGATGCATAAGTGACGCTGTTCCTCATTCTAGGCGGGCTTCTGCTGCTGTTGTTCAGCGGTCTGCCTGTCGCCTTCGTGCTCATGTCGATGGGCACGGTGATGCTGATCGCGCACGGCCTGCCGCTGATCATGGTGGCGCAGAACATGCTGAGCGCGGTCGATAATTTCGTGCTGCTCTCGGTGCCGATGTTCCTTTTGATGTCGAACATCCTGCTGCGCGGCGGGGTCGGTAAGGATCTGTTCCAGGCGGTGCAGAGCTGGGTCGGCCATTGGCCGGGCGGGCTGGGCGTCGCCACGCTGCTATCCTGCGGCATCTTCTCGGCGATCAGCGGCAGCTCCGTCGCCACGGCGGCCACCATCGGCACGGTGGCGGTGCCGGAGATGACGGCGCGTGGCTACAAGCGCAACTTCACGCTGGGCCTGCTGGCGGCCGGCGGCACGCTGGGCATCATCATCCCGCCCTCGATTCCGCTGATCGTCTATGGCGTGATCACCGAAGAGAGCATCGGCAGCCTGTTCCTGGCCGGCATCGGCCCGGGCATCCTGCTGATCGTGCTGTTCGGCGTCTTCGTCGTCGGCCATTCGATGTATACCGGCAATTACGACAGGCTTGGCCGGGCGAGCTGGGCGGAGCGGCGCGCATCGACCATCCGCGCCTTCCCGACGATCCTGCTGGCGGTGGTGATCATCACCGGCATCTATGCCGGCATCTTCACCCCGACCGAGGCGGCCGCCATCGGCTTCATCATGGCGCTGCTGATCACCGGCGTCATCCTGCGCACGCTGACCTGGAAGATCGCCGTGGAGGCGACGATATCGGCCCTCCGCACGACCGTGGTGCTGTTCCTGGTGGTCGTGGGCGCCAAGATTTTCGGCAAGGCGATCACGCTTTACCAGATTCCCAACATGGTCTCGGCGCTGGTCGACACGCATGTCTCCGAGCAATGGCTGTTCCTGCTGATCGTGACCGGCATCCTGCTGGTGATCGGCCTGTTCCTGGAAAGCCTGTCGATGCTGCTGATCATGGTGCCGGTGCTGTTCCCGACCGTGCTGGCGCTGGGCGTCGACCCGATCTGGTTCGGCATCTTCTTCGTGCTGCTGATCGAGATCGCGCTGATCACGCCGCCGGTGGGGCTGAACCTCTTCGTCATCCAGGCGGTGGCGAAGGCGCAGCTCAGCACCGTCGTCAGCGGGGTGCTGCCCTATATCTTCATCATGCTGGGCAGCGTGCTGCTGATCTACCTGCTGCCGCAGATCGTGCTCTACATCCCCTTCCAGCTGTTCTAGGGGGGCTGTCACCCCCGGGTCGAGCCCGGCAATGACAAGGGAAGCGCTAAAAAGCCCGCGACCGAAAGGCCGCGGGCTTTTCCGTTACGGCAGCCGGTGGCGTCAGACGATGCCGGCCGTGCGCAGGGTGGCGATCTTCTCGGCGCTGTAGCCCAGCTCGCCCGTCAGGATTTCCTCGGTATGCTGGCCCAGCTCCGGCCCGCAATGGCGCACCGAGCCCGGCGTGTCGGACAGGCGTGGGGCGACGTTCTGCATCGCCACCTCGCCGAATTCCGGATGCATCAGCCGCACGATGGCGTTGCGTGCCTTGAAATGCGCGTCCTCCAGCATTTCCGGCGCGCGGTAGATGCGGCCGGACGGCACGCCGCTCTCCTCCAGCAGGTCCAGCAGCTCGGTCGCGTTCACCGTCGCGGTCCAGCGGGCGATGATCTCGTCCAGCTCCTGCTGGTGCTGGCCGCGCGCGCCGTGGGTGGCATAGCGCGGATCGTCGCCCAGCTCGGCCTGGCCCATCGCCTTGGCCAGGCGTTTGAACACCGTGTCCTGGTTGGCGCCGATCAGGATCTGCTGGTCGTCGGCAGTCGGATAGACGTTGCTGGGCGAGATGTTCGGCAGGATCGGCCCGGTGCGCTCGCGGATATAGCCGGTCTTGTCGTACTCGATGACGATGCTTTCCATGAAATTCAGCACCGCCTCGTAGATCGCGCTGTCGACCACCTGGCCGCGCCCGGTGCGATGGCGGGCATTCACCGCCATCACCGCGCCGAAGGCGGCATGCATGGCGGCCAGCGTGTCGCCGATGGCGATGCCGGCGCGCGACGGCGGGGTGGAGGGATCGCCGATCACATAGCGCAACCCGCCCATTGCCTCGCCAATCGCGCCATAGCCGGCACGCTGGGAGTAGGGGCCGGTCTGCCCGTAGCCGGAGACCCGCACCATGATCAGGCGCGGGTTGATCGCCGACAGTTCCTCATAGCCCAGGCCCCAGCGCTCCATCGTGCCGGGACGGAAATTCTCGATCAGAATATCGGCCTTGGCGATCAATTCGCGCACGATGGCCTGGCCCTCGGGCACGCGCAGATTGCAGGTGACGGACTTTTTGTTGCGGGCGATCAACGGCCACCAGAGCGTCTTGCCGTGGGCCTTCTCGCGGCCCCATTCGCGCATCGGGTCGCCGATTCCGGGCTGCTCGATCTTCACCACGTCGGCGCCGAAATCGGCCAGCAGCTGGCCGCAGAACGGTCCGGCGATCAGCTGCCCCATTTCCACCACGCGCAGATCGGCCAAGGGGCCGGATTTCACTTCCATCGTTTCCTCGCTATTGGTCTTGGTTCGGTGCGCTATCCAGCTGCCGCAGGCGGCGCATCACCGCATGATGGGCGGACAGGATATGGCTCTTCATCGCGGCACTAGCCCATTCGGCGTCATGCGCTTCCAGGGCGGCGACGATCTCGTGATGGTGGGCGGCGCTGCGGCGAATTTCCGCCGGCTGGTAGCTGCCGAACACCCATTTCACCATCGGTATCTCGACCACCAGGTCGAGCAGGCGCTTCAGCCGCTGGCTGCCGGCGGCCTCGACCAGCAGCTCGTGGAATTCGGCATTCACGGTTGAACGCTCGTCCAGCACCTGGTCGACCGGGCAGTCGGCCATCGCGCTCATCTGCTCGGCCAGGGCGCGCAGGCGCTCGATCTGCGCCTCGGTGGCGCGCTGGGCGGCGCGGCCGGCGACCCGCGATTCGATCAGCATGCGCACCTCGAACACTTCCTCGATGTCGCGCGGCGACCATTCGGCCACCTTCACCCCGGCGTTCGGCGTGATCTCCAGCCAGCCCTCGGCGCCCAGCCGGCGGAACGCCTCGCGCACCGGCGTGCGGCTGAGGCCGAGCTGGGTTGCGATGGCGCCCTCGCGCAGATGCATGCGCGCGGCGAATTCGCCCGATAGAATGGCGTTCTTTAGATAATCATAGGCCTGCTCGACAGCGCGGGCCCCTTTGGCGGGTGTGGCGACATTCATGTAAGTTGCATACAATTATAGTGGATGCCGCGTCAATATCCGTTATCATATCCGCCATATCGTCAATTTTGTATGCAATAACGAAATATCAGGAGAGGATGCTGTGCAGCCCACATCGACCACCATCGTCGAGGTCTCGCCGCGCGACGGCCTGCAGAACGAAGCGAAAATCCTGTCGACCGAGCAGAAGCTGGAGCTGATTCGCCGCTCCATCGCCGCCGGCATCAAGCGCATCGAGGCGACCAGCTTCGTGAACCCCAACCGCGTGCCGCAGATGGCCGATGCCGAGGCGGTGATGGCCGCCGTGCCGCGCCGCCCGGACATCCAGTATATCGGTCTGGCGCTGAATGTGCGCGGGGCGGAGCGCGCGGTGGCCGCGGGCGTGGACGAGATCAACTACGTCGTCATCACCACCGACAAGTATAATATGGCCAACCAGGGCTGCCTGACCGCCGATACGCTGGCCGGCTGGCCAAAGGTGGCGGCGATGGCGCGCGCTGCCGGCAAGACCGCCACTTTCACCATGGCGGCCACCTTCGGCTGTCCGTTCGAAGGCGAGGTGCCGGTGCAGCGCGTGGTCGACCTGGCGCGCGAGGGCGCGAAGGAAAATCCGTCGGAGATCATCCTGGCCGATTCCATCGGCGTCGGCGTGCCGACCGATATCGAGGCCAAGGTGGCGGCCGTGCGCGAGGCGCTGCCGGGCATCCCGCTGCGCTGCCATTTCCACAATACCCGCAATACCGGCATCGCCAATCTGGTGGCCGGGCTGCGCGCGGGGGTGTCGGGATTCGACGCCTCGATCGGCGGCATTGGCGGCTGCCCCTTCGCGCCGGGGGCGACGGGCAACATCCCGACCGAGGACGTCGTCTACATGCTGAACCGCATGGGCGTGGAAACCGGCGTCGATCTGGAGGAGTTGATCGACACCGCCAAATGGCTGTCCGGCGTGTTGGAAAAGACCATGCCGGGCATGCTGTCGCGCGCCGGCAATTTCCCCCGCGCGGCATAGGGCTCTCCCAGGGCCGCTGCTGGATAAAGGCGGCGGCCCTGGGCGGCGTGGAGTTGGGCATTAAAATGCATGCACTGCTCAAATTATAGGCATTCTTTCCCCTTCTGATTAGCGCTATCCTTTAACGCGACAGGCAACGCGGTATTTCGCGTCCCTGGCATGGCCCTTGCGACTTTGCAGGTTCTGGGTTGCGTTTCAGGAGGCTGCACAATGATAAAAACCTACCGCTCTTTGCTGTTGGCCGGCACCGTCGCCCTCGCCGCCGGCATGCTGCTGAATTCGACCGCCGCGCAGGCGGAAAAGGTGCTGCGCATCGGCATGACCGCCGGCGATATTCCGCGCACGCTCGGCCAGCCCGACCAGGGCTTCGAGGGCAACCGCTTCACCGGCATCCCGATCTATGACGCGCTGGTGCATTGGGATCTGTCCAAGGCCGATGCGCCGTCCGTGCTGATTCCGGGCCTGGCCACCGAATGGGCGGCTGCGGAGGACAAGACCAAATGGGTGTTCAAGCTGCGCCCGGGCGTGAAATTCCATGACGGCTCGCCGTTCAATGCCGATGCCGTGGTCTGGAACGTCCAGAAGGTGCTGGACAAGGAAGCGCCGCATTTCGACCAGAGCCAGGTCGGCGTCACCGCCTCGCGCATGCCGACGCTGCGCTCGGCCAAGAAGATCGACGATCTGACGGTGGAATTGACCACCTCGGAGCCGGATTCCTTCCTGCCGATCAACCTGACCAACCTGTTCATGGCCTCGCCGGCCCACTGGGAGGCGAAGCTGAAGGCGGTGCCGGCCGACGTGACCGACGCCAAGCAGCGCGCCGCGCAGGCCTGGACCGCCTTTGCCGCCGACCCGTCGGGCAGCGGCCCGTTCAAGGTTGTCGGCTTCGCGCCGCGCGAGCGGCTGGAGCTGGCGAAGAACGCCGGCTATTGGGATCCCAAGCGCACGCCGAAGCTCGACAAGGTGGTGCTGCTGCCGCTGCCGGAAGCCAATGCCCGCACCGCCGCGCTGCTGTCCGGCCAGGTCGACTGGATCGAAGCGCCGGCCCCCGACGCGGTGCCGCAGATCAAGGAGCGCGGCTTCAAGATTTACGCCAACGCCCAGCCGCATGTGTGGCCGTGGCAGCTTTCCTTCGTCGAGGGTTCGCCCTGGCTGGATAAGCGCGTGCGCCATGCCGCCAATCTGTGCATCAACCGCACCGAGATGAAGGAGCTGCTGAACGGCTTCATGGAAGAGCCCAAGGGCACCGTGCCGCCGGGCCATCCCTGGTGGGGCAATCCGAAGTTCGAGATCAAGTACGACCCCGCCGCCGCCAAGAAGCTGATGACCGAGGCCGGCTTCTCCGACTCCAAGCCGCTGAAGGTGAAGGTGCAGACCTCCGCCTCCGGTTCCGGCCAGATGCAGCCGATCCCGATGAACGAGTATGTCCAGCAGAGCCTGAAGGAATGCTATTTCGACGTCGAGCTGGACGTGATCGAGTGGAACACGTTGTTCACCAACTGGCGCGTGGGGGCGAAGGACGCCACCACGGCGCGCGGGGCGAACGCCATCAACGTCTCCTTCGCGGCGATGGACCCGTTCTTCGCCATGGTGCGCTTCACCTCCACCAAGACCTTCCCGCCGGTCTCCAACAATTGGGGCTATTTCGGCAATGACGAGTTCGACAAGCTGATCGCCGCCGCGCGCACCAGCTTCGACGGCACCGAACGCGACGCGGCGCTCGCCAAGCTGCATGCCCGCATTGTCGAGGAAGCGCCATTCGTGTGGATCGCGCACGATGTGGGGCCGCGCGCCATGTCGCCGAAGGTGACCGGCGTGGTGCAGCCGAAAAGCTGGTTCATCGACATCGCGCCGATGGACATCCAGCCTTAAAGCCTGTCGTGAACGGGGCGTCGCCTGTGCCGGCGGCGTCCCGTCCTCGCCGCTATCCTCCTTTCCGACGCCGGGTGACCGCCGATGCTGGTCTATCTGACGAAGCGCATCGTCTACACCATTCCCATCGTGGTGGGCGTGTCGCTGGTCTGCTTTCTGCTGGTGCATCTGGCGCCGGGCGATCCGCTGGTTTCCGTGCTGCCGCCGGACGCCTCGGAGGATCTGAAGCAGCAGCTTCTCATCATCTACGGGTTCGACCGCCCTTACTGGGAGCAGTTCCTGCGCTGGGTCTGGCGCGCGCTGCACGGCGATTTGGGCAATTCCATCGCCAGCGGCCGGCCGGTCACCACCGAGGTGCTGCGCGCCGTGGTGAATACGCTGATCCTAGCCACCGTGGCCACGGTGATCGGCTTCTTCTTCGGGCTGCTGTTCGGCTTCGTCGGCGGCTATTACCGCGAAAGCTGGATCGACAAGACCGCCTCGGCCCTGTCCGTATTCGGCGTGTCGGTGCCGCATTACTGGCTCGGCATGGTGCTGGTCATCATCTTCTCCTCGCAGCTCAACTGGCTGCCGCCGACCGGGGCCGGCCCCGGCGGATCGGGCGAATGGACGCCTGACTGGGCGCATATCCGCCATCTCATCCTGCCGGCCATCACCATGTCGGTGATCCCGATGGGCATTATCGCGCGCACCATCCGCGCGCTGGTCGCCGACATCCTGTCGCAGGATTTCGTGCAGGCGATGCGCGCCAAGGGGCTGGGCGAGCGCGGCGTGTTCCTGCATGTGGTGAAGAACGCCGCGCCGACCGCGCTGGCGGTGATGGGCCTGCAATTGGGCTATCTGCTGGGCGGCTCGATCCTGATCGAGACGGTGTTCTCCTGGCCCGGCACCGGCTTCTTGCTGAACGCCGCCATCTTCCAGCGCGATCTGCCGCTGTTGCAGGGCACGATCCTGGTGCTGGCGCTGTTCTTCGTGCTGCTGAACCTGATCGTGGATCTGGTGCAGAGCCTCCTCGACCCCCGTATCCAGCGGAGCTGACCGATGGCCCTTCTGCGATTCGGCGCCGACGCCATGCCCAGCGCGATCGAAAGCTCGGAAGGCTACTGGGCCTCCGTCTGGCGGCGGCTGAGGCGCGACAAGGTGGCGATGATCGCCGGCGCGGTGGTGCTGGCGCTGATCCTCATGGCGGTCTTCGCGCCCTACATCGTGCCGGCCGATCCGTTCTCCGGCCGCATGCTGCGGCGGCTGCGGCCGATCGGCACCGAGGGCTATCCGCTGGGCAGCGACGAGCTGGGGCGCGACATGCTCTCCCGCCTGATCTATGGCGCGCGCATGTCGCTGCTGATGGGCGTCACCCCGGTCATCATCGCCTTCGGGCTGGGCTCCACGCTGGGCATCGTGGCCGGCTATCTGGGCGGCTGGTTCAACACCATCGCCATGCGCACCATCGATATCTTCTACGCCTTCCCCTCGGTGCTGCTGGCGGTGGCCCTGTCGGGCGCGCTGGGCGCGGGGCTGACCAACGCGCTGGTGTCGCTGTCCGTGGTGTTCATCCCGCCCATCGCCCGCGTTGCCGAATCGGTGACCACCCAGGTACGCAACCGCGACTATGTGGAGGCCGCGCGGGCCTCCGGCGCGCCGGGCTTCACCATCGTGCGCGTGCATGTGTTGGGCAATGTGCTGGGGCCGATCTTCGTCTATGCCACCAGCCTGATCTCGGTCTCGATGATCCTGGCCTCGGGCCTGTCCTTCCTGGGCCTCGGCGTGCGGCCGCCGGAGCCGGAATGGGGGCTGATGCTGAACACGCTGCGCACCGCGATCTATACCCAGCCCTGGGTAGCCGCCTTGCCGGGGGCGATGATCTTCATCACCTCGATCTCCTTCAATTTGCTGTCGGACGGGTTGCGATCCGCCATGGATGTGAAGCAATGAGCGCCGCCGCTCCCCTGGACCGGGGCGGGCCCGCCCAGCCGTTGCTGACGGTGCGCGGGCTGGTGAAGCATTTCGCCGTGAAGGGCAGCCTGTTCGGCGCGAAGGCGATGGTGCGCGCCGTCGATGGCGTGGATTTCGAAATCCTCAAGGGCGAGACGCTGGGCGTGGTCGGCGAATCCGGCTGCGGCAAGTCAACAACCGCGCGGCTGCTGATGCATCTGATCGAGCCCGATGCCGGCACGCTGATCTTCGATGGCGAGACGGTCGGCGATGGCGGGCTGACGATGCGGGAATTCCGCCGCCAGGTGCAGATGGTGTTCCAGGACAGTTACGCCTCGCTCAATCCGCGACTGACGGTGGAGGCTTCCATCGCCTTCGGCCCGCAGGTGCATGGCGTGCAGGCGCGCCAGGCGGTGGACCGGGCGCATGGACTGCTCGACCGGGTGGGGCTTGACCCCAGCCGTTTCGCCGGGCGCTATCCGCACGAGCTGTCGGGCGGCCAGCGCCAGCGGGTGAACATCGCCCGCGCGCTGGCGCTCCAGCCGCGCCTGCTGATCCTGGACGAGGCGGTCTCCGCGCTCGACAAGTCGGTCGAGGCGCAGGTGCTGAACCTGCTGCTCGATTTGAAGGAGGAGTTCGGGCTGACCTATCTGTTCATCAGTCACGATCTGAACGTGGTGCGCTTCATGTCTGACCGGGTGGCGGTCATGTATCTCGGCAAGATGGCGGAGATCGGCCCGGCCGGGGCGGTGTTCGACAAGGCCGCCCACCCTTATTCGGCGGCGCTGACCCGCTCGATGCCGTCCATGGACCCTGACCACCGCACCGAGGAAGCGCCGATTGCCGGCGATCCGCCGAACCCGATCAACCCGCCGACCGGCTGCCGCTTCCATACGCGCTGCACCTTCGCCGAATCGGTTTGCAGCACCCGGGTTCCAGCCCTCGACCCGGTCGGTCCCGAGGGTGGCCCCAGCCATCTGGCGGCCTGCCTGATGCATGAACCCGGCTCCGGCCATAGCAAGGCGGAGGCGTCATGAGCGAGCCCCTCGTCCAGGTCCGCGGCCTGACCGTCAGCTTCATGGGCGGCCCGAGCCCGATCCGCGCGGTCAATGGCGTCGATTTGGAGCTGCGCGCCGGGGAGACCTATGCGCTGCTCGGCGAATCCGGGTCCGGCAAGAGCGTGACGTTGCGCGCGCTGATGCGCCTGAACCCGGAGAAGAAGACCAGGGTGGAAGGCTCCATCCGCGTCGACGGGCAGGATGTGATGGCGCTGAACCGCAAGCAGCTTCAGCAATTTCGCGGCAAGACCCTGTCGATGGTGTTTCAGGAGCCGGCCCTGGCGCTGGACCCGGTCTATACGCTGGGCCAGCAGATCGCCGAGGCGGTGGCGATCCATGAGGGTGTCAGCCATGCCGAGGGTCGAAAGCGCGCGCTGGAGCTGTTCGAGCGGGTGCGCATTCCCTCGCCGGAGCGCCGGCTGGACGCCTATCCGCACGAAATGTCCGGCGGCATGCGGCAGCGGGCGATGATCGCCCTGGCGCTGTCTTGCCGGCCGCAGGTGCTGCTGGCCGACGAGCCGACCACGGCGCTGGACGCGACGGTGCAGATTCAGATTCTGCTGCTGCTGCGCGAATTGCAGCGCGAGCTGGGGTTGGCGGTGATTTTCGTCACCCACGATATCGGCGTGGCGGTCGAGGTGGCGGACCGCATCGCGGTCATGTATGCCGGCCGCATCGTCGAGACCGGCGCGGTGCGCGATATCATCCGCAACCCCAGTCATCCCTACACCATCGGCCTGCTGCGCTCGCGCGCGCATGGCGCGTTGCAGAAGGGCGCGCGGCTGGAAACCATCCCCGGCTCGCCGCCGGACCTGGCGAATTTGCCGGCCGGCTGCCCCTTCGCCCCGCGCTGCCGCTATGCCATCGACCAGTGCCAGACGGTGACGCCGGAGCCGGTGGCGGTACGCGACGGGCAGATCGTCCGCTGCCTGCGGGTCGGGGAGCTGGAGGCGGTCTAGTTCCGCCCTTCCAGCCGGCGCGACAGCAGCCCGCGCCCGACGACATGGGCCTGAATCTCCGCGGCCCCTTCGAAGATGTTCAGGATGCGGGCGTCGCACAGCACCCGGCTGATCGGGTATTCGTGCGCGTAGCCGTTGCCGCCATGCACCTGCAGCGCATTGTCGGCGTTCGACCAGGCGACGCGAGCGGCCAGCAGCTTGGCCATGCCGGCCTCGATGTCGCAGCGTCGGTCGCTGTCCTTCTCGCGCGCCGCGAAATAGGTCAGCTGCCGGGCGATCATGGTCTCCACCGCCATCCAGGCCAGCTTGCCGAAGACGCGCGGGAAGGCGTAGATCGGCCGGCCGAATTGCACGCGCTCGCGGGCGTAGGCCAGGCCCAGCTCCAGCGCGTTCTGCGCCACGCCGACGGCGCGCGCGGCGGTCTGGATGCGGGCACTCTCGAAGGTCGCCATCAGCTGCTTGAAGCCCTGGCCCTCGATGCCGCCCAGCAGATTCTCCGCCTTTACCTGGAAGCCGTCGAAGCCCAGCTCGTATTCCTTCATGCCGCGATAGCCCAGCACATGGATCTCGCCGCCGGTCATGCCCTCGGCCGGGAACGGGTTCTCCTCCGTGCCGCGCGGCTTTTCCGCCAGGAACATGGACAGGCCCTTATAGCCGCTGTCGGGCGAACCAGTGCGCGCCAGAATGGTCATCATGTCGGTGCGCGCGGCATGGGTGATCCAGGTCTTGTTGCCATGGATCGCATAGGCGTCGCCCTCGCGCACGGCGCGGGTGCGCAAAGAGGCGAGGTCGGATCCGGTATTGGGTTCGGTGAACACGGCGGTCGGCAGAATCTCGCCGCTGGCCAGCTTCGGCAGCCAATGCTCCTTCTGCTGCGGCGTGCCGCCCAGACGGATCAGCTCGCCGGCGATCTCCGAGCGGGTGCCCAGCGAGCCGACGCCGATATAGGCGCGCGACAGCTCCTCCGTCACCACGCACATCGCCATCTTGCCGAGGCCGAGGCCGCCATTCTCTTCCGGGATGGTCAGGCCGAAGACGCCCAGCTCTGCCATCTGCTCGACAACCGGCAGCGGGATCAGCTCGTCCTTCAGATGCCATTCATGGGCATGGGGCGTTACCTTCTCCGCGCCGAAGCGGCGGAACTGGTCGCGCATCATCTCCAGCATCTCGTCATCGAAGCCCAGCGCGCCGAAATCGCCGCTCGACAGCCCGTCTTCCATCAGTGCTGCCAGGCGCTGGCGGGTGGCGTTGGTGTTGCCCGCCGCGATCAGCGCCGTGACCTCGGCGGTGCGGAAGGCCGACAGATCCTCCACTTCCAGCCCGAAATCGCGCGGCCGCACGATTTCCACCTGGGAAATCGCGATGCCGCCCTCGATCTGCGCCAGATATTCGCCGAACGCCGCCTGCAGGATCAGCGCCTCGAACTCGCGCAAGGCTCCCTGGGCCTCCAGCCGCTCGGCCCAGCCCAGCATCTGGCGCAGCGCCTCCGTATAGGTCGCCAGCCAGGAGATGCCGTGCACCGCCAGCTGTTCCTGGTCGAGCAGGGCGCTGCTGATCTTGCCGTCCGGGGCGACCCGCGCGCCGACAGTGCGCATCGCGGCGTCGGTCAGCCGGTCGGCGGCCTCGACGGCCATCCGGCAGGCCGGAATCAGCTCGGCGAGAAGAATGTCGGCGGTTTCGGTCTTCGGCGCGGCGGAGGACATGGCATTCGCAATCGTTGGGAAAGGATGGCTAGTACATGGCACAAATCGGCCCCTTTGCCAGCCCCCAAGCGGCGCAGGGGAGATAGTCCGGATGCGGCCGATCTCCCCTCACCCGGCTTCCGCTAGGCTCATTGCA
>NZ_LPXN01000159.1 GCF_001618175.1 Oceanibaculum pacificum | reverse complement strand
CGAACGGGTTGCCGATGGCCAGCACCAGATCGCCCACCTCCACCCGGTCGCTATCGCCCAGCTCCAGTGCCGGCAGCGTCTCCTTGCCGGGATCGATGCGCAGGATGGCGAGGTCAGTGCGCTCCTCATCGAACACCAGCGTGGCGGGGAATTCGCGCCGGTCGGCCAGCACGACGCGAATCTCGTCCGCCCCCTCGATGACATGATGGTTGGTGACGATCAGCCCGTCGCCGCGCACGATGACGCCGGAGCCAAGCGAGTTCTGCACCCGCTCGCGCGGGATGCCGGCGCCGAAACTGTCCCCGAAGAAGCGCTTGAAGAAGGGGTCGTTCAGCAGCGGCGAAAGCTGGTTCTGCACCACCTTGCGGGTGAAGATGTTCACCACCGCCGGGGCCGCCTGCTTCACCAGCGGCGAGAAGGAATAGCGCAGCGTCTGCGCATCCGGCGGCACCGCCCGCTGCTGCGCTGCGGCCGGCCCGCCAAGCGCGAGCATGAGGATGGTGAGGAGCGGGAGTATCTGACGCATGGAGATTATGTAGCGCTACGGTAGCGTATTGCGAAGAGGCGGCGTCGCCTTCCCCTCGGTTCTTGCATCCTTTCCCTTCCACCCGATATCCTGAAAAGATGCATTTTCCGGATTATGAGGATTTCGATCATGGGCGACGCCATAACCGCCTCGGAGTTTCAGAAGCATTTCGGGCGCTATCATGACAAGGCGCTGAAGGAGCCGGTGGTGATTAAGAAGCACAACCGCCCCTCGGTCGTGGTGATCAGCATCGATGAATTCGAACGGCTGAAGCGGCGGGACCGGCAGGTGGTCCTGACGAAAGATCTGCCGGCGCATTGGATCTCGGCAATCGAGGAAGCGGAAATTCCCGAAGAGGATCGGTATCTAGTCGACGACATTCAATGAGGGAACCGAAGAGGGGAACCGTCCCGCCGCCGAAGATCGGCCAAATCATCGGCTATTCCTATCTCTGGAGCCATGAACACGATGTCGGCCGGGAGGAAGGCATCAAGGACAGGCCCGTGGCCATCGTCGCCGCACATCGCATGACGGCAGAAGCGATCGAAGTGCTGGTATTGCCGATAACCCACGCATCGCCGACGCCAGGCGGCGCCGTTGAAATCCCACCGTCCGTCAAGCGGCATCTCGGTCTCGACGATCGGCAAAGCTGGATCGTGACGACGGAAGCCAACATCTTTCGCTGGCCGGGGCCGGATTTGCGGCCGATATCCAGAAGCGCGCAAGGCCCCTTCGTCTTCGGCTCCCTTCCAGCCGACCTGTTTGAGCGCGTCCGGCAGAAAATACTCGCCGACTTGCCGAAACCCGTCCGCCGCACCGAGTGAAAACGAAAAGGGCGCCCTGCCGGGCGCCCTCGTTCCTTCGCCGAAACCGGCCGTCTTTAGGCGGCTGCGGACGCCATCTCGTCTTCGTTGACCTGCACCGGGCCGCTGTCCTGGCCCTTCGCGCTGGTGTCGCGGTCGACCAGCTCGATAACGGCCATCGGGGCGGCGTCGCCATAGCGGAAGCCGGCCTTCAGCACGCGGGTGTAGCCGCCCTGGCGGTCGGCGTAGCGCTGGCCCAGCGTCTCGAACAGCTTGGCCGTCGTCGCATCGTCGCGCAGAAAGGCGAAAACCTGGCGACGGGCATGGATGCCGCCGCGCTTGCCCAGCGTGATCAGCTTCTCGACGACGGGACGCAGATCCTTCGCCTTCGGCAGCGTGGTCTTGATCTGCTCGTGCTTGATCAAGGCCGCCGCCATGTTGCTGAACATGGCCTTGCGGTGAGACGAAGTGCGGTTCAGCTTGCGGCCGCTCATACCGTGACGCATCTCTTAAACTCCCTGGCGGCGGCCGCTGGGCCGCCCCTTCAATTCATGCGACCGGGGTTTAAACCCAGCCGGCTTGCAACACAAGTCCTTAAGATGGCTCAGTACGGCTCTTCGAGACGCTTCGCCAGCTCTTCGATGTTCTCCGGCGGCCAGTTCGGGATTTCCATGCCCAGATGCAGCCCCATCTGCGACAGCACTTCCTTGATCTCGTTCAAGGATTTGCGGCCGAAGTTCGGGGTCCGCAGCATTTCGGCCTCGGTCTTCTGAACCAGGTCGCCGATATAGACGATATTGTCGTTCTTCAGGCAGTTGGCCGAGCGGACGGACAATTCCAGCTCGTCCACCTTGCGCAGCAGGTTCTTGTTGAACGGCAGCTCGGACGGTTGATCGTCGTCGCTGCGCGCCTGCGGCTCCTCGAAATTGATGAAGAGCTGCAACTGGTCCTGCAGGATGCGCGCGGCCAGGGCCACCGAATCCTCCGGGGTCACCACGCCGTTGGTCTCGACCACCATCGACAGCTTGTCGTAGTCAGTGGTCTGGCCGACGCGGGTATTCTCCACCTTGTAGGAGACCTTGCGCACCGGGCTGAAGATGGCGTCGACCGGGATCAGGCCGATCGGCGCGTCTTCCGGCCGGTTGGCCGAAGCGGCAACGTAGCCCTTGCCGGTCTCCACCGTCAGCTCCATCGTCAGCCGGGCTTCGGCGTCGAGGGTGCAGATGTGCAGATCGGGGTTCATCACCTCGATGTCGGCGCCGGTTTCGATCATGCCGGCGGTCACCTCGGCCGGGCCATTGACGCGCAGGCGCATCTTCTTCGGCCCCTCGGCGTGCATGCGCAGCGCCAGCCCCTTGATGTTCAGCACGATGTCGGTGACATCCTCGCGAACGCCGGGGATCGAGGAGAATTCATGCAGCACGCCATCGACCTGGATCGCGGTGACGGCGGCACCCTGCAGCGAGGAAAGCAGCACGCGACGTAGCGCGTTGCCGAGCGTCAGGCCGAAGCCACGCTCCAACGGCTCCGCGACGATGGTGGCCAGCCGTTCCGGATCGCCGCCAGCCTGGACGTCGAGCTTGTTCGGTTTGATCAGTGCTTGCCAGTTCTTCTGGATCACGGAAGCGACCTCACGGGTAATAGGCATAAGCGGACATCCCATTCTTCAAATTCAGAGCAGCCGACCCATGGATTCGAGCCGGCTGCGGCAGGACGTCCGGAGAAAAAATCCGCCGGCTGACGACCCGGGTCAGACGCGCCGACGCTTCGGCGGACGACAGCCATTGTGCGGAATCGGCGTCACGTCGCGGATTGACAGGACGGTGAAGCCAATCGACTGAAGGGCCCGCAGAGCGGATTCACGCCCGGAGCCCGGCCCCTTCACCTCGACATCGAGGGTGCGCATGCCGTGGTCCATCGCCTTGCGGCCGGCATCCTCGGCAGCGACCTGGGCGGCGTAGGGAGTCGATTTGCGCGACCCCTTGAAGCCCATCATGCCCGACGACGACCACGAGATGGCGTTGCCCTGGGCATCGCTGATCGTGATCATCGTGTTGTTGAAGGAGGCGTTCACATGCGCGACGCCAGAGGAGATATTCTTGCGCTCCTTGCGGCGGCGTTGCTGCGGCTGTTTGGCCATAACCTGTGCGTCCTTACCAATGTTAGATATCGGGCCGCCCCATCCTGTCGGGCAGCCCGATGGAAATTACTTCTTCTTGCCGGCGATCGGGCGTGCCGGACCCTTGCGGGTGCGGGCGTTGGTGTGCGTGCGCTGGCCATGGACCGGCAGGCCCTTGCGATGACGCAGGCCACGATAGCAGCCCAGATCCATCAGGCGCTTGATGTTCATCGCGGTCTGGCGACGCAGATCGCCCTCGACCACATGATCGGCGTCGATGGTCTCGCGGATGCGCAGAACCTCGTCGTCGGTCAGTTCGTTCACGCGACGCTCGGCGGGAATGCCCAGCTTGCCGCACAGATCCTTCGCCTTGGTCCGGCCGATGCCGTGAATGTAGGTGAGGGCGATTTCCACACGCTTTTGCGTCGGAATGTTAACGCCAGCGATACGCGCCAAGAGGCCTACTCCTTGCACAACTTACGGGAGCCGCATTGCGGTTCCCAGATTTCAGACATGACGAACGGTACGGAAGCCGTGCGACCGAGGGCGCGGATTATACGGCCCTGCAATCGCGAGTCAACCCATACCGATCAACGAATGATCGATTCGATCGCCTGGGTGACCTTATCGATATCGGCCATCCCGTCGATCGTCTCCAGCACGCCCATCCGCCGGTAGTAGGGCAGGATCGGGGCGGTCTGCTGGTTATACGCCACGAGCCGCGCGCGCACCGTCGCTTCATTATCGTCGTCGCGGCGCTTGAACTCGGTCGAGCCGCACAGGTCGCACACACCGGCGACCTTCGGCTGCTGAAAAACATCGTGATAGCCGGCGCCGCATTTAGCGCAGCTGAAGCGGCCGGTGATGCGCTCGACCAGCGCTTCCTCGTCCACCTTCATCTCGATCACATGGTCCAGCTTCAGCCCCTTGTCCGCCAGCATGGCGTCCAGCGCCTCGGCCTGGGCCGTGGTGCGCGGAAACCCGTCAAGGATGAAGCCGTTCTTGCAATCCGGCTGGGCGATGCGGTCGGCGATCATGGCGATCATGATATCGTCCGAAACCAGCTGGCCGGCATCCATGATCGCCTTGGCCTTGCGGCCGACCTCGGTGCCGGCGGCAACCGCCGCGCGCAGCATGTCGCCGGTCGACAGCTGGATCAGGCCGTGCTTGTCCTGGAGACGGCGCGCCTGGGTGCCTTTACCGGCGCCCGGCGGGCCCAGCAGGATCAGATTCATCCCCTCTTCCCCCGTAGTTTGGACTTCTTGATGAGTCCCTCATACTGGTGGGCCAGCAGATGCGACTGGATCTGCCCCACCGTGTCCATCGTCACCGAAACGATGATCAGCAGGCTGGTGCCGCCGAAATAGAACGGCACGGAATATTGGCTGATCAGCAGTTCCGGCAGCATGCAGACGGCGGCCAGGTAGGCGGCGCCGACAACGGTCAGGCGGGTCAGCACATAGTCCAGATAATCGGCCGTGTTCTTGCCCGGCCGGATGCCCGGGATGAAGCCGCCATACTTGCGCAGATTCTCCGCCGTGTCGGCCGGGTTGAACACGATGGCCGTGTAGAAGAAGGCGAAGAACACGATCAGGAAGATATACAGCGCCATATAGAGCGGCTGGCCGTGGCCGAGCAGGCTGGTGATCGTGGTCATCCAGGACGGGCCCTGGCCGGCGGTGAAATTGGCCAGCGTGATCGGCAGCAGCAGCAGCGAGGAGGCGAAGATCGGCGGGATGACGCCGGCCGTATTGATCTTCAGCGGCAGGTGCGAGGTATCGCCGCCGAACATCTTGGCGCCGACCTGGCGCTTGGGATACTGCACGATGATCCGGCGCTGCGCCCGCTCCATAAAGCAGACGAAGGCGATCACGGCGACAGCGCCGACCAGCAGCAGAATGATGAAGGCGGCCGACAGCGCACCCGTGCGCCCCAGTTCCAGCGTGCCCGCAAGCGCGGTCGGCAGGTTGGCCACGATGCCGGCGAAGATGATCAGCGAGATGCCGTTGCCGACGCCGCGCGCGGTGATCTGCTCGCCCAGCCACATCAGGAAGACAGTGCCGCCCACCAGCGTGATGACGGCCGTGATGCGGAACATCAAGCCCGGATCGATCACGGCGGACCCCGCCGAGCCCTGCATGCCCTCAAGCCCCACGGCGATGCCGAAAGCCTGCGCCGTGGCCAGCACGACGGTCAGGTAGCGGGTATATTGATTGATCTTCTTGCGGCCGCTCTCGCCTTCCTTCTTCAGCGCTTCCATGGACGGCGAAACGGCCGTCATGAGCTGCATGATGATGGAGGCCGAGATATACGGCATGATGTTCAGCGCGAAGATGGTCATGCGACCCAGCGCGCCGCCCGCGAACATGTCGAACATGCCGAGAATGCCGCCGGAATTCTGGCGGAAAATCTCCTGCAGGATGACCGGATCGATGCCCGGGATGGGAATGTAGGTGCCCAGCCGATACACAATCAGCGCACCCAGTGTGAACCAGATGCGCTTCTTGAGTTCCGTCGCCTTCGAGAAAGCGCCGAAATTGATCTGCGAGGCGAGTTGCTCCGCGGCGGAGGCCATGGGCCGGTTACTCGCCGGCCGCCGGGGCGGCCTCCGGCAGAACGACCTTGCCGCCCGCCTTCTCGACCGCCTCGATGGCGGCCTTGGTGGCGCCGGTCACGGCGATGGTGATCTTCGCCGTCAGCTCGCCCTTGCCCAGCAGGCGAACCTTCTCGCCCTTGCGGACCAGGCCGGCCGCGACCAGCGCGTCGGCGTCGATGTCCTTCTTGGCGTCCAGCTTGCCGGAATCGATGGCGGCCTGCAGGCGGCCCAGATTCACGACCTGGAAGAATTCACGGAACGGCTTCTTGAAGCCGCGCTTCGGCACGCGGCGCTCCAGCGGCATCTGCCCGCCCTCGAAGCCCTTGATCGCCACGCCGGTACGCGCGCCCTGGCCCTTATGGCCCCGGCCCGAGGTCTTGCCCAGGCCCGAGCCGATGCCCCGGCCCAGACGCTTGCGACCCTTGCGGGCACCTTCATTGTCGCGGATTTCGTTAAGCTTCATGATGACGTATTCCCGGAGCCGACGCTCTCAACCACATAGGCGCTCGCCGGTTAGGGCGAGCCACTGAAATTCTCTCAGGCCTGCTCGACGCGGACCAGATGCTGAACCTTGGCGATCATGCCGCGCACGGCCGGAGTATCCTCCAGCTCGCGGGTGCGGTTTACCTTGTTCAGGCCGAGACCGACCAGCGTCGCGCGCTGGTCCTTCTCGCGGCCGATCGGGCTGCCGGTCTGGGTGACGCGGACGGTGGCCGAGGCCTTCTTCTTGGTCGCCATCTAGCTTACTCCTGAACGCCAGCGTCGGCGGTCTCGGCGGCCTCGGCCTTGTCGCCCCGAACGAAGAGATCGGAGACGCGCTTGCCGCGGCGCGACGCCACCTGGCGCGGCGAATAGATGATCTTCAGCGCCTCGAAGGTGGCGCGGATCATGTTGTGCGGGTTGGAGGTGCCGACCGACTTGGCCACCACGTCCTGAACGCCCAGCGCTTCCAGAATGGCGCGCATCGGGCCACCGGCGATGATGCCGGTACCGGCGGGGGCCGCCCGCAGCACGACATTGCCGGCGCCGTAATGGCCATGCACATCATGATGCAGGGTGCGACCCTCGCGCAGCGGCACGCGGATCATCGTCCGGCGCGCCATCTCCGTCGCCTTGCGGATCGATTCCGGCACCTCGCGGGCCTTGCCCGTGCCGAAGCCGACGCGGCCGCGACCGTCGCCGACGATGACCAGCGCTGCGAAGCCGAAGCGACGCCCGCCCTTCACCACCTTGGCGACACGGTTAATGCCGACGAGCTTTTCGATCAGATCGGATTCTTCCCGATCCCGCTCCCGGCCACCGCGATTGTCGCGATCTTCTCTCTGCCCACGTGCCATAATTCGGACCTTCCGATAGTCGTGTGTCGGCTTAGAACTGCAAGCCGGCTTCGCGCGCGGCGTCGGCCAGAGCCTTGACGCGCCCGTGATAGATATAGCCTCCGCGGTCGAACACAACCGATTCGACGCCCGCCTTCAAGGCCCGCTCGGCGATCAGCTTGCCGATCTCCTTCGCCGCCTCGGTGGTGGCGCCGGTCTTCAGCTTGCCCTTCATATCCTTCTCGATCGTCGAAGCCGCCACGATGGTGACACCCTTCGCGTCGTCGATGATCTGAGCATAAATCTGCTTGCTCGACCGGAAGACAGACAGGCGCGGACGCCCGGTGGCAACCTTGCGAAGCTGCGTGCGTACACGCGCCTTGCGCCGATCGTAAAGTTCTTTCGCCTTCCGCATGGGAGGGTTCCTTAGCGTTCTCTTGGTTACTTCTTCTTGCCTTCTTTGCGACGGATGACTTCGTCGGCATACCGCACGCCCTTGCCCTTATAAGGCTCGGGGCCGCGATAGCCACGAATTTCCGACGCAATCTGGCCAACCTGCTGCTTGTCGGCGCCCGAAATCTCGACCTGGGTCGGGACCGGGCACTTGATCTCGATGCCAGCCGGGATCGGGTAGCGGATCGGGTGGCTGTAGCCGAGGCTCAGCACCAAATCCTTGCCCTCGACGGCGGCGCGATAGCCGACGCCGGTCATTTCCAGCTTCCGGGTCCAGCCTTCGCTGACGCCGACAACCATGTTGCGCACGATGTTGCGCGTGGTTCCCCACAGCGCGCGCGCCTTGTTGCCGTCATTGGCCGGCTCGACCAGAACCTTACCGTCGGTAAGGCTGACATTGACGTCCTGGCCCAGGGTCAGCGACAGCTGCCCCAGCTTGCCCTTGGTGACGATCGCACCGTCGGCGATCTTGACGTCGACGCCGCTCGGCACGGGGATCGGGTGTTTGCCTACGCGAGACATGATGTTCTCCGCTTCCCTTAGAAGACCCGGCAGAGGACCTCGCCGCCAACATTGGCAGCGCGGGCCTCGTGGTCGGACATCACACCGCGCGGGGTCGAGAGGATCGAGATGCCCAGGCCATTATAGACCTGCGGCAGTTCCTTGATCTTCGAATAGACCCGGCGGCCCGGCGTGGAGATACGGGATATCTCCTTAATCACCGGCATGCCCTCGTGATACTTCAGCTCTATGCGGATCTCGCGCACACCCGGCCGCGTTTCATGCTCTTCGAAACCGCGGATGTAGCCTTCGCTCTGCAACACGGTCAGGACATTCATGCGCAGCTGCGAGGACGGGCTGAGACAGCTCGTCTTGCGCGCCTGCTGCGCGTTCCTGATCCGCGTCAGCATATCCCCCAAGGGATCGCTCATCGCCATCGGATGGACCCTCTCTTACCAGCTCGACTTGACGACGCCCGGGACTTGCCCGGACGAGGCCAGATCACGCAATGCAATGCGCGACATCTTAAACCTCCGATAGAACGCCCGCGGACGGCCAGAGACCTCACAGCGGTTGCGCACACGGCTCGGAGACGAATTCCGCGGCAGCGCGGCCAGCTTCAGGCGGGCGGCGAACCGCTCCTCCATCGGCAGGGCCTCGTCGTCGGCGATCGCCTTCAGGCGCTCACGCTTGGCGGTGTACTGATCCACCAGCTTTTCGCGCCGTTTGTTCTTCTGGATAGCGCTCTTCTTTGCCATCTCTCGCCTCCGCCCGTCAGGACTTCGTGAAGGGCATGCTGAAGCCTTCGAGGAGCTCGCGCGCTTCCTCATCGGTCTTCGCGGTGGTGCAGATTACGATGTCCATGCCGCGGATATCGTCGACCTTGTCGTAGTCGATCTCCGGGAAGACGATCTGCTCACGCAGGCCCAGCGCATAGTTGCCGCGCCCATCGAAACTCTTGGTCGGCACACCGCGAAAGTCGCGCACGCGCGGCAGCGCCACGGTGATCAGCCGGTCCAGGAATTCGTACATGCGCTCGCGGCGCAGCGTAACCTTGCAGCCGATCGGCATGCCCTCGCGCAGCTTGAAGCCGGCGATCGAGTTCTTGGCGCGGGTCACGACCGGCTTCTGGCCGGCGATCAACGCCATCTCGGCCGCGGCCTGCTGGACCTTCTTGGAATCCTGAACCGCCTCGCCGACACCCATATTGATGACGATCTTGTCGATCCGCGGCATCTCGAAGTCGTTGGCATAGCCAAACTTCTCCTGCATCCGCTTCTTGACGACGGTCTCGTAATGCTCTCGCAAACGGGTCATTGCCTCTGCCCTCACGCGTCGATGACTTCGCCGGAGCGCTTCGCAACGCGCACCTTGCGGCCATCATCGAGAATCTTGAAACCCACGCGGGTCGGCTTGTCGTCCTTCGGGTCGATGTGCGCCACATTGGAAATGTGGAGCGCCGCTTCCTTCTCGACGATGCCGCCCTGCTGGGTCTGGCTCTGGCGCTGATGGCGCTTCACCATGTTCACACCCTGGACCAGGACACGGTTCTCGGTGCGCAGCACGCGAAGCACCTCGCCCTGCTTGCCCTTGTCCTTGCCGGTGCGGACGACGACCTTGTCGCCCTTCTTGATCTTGAACTTCTCGGCCATCACAACACCTCGGGCGCCAGCGAGACGATCTTCATGAACTTCTTGGCGCGCAGCTCGCGAACCACCGGGCCGAAGATACGGGTGCCGATGGGCTCGTTCTGCTTGTTCAGCAGCACGGCGGCATTGCGGTCGAAGCGGATCACGGTGCCGTCAGCGCGGCGCACATCCTTGGCGGTGCGCACGATGACGGCGCGATGCACGTCACCCTTCTTCACGCGACCGCGCGGGATGGCTTCCTTGACGGAAACCACGATGACGTCGCCGACCGAAGCGGTCTTGCGCTTCGAGCCACCCAGCACCTTGATGCACTGGACCCGTCGCGCGCCGGAATTGTCGGCGACTTCGAGGTTTGTCTGAACCTGGATCATTTCCTAGTCCTCGATCCCTTAGGCGCCCGCGCCCTGCTCGTCTGAAACGACGCGCCAGCGCTTATTCTTGGAGATCGGCCGGCATTCCTCGATTTTCACGAGATCGCCGGTCTTGAACCGATTCTCCTCGTCATGCGCGTGGTACTTCTTGGAGCGCGTGATGAACTTCTTATAGACCGGGTGCATAACGCGACGATCGACCTGTACGACGATGGTCTTCTCGTTCGCATCGCTGACCACGGTGCCTTGCAATTGACGCCTCGGCATCTTCTAAACTCCCGCCCTTACCGTTTCGGGCTCACGCCGCACCAGCGCCGACCTGGCGCTGCTGCAGGATGGTCTTGATCTGCGCGATGGTGCGACGCACCTGGCGGACCCGCGCGGTGTTCTCCAGCTGGCCGCTCGCCTTCTGGAAGCGAAGATTGAACGCCTCCTTGCGAAGGTCGACCAGCTGCTGCTTCAGCTCGTCTTCGCTCTTGGCGCGAATGTCGGACGACTTCATTTTTTAGCCCTCCTCGCCCAAGCGAGTAACGAAACGAGTGCGGATCGGCAGCTTCGCGGCCGCCAGTTCGAAAGCACGCTCCGCGATGTCGCGCGGCACGCCGTCCAGCTCGAACATGATCCGGCCCGGCTTGATGCGCGCCACCCAGAATTCCGGCGTGCCCTTGCCCTTACCCTGGCGGACCTCGGCCGGCTTCTTGGAAACCGGCACGTCCGGGAACACGCGGATCCAGACCCGGCCCTGACGGCGGATATGGCGCGTGATCGCCCGGCGGGCAGCCTCGATCTGGCGCGCGGTGACGCGCTCCGGCTCCATCGCCTTCAGCCCGTACGCGCCGAAGTTCAGCGCGGTACCGCCCTTGGCCAGGCCGTGGATGCGGCCCTTGAAAGCCTTGCGATACTTAGTCCGCTTCGGTTGCAACATGGTTTTCTATCCGTCTCTCTCGCGTTCGTCGCCGCTGGCCGATATCAGCGCGTCGCCGTGGGCTGGTCGCCCTGGCGATTATCGTGAGCATAGGGGTCGTGGCCGAGAATCTCGCCCTTGAACACCCACACCTTCACGCCACAGGTGCCATAAGTCGTCTTCGCCGTCGCAACGCCGTAATCGACATCGGCACGCAGGGTGTGCAGGGGCACGCGGCCCTCGCGATACCATTCGGTCCGCGCGATTTCCGCGCCGCCCAGACGGCCACCGCAATTGATGCGGATGCCCTGGGCGCCCAGGCGCATCGCCGACTGCACCGCGCGCTTCATGGCGCGGCGGAAGGCGACGCGGCGCTCCAACTGCTGAGCGATGCTCTCGGCGACCAGCCTGGCGTCGATCTCCGGCTTGCGGATTTCGACGATGTTCAGGCTGACCTCGTTGCCGGTCATCTTCTGCAGGTCGGCGCGCAGCTTGTCGATGTCCGAGCCCTTCTTGCCGATGACGACGCCGGGACGCGCGCTGTGGATCGTGATGCGGGCCTTCTTGGCCGCGCGCTCGATCACCACCTTGCTGACGCCGGCCTGGGCCAGGCGCTGATGCAGGTAGGTGCGCAGGCGCAGATCCTCATGCAGCATGTCGGCGTAACCGCGATCCGCGAACCAGCGCGAATCCCAGGTGCGGTTGATGCCGAGCCGCAGCCCGATCGGATTGACTTTCTGCCCCATTACGCCAACTCCTCGCGTTCGCCGACCACGATGGTCACGTGGCTGAAGGGCTTTTCGATCCGGGATGCACGGCCACGCGCACGGGCGTGGAACCGCTTCATCACCAGGCCGCGCCCAACCGTCGCTTCCTTCACATAAAGGCGATCGACGTCAAGCTGATGGTTGTTCTCCGCATTGGCGATGGCCGACTGCAGCACCTTCCGCACGTCGTTCGAGATACGACGGTTGGAGAAGGTGAGCGCGTTCAGCGCCTTGGCGCAATCCATGCCGCGGATCATCCCGGCCACGATATTCAGCTTCTGCGGGCTGACGCGCAGATTGCGCAGCACCGCCTTCGCCTCGGTATCGGCCAGCACCCGTTCGCGTGCCTGCTTGCCCATCGTTAACCCCTCTTCGCCTTCTTGTCGGCGGCATGGCCGTAGAAGGTGCGGCTCGGGGAGAACTCGCCGAACTTATGTCCGACCATGTTCTCGGTCACGAGCACCGGCACAAACTTCTGGCCGTTGTACACGCCAAAGGTGAGCCCGACGAACTGCGGCAGGATCGTGCTGCGACGGGTCCAAATCTTGATGACCTCGTTGCGACCCGAAGCGCGCGTCTTATCCGCCTTCTTGAGAAGGTAGCCGTCGACGAACGGACCCTTCCAAACAGAGCGAGCCACGTCTGCTCTCCTTTACTTCTGATACCGGCGGCGCACGATCTGGCCGTCGGTCTTCTTGTTGCTACGCGTGCGGCGACCCTTGGTCGGCTTGCCCCACGGAGTGACCGGATGACGGCCACCCGACGTACGGCCTTCGCCACCGCCATGCGGATGGTCGACCGGGTTCATCGCCACGCCACGAACCGACGGGCGGCGACCGAGCCAGCGATTGCGGCCGGCCTTGCCCTTATTGATGTTCTGCTGGTCCGGGTTCGACACCGCACCTACCGTGGCCATGCACTCGCCGCGCACCTTGCGCAGCTCGCCCGAGGCCAGGCGCAGCACCACTTCCGCGCCGTCGCGACCGACGATCTGGCAGTAGCTGCCCGCCGAGCGCGCCATCTGGCCGCCACGGCCCGGCTTCATCTCGACATTGTGCACCACCGTGCCGACCGGCATGGAGCGCAACTGGGCGGCATTGCCCGGCTTGATGTCCGTGCGCACGCCGGAGACGACCACATCGCCCGCCTTCACGCGCTGCGGCGCCAGGATATAGGCCAGCTCGCCATCCTCATACTTGATGAGGGCGATGAACGCGGTGCGGTTCGGGTCGTATTCCAGACGCTCGATGGTCGCCGGCATGTCGAACTTGCGGCGCTTGAAATCGATGACACGGTAGGTCCGCTTGTGACCGCCGCCGCGCTGGAAGGCCGTGATCCGACCGTAATTGTTGCGACCGCCGGACTTGGTCAGGCCTTCGGTCAGCGTCTTGACCGGCTTGCCCTTCCACAGATCGCTGCGGTCAACGATGACCAGCTCGCGCTGCGACGGCGTCGTCGGCTTGAAGGATTTAAGTGCCATGGCGTCAGACCCCGGTGGTCACGTCAATGGAGTGGCCCTCGGCGAGGGTCACGATCGCCTTCTTCACGTCGCTGCGCTGGCCGACGATCCCGCGGAACCGCTTGACCTTGCCCTTTTGACGCAGCGTGTTCACGTCCGTCACCTTCACCTCGAACAGGGTCTCGATGGCGACCTTGATCTCCGGCTTGGTGGCGGTCAGCGGCACGCGGAAGGAGACCTGATTGTACTCCGACCCACGGGTCGCCTTTTCGGTGATGATGGGCGAGCGGATAATCTCGTACATCCGCTCCTTGCTCAGCGTCACCTCTTTGGTGTTGCGCGGCTTAAGGCTGCTCATTTCAGGCGCGCCTCCAGCGCTTCAACGGCATTCTTCGTCAGGATCAGCGTGTCGCGACGAACGATGTCGTACACGTTGGCGCCGATCTGCGGCAGCACGTCGATCCCGATCAGGTTCGAAGCCGCCTTCTTGAAGTTCGCATCCACCGACCCGTCGATGAACAGGGCCGAGGTGATGCCGAGCTTCTCAAGATGCGCGGCCAGCGCCTTGGTCTTCGGCTCCGTCAGCTTGGCGTCGTCGATGACGATCAGCTTCTGGTCCTTCACCTTGGCGGCAAGCGCCGACTTCAGGCCCAGCTTGCGGACCTTCTTCGGCAGATCGTAGCCATGGTCGCGCACGACCGGGCCGAAGATCGTCGCACCGCCGCGGAACTGCGGCGAACGGGTGCTGCCCTGGCGGGCACGACCGGTGCCCTTCTGCTTGTACGGCTTCTTCGTGGTGCCGGCGATCTCGCTGATGCCCTTGGTCTTGTGATTGCCGGAGCGGCGCTTGGCCAACTGCCAGTGGATCACGCGGGACAGCAGATCGGCGCGGACATCCCCGCCGAAGACGGCCTCGTTCAGCTCAATCGAGCCGACGTCGGCAGCGTCAAGATTCTTGACCGTGACCTTCATCGTCTCAGTCCTTGTTCTCGGGCGCATCGGCGCCGTCATTTTCAGCCGGGGTCTCGGCCGGCGTTTCCGCCGGGGCCGAAGCCTTGGCCGCCTCGATCAGCTTGGCCGGGAACGGCAGGTCGGCAGGCTGCTTCACCTTCACGGCGTCGCGCACCAGAACCCAACCGCCCTTGGAGCCGGGAATGGCGCCCTTCACCAGGATCAGGCCGCGTTCCTCGTCGGTCGCGACGATCTGCAGATTCTGCTTGGTCACGCGGACATCGCCCATGTGACCGGCCATCTTCTTACCCTTGAAGACCTTGCCGGGATCCTGGCGCTGACCGGTCGAGCCATGCGAGCGGTGCGAGACCGACACGCCGTGCGTTGCCCGCAGGCCGCCGAAATTGTGCCGCTTCATGACGCCGGCGAAGCCCTTGCCGATGCTGGTGCCGGTGACATCCACCATCTGGCCGGCCACGAAATGGGCGGCCGACAGCTCCTGACCAGGCTCCAGCAGCGCGTCGTCGGACACGCGGAACTCGACCACCTTCTTGCGCGGCTCGACATTGGCCTTCGCGAAATTGGCGCGATTGGCCTTCGAGACGTTCTTCACCTTCGCCTTGCCCGCACCGAGCTGGACGGCGGTGTAGCCATCCCGATCTTCGGTGCGCACGGCCACGACCTGACAGCCATCGACCTTCAGAACGGTGACCGGCACATGGGTGCCTTCATCGTTGAAGACGCGGGTCATGCCCAGCTTTTGTGCGATTAATCCGGTACGCATTGTCGCTACTCCCGGGCCTTAAAGCTTAATCTCGACATCGACGCCGGCAGCGAGGTCGAGCTTCATCAGCGCGTCCACGGTCTGCGGGGTCGGGTCGACGATATCCAGCAGGCGCTTGTGCGTCCGAATCTCGAACTGCTCACGCGACTTCTTGTCGATATGCGGGCCTCGCAGCACCGTAAACTTCTCGATCCGCGTCGGCAGCGGCACGGGGCCGCAAACGCGGGCGCCGGTGCGCTTGGCGGTGTTGACGATCTCCTTCGTGGACTGATCCAGAAGGCGATGGTCGAACGCCTTAAGCCGAATGCGAATGTTCTGCGTATCCATCATCTCACCCTTGGGCGATGCCCGGTTGCCAGCGGTCTGCCGCCCTTATTCGACGATTTTGGC
>NZ_LPXN01000158.1 GCF_001618175.1 Oceanibaculum pacificum | reverse complement strand
TCAAATTTCGCTTTGGCCATCTTGGTGGTCTCCGTGTGCGTCTTGCGTCGCTAATCGCGTATGTATCTTGAGGTCTTGCCTTAGGCCATCTTCGCGCGAACTTCGTCGGCGACAGCCTGAGGGACCTGCTCATAGTGGTCGAAGAACATGCTGTACTGAGCGCGACCCTGGCTCATCGAGCGCAGCGTGTTCACATAGCCGAACATGTTGGCCAGCGGGACCATGGCGTTCACAATGCGGGCATTGCCGCGCTGATCCATGCCGGTCACCTGACCGCGGCGGCTGTTCAAGTCGCCGATGATGTCGCCCATATAATCTTCCGGCGTCACCACCTCGACCCGCATCACCGGCTCCAGCAGCTTCGGACCGGCCTTGGCGATGCCTTCCTTGAAGGCGGCGCGGGAGGCGATTTCGAAGGCCAGCACGCTGGAGTCGACGTCATGGTAGCCGCCATCGACCAGGGTCACCTTGAAGTCGATGACCGGGAAGCCGGCGATCACGCCAGTGTCGCGGGACGAATTCAGACCCTTTTCGACACCCGGGATATATTCCTTCGGGACCGAGCCGCCGACGATGGCGTTCTCGAACACGAAGCCCTCACCCGGCTGCAACGGCTCGAACTTCAGCGAAATCTTCGCGAACTGACCGGAACCGCCCGACTGCTTCTTATGGACGTAGTCGATCTCGGCGACCTTGCTGATGGTCTCGCGATAGGCCACCTGCGGCGCGCCGACATTGGCGTCCACCTTGAACTCGCGGCGCATGCGGTCGACGATGATTTCCAGATGCAGCTCGCCCATGCCCTTGATGACCGTCTGACCGCTTTCATTGTCGGTCGAGACGCGGAAGGACGGATCCTCCTGCGCCAGACGATTCAGGGCCAGGCCCATCTTTTCCTGGTCGCCCTTGGTCTTCGGCTCGACGGCCACTTCGATGACCGGCTCGGGGAATTCCATACGCTCCAGGATCACCGGCTTCAGCGGGTCGCACAAAGTGTCGCCCGTGGTGGTGGCCTTCAGCGACGCGATGGCGACGATGTCACCGGCGCGGGCTTCCTTGACGTCCTCGCGGCTGTTGGCATGCATCAGCAGCATGCGGCCGACGCGCTCACGGTCGCCCTTAACCGAGTTCAGCGTCGAGGTGCCGGTCTCCAGCACGCCGGAATAGACACGCACGAAGGTCAGCGAGCCGACGAACGGGTCGGTCATGATCTTGAAGGCAAGCGCCGAGAACGGCTCGTCGTCACTGGTTTTGCGGATGACTTCCTTCTCGGGATCCTCGACATCGACGCCGCGCACGTTCGGCACGTCGGTCGGGGCCGGCAGGAAGTCGATCACCGCGTCGAGCAGCGGCTGAACGCCCTTGTTCTTGAAGGCCGAACCGCAGATCACGGGCACGAACTTGCCAGCGATGCCACCCTTGCGGATGCACTTCTTCAGCGTGTCGGCATCCGGCTCGTTGCCTTCGAGATAGGCTTCCATCGCCGCATCGTCCATCTCGACGGCGGCCTCAAGCATGGCCATGCGGTATTCCGCGGCCTTGTCCTTCAGGTCGGCCGGGATGTCCTCATAGACGAACTCAGCGCCCAGCGATTCATCCTTCCAGCGGATGGCGCGCATCTCGACCAGATCGACGACGCCGACGAAATCGGCCTCGGACCCGATCGGGAGCTGCAGCACCATCGGCTTCGCGCCCAGCCGGTCGACGATCATGTCGACGCAGCGATAGAAGTCCGCACCCATGCGGTCCATCTTGTTCACGAAGCAGATGCGCGGAACCTTGTACTTGTCGGCCTGGCGCCACACGGTCTCGGACTGCGGCTCCACGCCGGCCACACCGTCGAACACCGTCACCGCACCGTCGAGCACACGCAGCGACCGCTCGACTTCGATGGTGAAGTCGACATGGCCCGGGGTGTCGATGATGTTGATTCGGTGATCGCGCCACATGCAGGTGGTCGCGGCCGAGGTAATGGTGATGCCGCGCTCCTGCTCCTGCTCCATCCAGTCCATGGTGGCCGCGCCGTCATGGACTTCGCCGATCTTGTGGGATCGGCCGGTGTAGTAGAGAACGCGCTCGGTCGTCGTCGTCTTGCCGGCATCGATGTGGGCCATGATGCCGATGTTGCGATAACGATCGAGAGGAGTTGTCCTGGGCATGGTGTGGCTCCGGAACCGTACGTCTTACCAGCGGTAATGGGAGAAGGCGCGATTCGCCTCCGCCATGCGATGCGTGTCTTCACGCTTCTTGACGGCGCCGCCGCGATTGTTGGCGGCATCCATCAGCTCAGCGGACAGACGGTCGGTCATGGTGGTCTCGGACCGCTTGCGCGAGCTGTCGATCAACCAGCGGATCGCCAGGGCCTGGGCGCGCTCATAGCGCACCTCGACCGGCACCTGGTAGGTGGCGCCGCCGACGCGACGCGAGCGCACTTCGAGCGCCGGCTTCACGTTTTCCAGGGCGTCATGGAACACCTTGATCGGGTCCTGGCTCATCTTGCCTTCGATGCGACCGAACGCACCGTAGACGATCTTTTCGGCGGCCGACTTCTTGCCATCGAACATCAGGCTGTTCATGAACTTGGTCACGACCTGATCGCCGTAGCGAGCGTCCGGAAGGACCTCGCGCTTTTCCGCAGAGTGACGACGCGACATCGATAGCGCTCCTTACTTCGGCCGCTTGGCGCCGTACTTCGAACGGCGCTGACGACGATCCTTCACGCCCTGCGTATCGAGCGTGCCGCGAATAATGTGATAGCGAACGCCGGGAAGGTCCTTCACGCGGCCGCCCCGGATCATAACGACCGAGTGCTCCTGCAGATTATGACCTTCGCCCGGAATGTAGCTGGTAACCTCGAAGCCATTCGTCAGGCGCACGCGGGCGACCTTACGAAGCGCCGAGTTCGGCTTCTTTGGCGTCGTCGTGTAGACGCGAGTGCAAACGCCACGCTTCTGCGGGCAGGCCTCGAGGGCCGGCACCTTGTTGCGGGCGAACTGCGGGTCACGCGGCTTGCGGATCAGCTGGTTGATCGTCGGCATTCAGTCGATTCCCCTCGACCACTTCACAAAGATGCAGCCTTCGCCAAATGGCGAAAACCCACCCCTCGGAACACCATGTTCCGTTTGGTGGTTTGGCTACGAATTTCGAACCAATGTCTTTCCCGTACCCGGCGAGGGACTGAAGCTCGGCAACGCCGAAAATCGTATCCCGAACCGGAGCGGACCAGGGTGAAACCAGAAGGATCACCGCCAGCCCCTGCTGAGGTGGGCGGATACTATTGAAGCACCTCAACAGCGTCAAGCAAAACCGCGAAAAGAATCAGCTTTTCCGAATTGCCCTAACGAAGTCGGCGCCGCCGCCCGGAATCGGAAATTTTCGTTCCGGGCGACGGCGCCGACTATTCGTTCGTTCCACCGGACAGCCTGTGGCCATCCGGCGGCCTTCAGGCTCAGGCGGCCGAAGCGCCGCCCGCCGAAGCGGCCGGGATCTTGGTCTCGGCCTCGGTGCCCAGCGCCTCGCGGTCGCGATCGGCGGCGATACGGCGCACGCGGTTCATGTGCGCGCCCGTACCGGCCGGGATCAGTCGGCCGACGATGACGTTCTCCTTCAGACCGTCCAGCGAGTCGATCTTGCCGTTCACGGCGGCATCGGTCAGCACGCGGGTAGTCTCCTGGAAGGAGGCGGCGGAGATGAACGACTTGGTCTGCAGCGAGGCCTTGGTGATGCCCTGGAGCACCGGCACGCCAGAGGCGATGCGGCCATCTTCGGCCAGGGCCTTGTCGTTCTCCTCGTCGAACTCCATCCGGTCGACCAGCTCGCCGATCAGGAAGGTAGTGTCGCCCGGATCCTGGATTTCGACCTTCTGCAGCATCTGGCGCGAGATCACCTCGATATGCTTGTCGTTGATCTTCACGCCCTGCAGTCGGTAGACCTCCTGAATCTCGTTGACCAGGTAGGCGGCCAGCGCCTCGACACCCATGATCGACAGGATGTCGTGCGGCACCGGGTTGCCGTCCATCAGCAGATCGCCGCGCTGCACGAAGTCGCCCTCATGCACGGAGATATGCTTGCCCTTCGGGATCAGGTATTCGCGCGGCTGCTCGCCTTCCTCGGTCGGGGCGACGATGATCCGGCGCTTGGTCTTGTAGTCCTTGCCGAATTCGACCCGGCCATCGATCTCGCTGATGATGGCGAAATCCTTCGGACGGCGCGCCTCGAACAGCTCCGCCACACGCGGCAGACCGCCGGTGATGTCGCGGGTCTTCGAGCTTTCGCGCGGGATGCGGGCGAGCACGTCGCCGGGACGGACCCGCGCGCCATTCTCGACCGACAGGATCGCGTCGACCGCCATGAAGTAGCGGGCTTCGAGACCGTTGGCCAGCTGCACCACCTCGCCCTTGTCGTCACGCAGGGTGACGCGGGGCTTCAGGTCGTTGCCGCGGGTCTGCTGCTTCCAGTCGACCACCACCTTGGAGGAGATGCCGGTCGCCTCGTCGGTGACCTCGCGCATCGAGAGCCCTTCGACGAGATCGACGTAATTGGCGATGCCGTCCTTCTCGGTGATGATCGGCAGGGTGTAGGGATCCCACTCCGACAGGCGCTGGCCGCGCGTGACGGTGGCCCCTTCGTCGGCCAGCAGCTTGGCGCCGTACGGCACGCGATGGCGGGCCTTTTCGCGCCCGGCCTCATCGAACAGCACGACCTCGGTGTTGCGCGCCATGACCACCGGAATGCCGTCGGAATTCACCACAACATTGCGGTTGGCGATTTTCACCACGCCATCCACGGTCGCTTCCACGCTCGACTGCTCCGCGCCGCGCTGGGCGGCGCCGCCGATATGGAAGGTGCGCATGGTCAGCTGCGTGCCCGGCTCGCCGATCGACTGCGCGGCGATGACGCCGACAGCCTCGCCGATATTGACCGACGTACCGCGGGCAAGATCGCGGCCATAGCAGGCGCCGCAGATGCCGTTGCGGGTCTCGCAGGTCAGCGCCGAGCGGATGCGGACCTGGTCGATGCCGGCCTGGTCGATCAGGTCGACCTCCGCCTCGGTGATGATCTCGCCGCCCTTGACCAGCAGATCGCCGGTCAGCGGGTGCACGATATCCTCGACCGCCGAGCGGCCCAGCACACGTTCGGCCAGCGGCGAGATGACCTCGCCGCCATCCACGACCGCGCGCAGGGTGATGCCGTTCTGCGTGCCGCAATCCAGTTCGGTGATGATGCAATCCTGCGCCACATCGACCAGACGGCGGGTCAGATAGCCGGAGTTCGCCGTCTTCAAGGCGGTGTCGGCCAGGCCCTTGCGGGCGCCGTGGGTGGAGTTGAAATACTCCAGCACGGTCAGGCCTTCCTTGAAGTTGGAGATGATCGGCGTCTCGATGATCTCGCCCGACGGCTTGGCCATCAGGCCACGCATGCCGGCGAGCTGCTTGATCTGCGCCGCCGAGCCGCGCGCGCCGGAATGCGCCATCATCCAGACCGAGTTGACGATGCCGCCCTTTTCGGTGGTCATCATCCGCTTCATCATCTCGTCCGCCACCTTGTCGGTGCAGGCGGACCAGACGTCGATCACCTTATTGTACTTTTCGCCCTGAGTGATCAGGCCGTCCATGTACTGCTGCTCGAACTCCTTGACCTTGTCCTGGGCCTCTTCGATCAGCTTCTGCTTGGCCTCGGGGATGATCAGATCGTCCTTGCCGAAGGAGATGCCGGCGCGGAATGCCTGGCCGAAGCCCAGCGCCATGAGCCGGTCGGCGAAGATCACCGTCTCCTTCTGACCGCAATGGCGGTAGACGATATCGATGACGTTCGAGATTTCCTTCTTGGTCAGCAGCCGGTTGACCAGCGCGAAGGGGATCGCCTTGTGCTTCGGCAGAATCTGCGCCAGCAGCATGCGGCCGGGCGTGGTGTCGACCACGCCGGTCACCAGCTCGCCCTCGGCGTTCATCATGGTGTGCCGGGCCTTGATCTTGGCCTGCAGATGCACGGCTCCCGTGGTCAGCGCATGCTCGATCTCGCCGATATTGGCGAACGCCATGCCCTCGCCTTTCACGCCGTCGCGCTCCAGGGTGATGTAGTACAGACCCAGGATGATGTCCTGCGACGGCACGATGATCGGCTTGCCGTTGGCGGGCGAAAGTATGTTGTTGGTGCTCATCATGAGCACGCGGGCCTCAAGCTGCGCCTCCAGTGACAGCGGCACGTGGACCGCCATCTGGTCGCCGTCGAAATCGGCGTTGAAGGCGGTGCAGACCAGCGGATGCAGCTGGATCGCCTTGCCTTCGATCAGGGTCGGTTCGAACGCCTGGATGCCGAGACGATGCAGCGTCGGCGCGCGGTTCAGCAGCACCGGGTGCTCGCGGATCACCTCTTCCAGGATGTCCCACACCTCGGGACGCTCCTTCTCGACCATGCGCTTGGCCGCCTTCAGCGTCGAGGCCAGGCCATACAGCTCCAGCTTCGAGTAGATGAAGGGCTTGAACAGCTCCAGCGCCATCTTCTTCGGCAGGCCGCACTGATGCAGCTTCAGCTCCGGGCCGACCACGATGACCGAACGGCCGGAATAGTCGACGCGCTTGCCGAGCAGGTTCTGGCGGAAGCGGCCCTGCTTGCCCTTCAGCATGTCGCTGAGCGACTTCAGCGGACGCTTGTTGGTGCCGGTGATGACGCGGCCGCGGCGGCCATTGTCGAACAGCGCGTCGACGGCCTCCTGCAGCATGCGCTTTTCGTTACGCACGATGATGTCCGGCGCGCGCAGCTCGATCAGCCGCTTCAGGCGGTTGTTACGGTTGATCACGCGGCGATACAGGTCGTTCAGGTCCGAGGTGGCGAAACGGCCGCCATCCAGCGGGACCAGCGGGCGCAGCTCCGGCGGGATGACCGGGATCACGTCCATGATCATGTATTCCGGGCGCGTGTCGGACGCCAGGAAGGCGTCGACCAGCTTCAGGCGCTTCACCAGCTTCTTGCGCTTCGCCTCGGAGGTGGTCTCCTTGAGGTCGACGCGCATGGTCTTGCGCTCTTCCTCCAGGTCGATCTTGGAGAGCATCTTCTTGATCGCCTCGGCGCCGATGGAGGCCTCGAAGGCTTCCTCGCCGAACTCGTCCTGAAACTTGAAGAACTCCTCCTCGCTGAGCAGCTGATGCAGCTTCAGCGGGGTGAGGCCGGGCTCGACCACCACGTAATTCTCGAAATAGAGCACGCGCTCAAGATCCTTGAGCGTCATGTCCATCATCAGGCCGATGCGGCTGGGCAGCGACTTCAGGAACCAGATATGCGCAACCGGCGAGGCCAGCTCGATATGGCCCATGCGCTCGCGCCGCACCCGCGAGAGCGTGACCTCGACGCCGCACTTCTCGCAGGTGATGCCCTTGTACTTCATGCGCTTGTACTTGCCGCACAAGCACTCGTAATCCTTCACCGGGCCGAAAATCCGGGCGCAGAACAGGCCGTCCCGCTCCGGCTTGAAGGTGCGGTAATTGATCGTCTCCGGCTTCTTGATCTCGCCGAAGGACCAGGAGCGAATCTGCTCCGGGCTGGCGATCGCGATACGGATTTCGTCAAAGCTCTGCGGGCCAGTGTCCTGGCCGAAGATCTTCATGAGCTCGTTCATGCACGCTCTCCCCGGTGGGTGGCGGTGGTAGTAAGGGCCATCAGAATCAGACGCGCTGCTGGTTCAGGTCGACGTTGAGGCCCAGGCTCTTCAGTTCCTTCACCAACACGTTGAAGGATTCCGGGATACCGGCCTCGAAATTATCGTCGCCCTTCACGATGGATTCGTAGACCTTGGTGCGGCCGGCGACGTCGTCCGACTTCACGGTCAACATTTCCTGAAGTGTGTAGGCGGCACCGTAGGCTTCAAGGGCCCACACCTCCATTTCGCCGAAGCGCTGGCCGCCGAACTGGGCCTTGCCGCCCAGCGGCTGCTGGGTGACCAGGCTGTACGGGCCGATGGAACGGGCGTGGATCTTGTCGTCCACCAGATGGTGCAGCTTCAGCATATAGATGTAGCCGACGGTAACCTTGCGGTCGAAGCTTTCGCCCGTCCGGCCGTCGATCAGCGTCACCTGGCCCGACCGGTCGAGGCCGGCGCGCGCCAGCATCTCGACAATGTCGTCCTCGCGCGCGCCGTCGAACACCGGCGAGGCGAACGGCACGCCGTTCTTCAGATTGCCGGCCAGCTCCATCAGCTGGGCGTCGTCCATGCCGGCGATGTCGGCGTCGTAATCCTCCTGGCCGTAGACATCCTTCAGCTGCGCGCGGATTTTCTGCAGCACGTCCTTGCCCAGGGCCTCGGCCTGGGTGCGGCGCGCGTTGCGGTAATCCTCGATCAGCAGGGAAATCTGCCGCCCGACGCCGGCCGACGCGAAGCCCAGATGGGTTTCGAGAATCTGACCGACATTCATGCGCGACGGCACGCCCAGCGGATTCAGCACGATGTCGACATGCGTGCCATGCTCGTCATAGGGCATGTCCTCGATCGGCACGATCTTGGAGATAACGCCCTTGTTGCCATGTCGGCCGGCCATCTTGTCGCCCGGCTGCAGCTTGCGCTTCACGGCCACGAAGACCTTGACCATCTTCATGACGCCCGGGGGCAGCTCGTCGCCGCGCTGCAGCTTCTCGACCTTGTTCTCGAAACGGGCCTGCAGAACCCCGACCGCTTCGTCGAACTGGGTCTTCATCGCCTCGATGTCGTCCATCACCGCCGGATCGTCGACGGTGATCTGGCGCCACTGGCCCGGGGTGAAGCCGCTCAGCAGCTCCTCGGTCACGGCGCCGCCGGTCTTCATGCCCTTCGGGCCGCCGCTGCTCTTCTTGCCGAGCAGCATTTCCTTCAGGCGGGCGTTGAAGCTGCGCTCCAGGATCGCGCGTTCGTCGTCGCGGTCCTTCGCCAGACGCTCGATCTCGGCGCGTTCGATGGCCAGCGCGCGCTCATCCTTGTCCACGCCGCGGCGGGAGAAGACGCGCACTTCCACAATGGTGCCCGACACGCCCGGCGGCACCCGCAGGGAGGTGTCGCGAACGTCGGAGGCCTTTTCGCCGAAGATCGCGCGCAGCAGCTTCTCTTCCGGGGTCATCGGCGATTCGCCCTTCGGCGTCACCTTGCCCACCAGAATGTCGCCGGCATTCACTTCCGCGCCGATATAGACGATGCCGGCCTCGTCGAGGTTCTTCAGGGCCTCTTCGCCGACATTCGGGATATCGCGGCTGATTTCCTCCTGGCCCAGCTTGGTGTCGCGGGCCATGACCTCGAACTCCTCGATATGGATCGAGGTGAAGACGTCATCGCGCGCGATGCGCTCGGAGATCAGGATCGAATCCTCGAAGTTGTAGCCGTTCCAGGGCATGAAGGCGACGAGCACGTTGCGGCCCAGCGCCAGCTCGCCCAGATCGGTCGACGGACCGTCGGCGACGATGTCGCCCTTGCGGATCACATCGCCCTTCTTCACCAGCGGACGCTGCGTGATGCAGGTATTCTGGTTGGAACGCTGGAACTTCAGCAGATTATAGATATCGACGCCCGACGCCGCGGCCGAGGTTTCCTCGGTGGCGCGGATGACGATGCGCGTCGCGTCCACCTGGTCGACGATGCCCGAGCGGCGCGCGGCGATGGCCACGCCCGAATCGCGGGCAACGATGCCTTCCATGCCGGTGCCGACCAGCGGCGCCTCGGCGCGCAGCAGGGGCACGGCCTGACGCTGCATGTTCGAGCCCATCAGCGCGCGGTTCGCGTCATCGTTCTCCAGGAACGGGATCAGCGCGGCCGCGACCGAGACAAGCTGCTTCGGCGACACGTCGATAAGGTCGATATCCTCCGGGCGGGCCAGCGTGAAGTCGCCGCCCCGGCGGACCGAGACCAGATCGTTGGCGAAGCGGTTATTCGCATCCAGCTCGGCATTGGCCTGAGCGACGGTGAACTTGCCCTCTTCCATCGCCGACAGATAGACCACCTCGTCGCCGACCACGCCTTCCTTCACCCGGCGGTACGGCGTCTCGATGAAGCCGTACTGATTCACCCGGGCATAGGTGGCGAGGCTGTTGATCAGGCCGATATTCGGGCCTTCCGGCGTCTCGATCGGGCAGATACGGCCGTAATGCGTCGGGTGCACGTCGCGCACCTCGAAGCCGGCGCGCTCACGCGTCAGACCGCCCGGCCCAAGCGCCGACAGGCGGCGCTTGTGGGTGATCTCCGATAGCGGGTTGGTCTGGTCCATGAACTGCGACAGCTGCGAGGAGCCGAAGAATTCGCGCACCGCGGCCGCCGCCGGCTTGGCGTTGATCAAATCGTGCGGCATGACGGTGTCGATCTCGACCGAGCTCATGCGCTCGCGGATCGCGCGCTCCATGCGCAGCAGGCCGATGCGGTACTGATTTTCCATCAGCTCGCCGACCGAGCGGACGCGACGATTGCCGAGATGGTCGATATCGTCGATCTCGCCACGGCCATCCTTCAGATCCACCAGGGTCTTCAGAATCGCCAGCACGTCTTCCTTGCGCAGCACGCGCACCTGATCGTCGGTCTTCAGCCCCAGGCGCGCATTCATCTTCACCCGGCCGACGGCCGAGAGGTCATAGCGCTCGGAATCGAAGAACAGGCCGTTGAACAGCGCCTCGGCGGTCTCCAGCGTCGGCGGCTCGCCTGGGCGCATCACGCGGTAGATGTCGATCAGCGCATCCTCGCGGGTGCCGTTCTTGTCGGCCGCCAGCGTGTGGCGCATATAGGCGCCGACCGTCACATGGTCGATATCCAGCACCGGAATCTCGGTTACGCCGGTTTCCACCAGCTCCTCGATCTTCTCCGCCGTCAGCTCGTCGCCGGCCTCGACATAAACCTCGCCGGTCTGCTCGTTGATCAGGTCGACGGCGGCGAACCGGCCGACCATCGCCTCGGCGGTGACGAACACCTCGTCCAGCCCGTCTTCCATCAGCTTGCGGCCGAGGCGCGGGGTCATCTTAGTGCCGGCCTCCGCCATCACCTTGCCGCTGGCGGCGTCGATCAGATCGTCAAGCAGCTTCATGCCGCGCATGGCGTCGGGGCGGAAGGCGGTTTTCCAGCCCTTGCCGGCCTGGGCATAGGTGATGGTGCCGTAGAAGGCGGAGAGAATCTCCTGCTTGCTCATGCCGGTGACGCGCGAGCGGTCGACATCGACGCCCTCGCGCTCGCACTCGGCCACATACTCCTCGCCATCCTTGCCGATCAGCGCCAGCAGCAGCGTGGTGGCCGGCAGCTTGCGGCGGCGGTCGATGCGCACATAGACCAGATCCTTGGCGTCGAATTCGAAATCGAGCCAGGAGCCGCGATAGGGAATGACGCGGGCGGCGAACAGATACTTGCCCGACGAATGCGTCTTGCCCTTGTCATGGTCGAAGAACACGCCCGGCGAGCGATGCATCTGCGAGACGATGACGCGCTCGGTGCCGTTCACGATAAAGGTGCCGTTCGCGGTCATGAGCGGCATGTCGCCCATGTACACGTCCTGCTCCTTGATGTCGCGGATCGAGCGCGCGCCGGTATCCTCGTCGATATCCCAGACGACCAGGCGCAGCGTCACCTTCAGCGGAGCGGCATAGGTGATGCCGCGCTGCTGGCACTCGTCGGTATCGTATTTCGGCTCCTCGAATTCGTATTTCACGAATTCGAGCATCGAGCGCTCCGAGAAATCCTTGATCGGGAAAACGGACTTGAACACTTCCTGAAGGCCGGTGGTCGGCCGTTCTTCCGGGCGCACGTCCATCTGCAGGAAAGCGTCATAGGACGCCTTCTGCACCTCGATGAGGTTGGGCATGGGCGCTACTTCCGGGATGCGGCCGAAAGACTTGCGAATCCGCTTACGACCGGTAAAGGAAAGAGCCATTGTTGCCCCTCTGAGCGAAATGGTTACAACCAGGCGGGGGAGGCGAAACCCCTTCCCGCATCGGCACCGACCCAGCGAAACCGGGCGGGCGGCGCCCTCAACTGCTTCGTACCCGCAGCCTGCTTCCAGGCGATCGGGCCGCGACGCACATCCCTTGCCTGCCGCGACAGGCAAAGGATCTGCGACGCGCGACCAGGCTAGCGGCCCAGACGCAAAACGACCGTGCCGGCGACGGGACATGCCCGCCGCCGGTCGGCCGCAACAACCGAATAACGCGAATTCGGCAAGTTACTTGATCTCGACAGTGGCCCCAGCCTCTTCGAGCTGCTTCTTGATCTTGTCGGCCTCGTCCTTGTTGACGCCTTCCTTCACCGGCTTCGGTGCGGCTTCAACCAGGTCCTTGGCTTCCTTCAGGCCCAGGCCGGTGATGGCCCGGACTTCCTTAATGACGTTGATCTTCTTGTCGCCGGCGGCGGCCAGGATCACGTCGAAGTCGGTCTTCTCTTCCGCGGCCTCGGCCGGGGCGGCAGCGCCACCGGCGGCGGCTACGGCGACCGGAGCGGCGGCGGAAACGCCCCACTTCTCTTCCAGGATCTTCGCCAGGTCGGCAGCTTCGATCACGGTCAGGGCGGACAGGTCTTCCGCCAGCTTCTGCAGATCAGCCATTTCTATTTACTCCTAAACGCTTGAACTTCAATGCTCTGGTACTGGTGATGACGGTTCGGCACCGTCTTAACCCTGTTGAGCCTTGGCGTTGAGCACACGGGCAAGCTGCGACGCGGGCGCCTGGATGACGCCGGCGAGCTTGGTCGCCGGAGCCTGCAGCAGGCCGACGATCTTGCCACGAAGCTCGTCGAGCGACGGCAGGGTGGCCAGCGCCTTGATGCCGTCGGCATCGAGCATCTGGCTCCCGAACGCGCCGCCCACGATGGTGATCTTGTCGTTCTTCTTGGCGAATTCGACAGTCACCTTCGCCGCTGCCACCGGGTCCGCCGACGTGCTGATAGCCGTCGGGCCGGTGAACAGCGAATCGAGCTGCTCAAACTTAGTGCCCTTCAGGGCGAGACGAGCCAACCGGTTCTTCGTAACCTTGTAGCGCGCGCCGGCAGCCAGCATCTGCGAACGAAGAGCCGACACTTCCGAGACGGTGAGCCCGGTTTGCCGGGTCACCACCACGACGGCGGTTTCGTCGAAGATATTGTTAAGCTCGCCGACCAGCGCTTCCTTTTCGGTACGGTTCACGGTCGTCTCCGCTCTTTCCCCGCCTTCGCTTCCGAAGAAGCATCCGGCGGGTCATCCTCATCTGGACCCGGCTGATGCCGGGCCCGGTTCGTCTGTCCTGAAGTTCAAGCCGTTCGAAAACGTCTATCCCCCCATCTATGCAGGCAGTTTAAGCGTTGCAGTCTCCTGCGCGGCGCCTGCAGTCTCGGACAGGTTGGGGGCGGTCGCCCGCCCCCGGCACCGCCCGGGTCGCCCCGGACGGAATTCTGTCCCACCCGCCCGGCTTACGCCGTGACGGAGGAAACCTCCAGCTTCACGCCCGGCCCCATGGTGGAGCTGAGGGAAACCTTCTTGATGTAGGTGCCCTTGGCGCCGGCCGGCTTGGCCCGGCTGACGGCGCTGACGAAGGCCTTCAGATTCTCGACCAGGGCTTCCTCGGTGAAGCTCACCTTGCCGATGCCGGCATGGATGATGCCCGCCTTCTCGACGCGGAACTCCACCTGGCCGCCCTTCGCCGCCTTCACCGCCTCGGCCACGTTCGGCGTCACGGTGCCCAGCTTCGGGTTCGGCATCAGGCCGCGCGGGCCGAGCACGCGGCCCAGCTTGCCCACCACGGCCATCATGTCCGGGGTGGCGATGACGCGGTCGAAATCCATCTCGCCGGCCTGGACCTTGTCGGCCAGATCGTCGGCGCCCACGATGTCGGCGCCGGCGGCCAGGGCTTCCTCGGCCTTGTCGCCCTTCGCGAAGACGGCGACGCGAACGGTCTTGCCGGTGCCGTTCGGCAGGGAGACCATGCCGCGGACCATCTGGTCGGCGTGGCGCGGATCGACGCCGAGATTCATCGCCACTTCGATGCTCTCGTCGAACTTGGCCTTCGAGGCGCCCTTGATCAGCTTCACCGCTTCCGCGGCGTCGTAGGCCTTCAGGCGATCGACGCCCTCATAGGCCGCTTTGATGCGCTTGCCTTGCTTTGCCATCGATCTTACTCCGTCACCTGGATGCCCATGGACCGCGCCGAACCGACCAGCATGCGGCAGGCCGCATCGATATCGTGAGCGTTCAGGTCCGGCATCTTCTTCGCGGCGATCTCGCGCAGCTGGTCCATCGAGACCGAACCGGCGACGCCCTTGCCCGGGGTCTGCGAGCCCTTCTGGACCTTTGCCGCCTGCTTGATGAAGAAGCTGACCGGCGGGGTCTTGGTAACGAAGGTGAAGGTACGGTCCGCATAGGCGGTGATCACCACCGGCGTCGGCGTACCCGGATCGATGCTCTGCGTGGCCGCGTTGAAGGCCTTGCAGAATTCCATGATGTTCAAGCCGCGCTGGCCGAGGGCCGGGCCCACGGGCGGCGACGGATTGGCTTTACCAGCCGGAATTTCCAGCTTGATATAGCCGACGATCTTCTTTGCCACTGACTATCCTCCATCTTGAGGTGCGTGGTGCGGGTATGGCGGCCCTTCCACGCGCTAAACGGCGCCGGAACCTCCGGCGCCGAAATCGGGATCAGACCTTCTCGACCTGACCGTATTCGAGTTCGACCGGCGTCGAGCGACCGAAGATCGACACCGACACCTTGAGGCGCGCGCGCTCCTCGTCGACATCCTCGACGAAACCGTTGAACGAGGTGAAAGGCCCGTCGGACACCCGCACCTGCTCGCCCACCTCGAAGCTGATCGAGGGACGCGGACGCTCCACGCCCTCCTGCACCTGGCGCAGGATGCGGTCGGCCTCCTTGTCGGTGATCGCCACCGGCTTGCCGCCGCCGCCCAGGAAACCGGACACTTTCGGCGTGTTGCGCACCAGATGCCAGGTCTCGTCCGTCAGCTCCATGCGGACCAGCACATAGCCGGGGAAGAATTTACGCTCGGCGTTGACCTTCTGGCCGCGGCGCATCTCGACCACTTCCTCGGTCGGGACCAGCACATTCTCCACCAGATGATCCAGGCCCTTCTGCAGCGCCTGTTCGCGGATCGATTGCGCAACCTTCTTCTCGAACCCGGAATAGGCGTGCACGACGTACCACTTCATGGTCACGTTCTTCAGCCCCCCAGGCCCAGTATCTGTCGCACGCCAAACGATAGCGCCTGATCGACCACGAAGAAAAACAACGCAGCAATAAACACCATCACGAGAACCGTGACGGTGGTTACAGCCGTTTCCCTGCGGGTCGGCCAAGTGACTTTCGCCACCTCTTGACGCACCTGCCGCACGAATTGTGCGGGAGAGGTCTTTGCCATGAAAAACCGCTCTCGTTACCGTATAGTCATATAGCGTCGCAACAGTGCGCCGCCGCGAGTTCCAAGCCGACCGAGACGGTGGCAGGAGTGGAGGGGCTCGAACCCCCAACCCCCGGTTTTGGAGACCGGTGCTCTACCAATTGAGCTACACTCCTACAAGCCCGTCGCCTGCCGGGGAAATCCCCGTAAGGCATTTTGCCTGGGCCTTTTGGAGCCCAAGAGCACCGGTCGGAACCCGTCGGACGCCTTCACGAAAAAGGCGAGCATCTTGATCCGATCCGATGCAAAGGTCAAACACTTCCTGCGAGCTTGGACTCGCGAGGAAGTGTCGACCTCTGACGGAACCCTTATTCGACGATTTTGGC
>NZ_LPXN01000157.1 GCF_001618175.1 Oceanibaculum pacificum | reverse complement strand
TCGCCGCCCGACAGCGTGTCGACCTGCGCATCGCCCGGCGGGCAGCGCAGCGCGTCCATGGCGATCTCCACGGTGCGCTCGATCTCCCAGCCATTGGCGGCGTCGATCTTTTCCTGCAACTCGGCCTGCTCGGTCAGCAGGTCGTTCATCTCGTCATCTTCCATCGGCTCGGCGAACTTGGCCGAAACCTCGTTGAAGCGGTCGAGCAGCGCCTTGGTCGCGGCCAGCGCGTCCAGCACGTTCTCCATCACCGTTTTCGACGGATCGAGCTGCGGCTCCTGCGGCAGATAGCCGACGCGCGCGCCCTCGGCGGCCCAGGCCTCGCCGTTATACTCCTTGTCGATGCCGGCCATGATCTTCATCAGGGTCGACTTACCGGCACCGTTCGGGCCCAGCACGCCGATCTTGGCGCCCGGCAGGAAGGACAGCCACACATCCTTCACCACTTCCCGGCCGCCCGGATAGACCTTCGACAGGCCCTTCATCACATAGACATACTGATAGGAGGCCATGCCGCTCCTCGCTTCACATTCTCAAGGGAAAAGGATGGGCAGCCGCTACCGACCGCCGCGCGCGTGCTTTGTAGCCGATAGCGGGGGGTGGGTGCAATGCGGGGGTGTTTTCTTAATTGAGCGGATCGCCCAGCAACTGACGCATCAAGCCACGCGCCCTGAACGCAATCGTTAAGTTACGCGCTTTCGCCACGATCGCGGGCTGCTTCTTTTCGCTCGATGTCGGCGATCCGGCGGTCCATCTCCGCCTCGAATTCTTCCCAGGAGACCGACTCGCCGTGCTCGATCTGCTGCATGCCCTCCTCAATCTCGGCGATCAGGAGGTGGCGCAGCTTTTCGCGTTCCGCCTCGGTCGGCGGAGTGTCGAGCGGGGAGGGCTGGCTGAGGAAGCCCAGGGTGTAGCGGATGGCCATGAGGCTAATATAGGCGCTTCCACCGGCCGGCGGAAGCGGCTCACCGCCCCAGCGCGTCCTGCAGCATGTCCGGCAGCTCCCCCACGCGGCGCAGCACATCGCGCAGCAGGCGCTTGTGCGGGCGGGTCAGGCGGGTGAGGTCGACCTTGCTGCCCGGGGCCTTGCCTTCGGCGATGTCGGCGATCTGCTGGTTGAGGATGGCCCGGACCAGGATGCGCTGCGCGCCGGCGAAATCATGGGCGTCGGCATCGGCGATCAGGCCGGCGGCGGCGGCCTGATGCAGGCGCTCCGGCGTCGAGACGGCGTCGATCTGGCCGCGCAGGGACAGCAGCCGGGCGCTGCCGATCAGGGGCAACAGGCCGCCGATCTTCAGATCGGCGCGGCCATCCACGGTCTGGATATCGCCGAAGAAGCCGATGGGCGCGCGCATCTCGCGCAGATTGAGCGATAAATTGCGCAGGAAGCCCGGCGACTTCCCGGCCCGGCCGAGCGCATAGGCGCGCAGCAGCGCGGCAAGGTCGAGATCGCCATAGACCGGCTGGAAATCGAAGAAGATATCGACATTCAGCAAATTTTCGCCGAGCGGCCGGTTGATCCAGCCATCGACCACGCGCCGCCAGCCGGTCTCGTCATGCCGCCAATCGGCGTTCGAGGCCATGACGCCGCCTTTGCAATAGGGAATGCCAGCCTCGTTCAGGATATCGGCGATGCGCCGCCCGGCCTCGGCGTACCAGGGGTCGTCGGCCATCTTGCCGGCATGGATGATGCCATTGTCCTGGTCGGGGGCGAGCAGGCTTTCGCCACGCCCGGCCGATCCCATGACGATCACGCACCAGCTGGCCGGCGCGTCCGGCCAGCCGGCGTCGCGCATGCCCTGCTCAGCCAGATGGGCGGCGCGGCCGGTCATATCCTGCATCACGCCGGAGATCACGGCGGCGATGGCGGTGGGGGCGACATCCTCGGCCAGCAGCGCCTCGGCCAGGCGCGGCAGGCTGCGTGTCACCTCCGCCAGGTCGGCGGCGGATTTGGCGACCGCCACCCGGTCGCCCAGCGCCAGGGCGGCCCCGGCGCGCTGGCGCAGCAACTGGCGGGCCGAGAGAATGCCGACCGCCCTGCCCTCGCCATCGACCACGGCCAGATGGCGGATGCCCAGCCGGTCCATGCGTCCCAGCGCGACATAGACGAAGGCATCGTCAGAGACCGCGGCGACCGGGCTGCTCATCGCCTCCGACAGCGGCCGCTCCAGCGCCGCCGGCCCGTCCTGCGAGAGCTGCCGCAGCACGTCGCGCTCGGTGACGATGCCCAGCGGCGCCGACAGCACCTCCGGCGTCTCCGCGACGATGATGGAGCTCACGCCGCGCTCGACCATCAGCGCGGCAGCCTCGGCCAGGCTTTCCTCCGGCCGCAGCATCAGCACCGGGCTGGTCATGACGTCGGCCACGCGGTGGCGATAGGGGAAACTGTCCAGCCGTTCCAGCGCGCTGTGGTTCATGGCGCTTCCGCCTCATGCCAGCCGGCGCGGCGCTGCATCTCCAGCAGCGGCCGGGCGCGCGCGGCGAAGCGGCGGGCCTCGTCGAGCGTGGTCACGCCCTGGCGCTGCAGGCGCGGCAGCAGACTGGCGTAAATCTCCGCCGTCAGCAGGCAGTCGCCCAGCGCCGTGTGCCGCCCCTCCGGCACCAGGCCCAGCGACTGCGCGATGGCTTCCAGATTGCCGTCGGCCGCGCGCGGCTCCAGCGCGCTGTAGAGCAAGGCGGTGCACAGCGTCGCCGGTTCTTCCCAGGCGATGCCGCTGCGCTGCGCCTCGCGGCGCAGCAGGGCCATGTCGAAGGCGATGGAATGGCCGATCACCACCTTGCCGCGCATCGCCGCCAGCGCCTCTGGCAGGATATCGGCGATCGGCGGTGCGCCGGCCACCATCGCGTCGGTGATGCCGTGCACGACGCTGGCGCGCGCCGGAATGGGAATTTCCGGCCGCACCAGCCGGTCCAGCGTGACGTGGTGATAGATGCGCGCGCCATGCATCCGCACCGTGGCGAGGGAGACGACGCGGTCGCTGGCCACATCCAGGCCGGTGGTCTCGCAATCCAGCACCAGGGCGGACAGCGCGTCGAGCGGCGTGTCGCCGGTAACAGGCGCCTCCGGCGGCAGATCGTGCAAGGCAAGATCGTGATGGATGCCGGTCTCCTGGCCGCCCTCCGCCGCCTCGAAGGCCAGCAACAGCCCGCCGGGTTCGGTCAACGGCACGATGCGCGCGGCATGGGACTCGCCGCGCACCCCGCGCAGGACGGCGCGGTGCGGGCCGCTTCCATTGGCGCGGGCGGCGTGTGCGGCGGCGATCACATCCTCGCGCTCCAGCGCGGCGAAGATGCTGCCGGCCAGGTGCAGCCTGTCGGCCCCCAGCAACGCCGCCGCGCGGCTGTTGAACAGGCTGACCAGCCCGGTTTCGGTGACCACCAGGATTGCCGCGTCGATGGCCCCCAATATCGCCGCCAGCCGCCGGTCGGCGCCGCTGCGGCGATCCTGGAAGCGGATCAGCAAATCGTCCAGCACGGCGGCCAGGCGGTGCAGCTCGTCGCCGGAGCGGCCATCGCCGCCGGACCACCCCGCGCCCAGCCCGCGCTCGCGCGCGGCGGCGCTCAATACCGCGCCCTGCAACCGCTCCACCTGGTCGAAATGGCCGTCGATCAGGGTCAGCAGAATCCAGATGGCGGCAATGCCGAGCGCCAGCCCGGATAGCGACAGCAGCGCCAGGCCGTTCAGCCCGGCCGCCAGATCGACGGTGCCGAACAGGGGCGGCAGGGCGGCCAGCAGAAAGCCGCAGGTGGCGGCGACAAGGCCGGCGAACAGGTTCTTGCGCAGGCCGCCGCGCGACCGGGGCGGCGTTCGGTCCCCCGACCCGTCCCCCGCGCCGCCCCCCGGCCCGTTCGCCGTCATCGCTCAGCGGCTGGCGGCAACGGCCAGGAGGGGCTTGCCGGCGGATTTCGCGAGCAGGTCGGCGACAATGGCGTCGGGGACCAGCCGGCGCTGGGCATCCTCATGGAACCGGCAGAGGGCGAAGCGGATATTGTTGGTCACCAGTTCGCGGTCGAAGCGCGTCAAATTGCTGTGGATCGGTAGCACCTTGTAGATGCGGCCGCCGGATGTCTCGCCGATATCGTAGGGCGCGCGCGGCGCGGCCAACTGGACCAGGGCGATCCGCTCCTTGAAGGCGGCGATCTCGTCGTCCCAGCCCTGCGGGCGATGCGCCGGGCGCTCATGCTCCAGCAGGCACAGGGTGAATACATCGACCAGCCGGTCGGCCAGTTCCATCTCCCGGCCGCGCGCATGGGCGCGCAACTCGCCCTCCAGAATTACCGCGATGTCGGACATCACGTAGCAGAATGCCTCCCAGCGGCAGACTTCCATGGCGTGCTGGAACGGGGTTTCCTTGAAAAGCTTGTCCCAGTTAACGCCGGCGCGGGCGCGGGCATACTCGAACGTGCATTTCTGCGCGACGAAGGAGGCATGCTCTCCCATGAACTTCCGAAAGGCAGGCGCGCTGTCCACTTGGGGGAGTGGTCGCCAATAACGTGTAATTTTAGATAACAAGTGGATTTCCCCCCGCGCAAATATTGCTTTGATTAATGAAAGGCTATGATATTTTTATGATATCGCAAGAGAAGGATGCGCATCATCCTTATTCTGCGGCCCGAGGACATAAGCCGCCAGAAAAGGTGGGATTAGTCTGAAAGGGCTTTTCGGGTCATTAGCCGGCAAACAATAAAAAACAGGCCGGTCGCAACAATTGGAGGGAGACGTTCAAGCGATGTCTAGCCAGTCATCTGACACGCCTGCAAAGGCTGTGGAACATTGGAACCGGACCAAGTCGCTCATGTGGGTAACACTGGTGATCTGGTTCATTTTCAGCTTCGGTGTGCACTTCTTCGTAAACCAGCTGAACACCATCACTTTCATCGGCTTCCCGCTCGGCTTCTATATGGCCGCGCAAGGGTCGCTCATCGCCTTCGTCGTTCTGACATTCTGGTATTCCTCGAAGCAGAATCAGATCGATGAAGAGTGCGGCATGGCCGAAGATTGAGGGGGGACGGAACATGAAAGGCGATTTCGTCTCCAATCTCGGCCGAATCTACGGTCTCTACACCGGCGGTTTCGTAGGCTTCGTCATTCTGTTGGCGATCCTGGAACAGCTCGGCGTACCGAACCGGATCATCGGCTATCTCTTCGTCTTCTTCACCCTGGCGGTCTATGCCGGCATCGGCGTGCTGTCGCGCACCATGCAGGTGTCGGAGTATTACGTCGCTGGCCGCAAGGTGCCGCCCATCTATAACGGCATGGCGACCGCCGCCGACTGGATGAGCGCGGCCTCCTTCATCGCCATGGCCGGCGGCCTGTACGCCCAGGGCTATGACGGCCTTGCCTTCGTGCTGGGCTGGACCGGCGGCTACGTGCTGGTGGCGGTACTGATCGCGCCTTACCTGCGCAAGTTCGGCGCCTACACCGTGCCTGACTTCCTGGGCGCGCGTTTCGGCGGCAACTTCGCCCGGTCGATCGGCATCATCGTGCTGTTCTGCTGCTCCTTCACCTACATCGTCGGTCAGGTGGTGGGCGTCGGCACGATCGCCTCGCGCTTCCTCGGCATCTCGTTCGAGATTTCGGTGTTCGTGGGCCTGATCGGCATTCTGGTCTGCTCGATGCTGGGTGGCATGCGGGCGGTCACCTGGACGCAGGTCGCGCAGTATATCGTGCTGATCATCGCCTATCTGGTGCCGGTCGTTATCCTGTCGGCCCAGACCACCGGCATTCCGGTGCCGCAGCTGATGTATGGCGAGATCCTCCAGCGCATCACCGAGCTGGAGCAGACCAAGGCGGCGCTGGCGGGGGCCAAGGCTCACGTCATCCCGTACTCCACCTTCGACTCGCTGAACTTCTTCGCGCTGATCCTCTGCCTGATGGTCGGCACGGCCTCCCTGCCGCACGTGCTTATGCGCTTCTTCACCACGCCCAGCGTGCGTGACGCCCGCAAGTCGGTCGGCTGGAGCCTGCTGTTCATCTTCCTGCTGTATTTCACGGCGCCGTCCTACGCGGCCTTCGCGAAGTACGAAATCTACAACAACGTCATCGGCACCTCGATCGCCGAGCTGCCGAACTGGGTGCGCATCTACTCGGAAATCGGGCTGGTCACCATCGCTGACGCGAATAATGACGGCCTGCTGCAATTCACCGAGTTCAAGATCAATCCGGACGTGATCGTCATCGCAACGCCGGAAATCGCCGGCCTGCCTTACGTGATCGCCGGTCTGGTCGCCGCCGGTGGCCTCGCGGCCGCGCTGTCCACCGCGGACGGCCTGCTGCTCGCCATCGCCAACGCGCTCAGCCACGACATCTACTACCGAATGGTCGACCCGACCGCCTCCACGGCCAAGCGCCTGACGATCTCGCGCATTCTGCTGATCGTCGTCGCCTTGATGGCCGCGGTGGTGGCCTCGACCAGACCAGGCGGTATCCTGGCCCTTGTGGCCTGGGCATTCTCCCTTGCGGCGGCCGGCCTGTTCCCGGTCCTCGTGCTGGGCGTCTGGTGGAAGCGATGCACCAAGGAAGGCGCCATCGCCGGCATGATCGTCGGCTTCGGCTTCACCTTGTTCTACCTGGTCGCGACGAAGTACTTCGCGATGCCGACCTGGTTTGGGGTGTCCAACATCTCGGCCGGCCTGTTCGGTATCCCGACCGGCTTCCTGGCCACCTGGATCGTCAGCCTGATGACGCCTCCGCCATCCAAGGAGATGCAGGACTTCATCGACTCGATCCGCATTCCGCGCGGCCAGACGCTGATGGAAGAAAAAGCCGACTGACGCCTGGCGTCACGGTTGCGAGCCTGGGGCGGGGTCTTCGGATCCCGCCCTTTTCTTGCCGGCGCCATCGTGCGCCATGCTATGATTTCTGCCGAGAAACCCGCCAAGAATAACCGCCCGAAACCGGATCGCCCGCCATGCCCGTCGAAAATCCATTCTGGGATTACTGGTACTTCCATATTCCCAATTATCTCATCGCAGCCATCATCTATACGCTGCTGGGACGGATGCTGTTGGGCCTGTTCGTGCCGTCGGACTGGCATAATTACATCTGGCGCACTTTTTGCCGCCTCACTGACCCGATCCTGGACGTGACCGCCAAGATCACGCCCGACTTCGTCGCCCGTGGCCTGCTGCCGCTGGTGTCGATCTTCTGGCTGCTGTTGCTGCGGCTGATTTATTGGGGCGTTCTAGGCTATTACGGCCTAGCCCCGTCGCTTGGCCTGGAACCGGCGGGCTGAGCGCCCCGGCCCTGTTGCTGAAACTCTTGCTGAACCGCGTATCCAGCATAATCTAATGGAAGGCCTCAACCTTCCTCGATGGATTCCCTGCGGTGGACACTATTCAAGCCTGCGCTGAAATTTCCGTGCGCCGCGCGACCGCCTTCGCGCTTTTCGCCATCGGCACCACCATGATCGCGGTCAGTTTCGATGTGCCCCTGTCGCTGAAGACAGGGGCGGCCTTGCTGACGATCATGGCCGTTATCCTGGGGTATTTCTCCCTGGTGGCGCCCTCGACCGATTACCGCAAGACCGAAACCTGGATGCTGCTGGACAAGCAATACCCGCTGCCCGCCGACCGGCTGCAACGCATCATCGGCGAGACGCTGCGCGACATTTACCGGCGCTATGCCCGCTACAGCGTCGGCAGCGCGGTGCTGCTCTGGCTCATGAGCTTGGCGATCGGCGGGTTGCGCTAAAAAACCGCCCCTCCGGAGAGGGGCGGTTCCATCGATTCGGTCAGCGCCGGATCAGAGGGTGCGCTGCCAGCTATCGACCTGGCGCTCGGCCTCATCCTTGGCGATGCCGTAGCGCTCCTGAATCTTGCCGACCAACTGGTCGCGATTGCCTTCCATGACGTCGAGATCGTCATTGGTCAGCTTGCCCCACTGAACCTGGGCCTTGCCCTGCATCTGCTTCCACTTGCCGGCGACCTGATCCCAATTCATCGGTATTCTCCTTGTTAAGAACTCCTGCCTAACAAACTCTCGAACGCGGCCCATGTTCCCTTCCCCGCTTCCAGCGATGCAGCAGGGCGACACAGGGCCGCACCCGCGATTGCGCGCATGGCATATGCGGCCTGCCATGCCAGAATACGGGCTTCGCCATCGTTCCTTGGAAAACCGCCATGGCCATGCTCGACCGCAACGCCCCGCCCTACCTGTCCGCCGCCCTCTGGCGCGGCCTGAAGGGCCGTTGCCCCAGCTGCGGCGACGGCAAGCTGCTGCACAGCTATCTGAGCGTGACCCCGCATTGTCCGTCCTGCGGCGAGCCCTATGGCCATCTGCGCGCCGACGACATGCCGCCCTGGCTGACGGTGTTCGTTGTCGCCCATCTGGTGATCCCGCCGATGCTGTATCTGGAGCAGCTCTACCAGCCCAATGTCTGGGCCCAGGCCATCGGCTGGTCCGTCCTCAGCCTGGCGCTGACGCTGGCGCTGCTGCCCCGCGCCAAGGGCGCGGTGCTGGCCTTGATGTGGTCGCTGAAATCCGAAGGCACGGAACGCGGCTAGCAGCCCGTCCAATTCAGTTGACTAGGAAACTTCATTGATTTAGTTTCCTAGTCAATCATGACAGCCGTATCGCCCCCGCCCGTTTCCGATCTCAGCGCGCATCTGGGTTTCTGGCTGCGCGCCGTGTCCAACCATGTGTCCCAAGCCTTTGCCGGCAAGCTGGACGGCAAGGGCGTGACGGTCGCCGAGTGGGCGCTGCTGCGTACGCTCTACGGCAAGCCGCCGACCCCGCCCAGCCATCTCGCGGCCGAGATGGGGATGAGCCGGGGCGCCATCACCAAGCTGGCCGACAGGCTGATCGGCAAATCCCTGGTGCTGCGGCAGGCCAGCGCTCATGACGGACGGGCGCAGACGCTGGCGCTGAGCCCGCAAGGGGTGGGGCTGGTGCCGGAACTGGCCGCCCTGGCCGACCGAAACGACAGCGAATTCTTCGGCCAGCTTTCGGCGGAGGAACGCGCCACGCTCGAACGGCTGCTGAAGCGCATGGTCGAACAGAGCGCGATGCACCGCATGCCCCTCGCATAACCCGATACTTGAACGACTGAACGGTATATCCCATGGATGATCGCCAGATATCCGTCGCCCGGACCTGCCTCGACGGCGCCGAGAGCGACATGATGCATTTTGCGCAGATCGTCGGGGTATTGATGGAAGCGGGCTTCGAGAGCTACGCCATCGATTTCCGGCGCGCGGTCGCCCTCTACTACCTTCCCGATGGCGACAGCGCTGAACTGCCGACGCACCGGATCGCCACGCCCATCGCCGCGAGCCTGGATACCGCCCGCCTTCAGGCGGCGATCCGCGAGGCGCAACAGAGGGTGGCGGGATACAGCTACAAGGGATTCTGCGAGAAAGCGGCATCCGCCGGCTGCGCCGGCTATGTCGTCTCGTTCATCGGCCGGCGGGCGCTGTATATCGGCCGCACCGGCGAAACCCATATCGAACGCTTTCCGTGAGGGGAGTGGTGGGCCCGGCAGGATTCGAACCTGCGACAACACCGTTATGAGCGGTGGGTTCTAACCGCTGAACTACAGGCCCGTGGAGGCGCTCCCGGCGGCGTTTATCCCGCACGGCGGGGGGCGCGTCAACCGGCGCCGCTGGCGGGGATAAAAAGAACCCGCCCTGGCGCATGCCAGCGGCGGGTTCCTCGGTTCCGGCGACAGGGCGGTCTCAGGTGTCCAGGAAGCTGCGCAGCTTGCGGCTGCGGCTGGGATGTTTCAGCTTGCGCAGCGCCTTCGCCTCGATCTGGCGGATACGCTCGCGGGTCACCGAGAATTGCTGGCCGACCTCTTCCAGCGTGTGGTCGGTGTTCATGCCGATGCCGAAGCGCATGCGCAACACGCGCTCCTCACGGGCGGTCAGGCTGGAGAGCACGCGCGTCGTGGTCTCGCGCAAATTCGCCTGGATCGCCGCGTCGACCGGCAGGATGGCGTTCTTATCCTCGATGAAATCGCCCAGATGGCTGTCTTCCTCGTCGCCGATCGGGGTTTCGAGGGAGATCGGCTCCTTGGCGATCTTCAGCACCTTGCGCACCTTCTCCAGCGGCATGGCCAGCTTCTCGGCCAGCTCCTCCGGGGTCGGCTCGCGGCCGATCTCGTGCAGCATCTGGCGGCTGGTGCGCACCAGCTTGTTGATCGTCTCGATCATGTGCACCGGGATGCGGATGGTGCGCGCCTGATCGGCGATGGAGCGGGTTATCGCCTGCCGGATCCACCAGGTGGCGTAGGTCGAGAATTTGTAGCCGCGGCGATATTCGAACTTATCGACCGCCTTCATCAGGCCGATATTGCCCTCCTGGATCAAATCCAGGAATTGCAGGCCGCGGTTGGTGTATTTCTTGGCGATGGAGATGACGAGCCGCAGGTTGGCCTCGACCATTTCCTTCTTCGCCCGGCTGGCCTCGCGCTCACCCTTCTGCACGGTCTGCACGATGCGGCGGAACTCGCCGATCGGCAGGGCGGCCTCGGAGGAGATATCGGCGATCTGCTGACGCAGCGCCAGCACCTCGTCGCGCTGGTTGACGATGAACTTGTCCCAGGCCTTGGTGCGCCCGACCAGGGCTTCCAGCCAGTTCGGGTCCAACTCGTTGCCGATATAGGCGGTCAGGAAGTCGTGCCGCTTCACGCCCGCGCTTTCGGCGACGCGCAGCAGACGGCCCTCCAGCCCGGTCAGGCGGCGGTTCAGCTCGTAGAGCTGTTCCATCAGCGCTTCGATCCGGCCGTTATTCAGGCGGATCTTGTTCATCATCTCGACCAGCTGGGCGCGCTGCTGCTCGTACTTGGTCTCGGACTGCTTGGCCAGCGCCTCGCCCTTCTGCACCTTCAGCAGGCGGCGTTCCTGCAGCTTCTGCAGCTTGCCATAGGCGTCGGCGATCTGGTCCAGCTGCTCCAGCACCTTGGGCTTCAGCTCGGCCTCCATGGCCGAGAGCGACATGGTGTTCTCGTCGTCGTCGCCTTCTTCGCTTTCCTCGACCTCGACTTCCGGCTCTTCTTCCTTGGCGATGGCGGGGGCGGCCCCCTCCTCTTCCTCGCCTTCGGCCTCGTCCGGGTCGGCGCCATAGGTGGCGTCCAGATCGATGATGTCGCGCAACAGGATGCGCTCGTCGATCAGCGCGTTGCGCCAGGCCAGGATGGCGTCGAAGGTCAGCGGGCTCTCGCAGATGCCGCCGATCATCGCCTCGCGGCCGGCCTCAATGCGCTTGGCGATGGCGATCTCGCCCTCGCGCGACAGCAGCTCGACCGAGCCCATCTCGCGCAGATACATGCGCACCGGGTCGTCGGTCCGGCCGATATCGTCATCGTCTATATTGCCGCCCTTGACGACATCCTCGTCTTCGTCGTCGCCGCTGGCGCGCTCCTCGCGCTCCTCCTTGTCGTCGTCGTCGATGACGTTCACGCCCATCTCGGAGAGCTGGGTCATGATGTCCTCGATCTGCTCGGAGGACATCTGGTCGGAGGGCAGCGCGGAATTCAGCTCATCATAGGTGATGTAGCCGCGCTCCTTGCCCTTCTGGATCAGACGCTTCACGGCGGCGCCGACATTGTCGATCAGCGGCGCGTCGTTCTGATCGTCGCGGGCTTCGTCTTTCTCTTCGGTCGCTGCCGATTTGGTCGCCATTCGTCACTGCCCTCTCAATACAAAAAATCGCCGGTCGGACGCCCCCCAGCGTCCTTTCCAACGTAATCCCGCTAAGACTGACTGTTCGTGCCGGTAGAACCGGACCCACCCTGGGGCCCGCCCGCGCTGGAAACCATCGACTCGTTCGTCGCCGGGCCGTTTACCAGATCCTGCAAGGCCTGCCGCAGAGATACCATTCGCGCCCAGTTTTCCTCGGTCATCGCATTTGTCAGGGCGTCCTGCGCTTCCGCCAACTGAGCTTCCAATTCCCCTTGGGTCGACAATCGCATCAGAAAATCGTCCAGCGACTGGCGTGTCCGGTCGTCAGGCACGATGACGCGGACGAAGGGGGCGGCATCCTCGACGTCCGGCGCGCGCAGACGTTGCAAGACAGTCGAAAAACCCTGGGCAGAAAAGTGGCTATCAACTGCCTCTACGTCAAGGTCGGAAAGCGCGGCAGGGATACCCAGCAATATCCGGCGCAGCCGGTCGAGTTCCGGATCGGCCAGTTCGACCTGGGCCGCCACCTCGGCATATTCCTCGATCAGAGCCGGGTGGTTAACCAAGGCGGCCAGCAGAATCTGCTGGTTACGCCGCAGCCGCAAACCCGACGCATAGGCCCCCATGCCCCGGGCCTCGATCATGTCGGCCAGTTTTTCCGAGGATGTCGGCGGACGGTCCTGATAGCCGTTGCGCCGGAACCGCCCGCGACTGCGCTCCGCCCAGCGCCGCTGGCCCTGTCCCTGCCCCTGGGTGTACCCCTGCGTCTGTCCCTGGGGGGGACTGGCGGGCGGGCGCGCGGCGATGGCCACGCCGCCCATATAGGCATCCTCCATCCGGCGCAACAGGTTGGACCGGTACAGGCCCTGAATGGTGCGGTCCTCGATTCGCGATGCCGCGGCCTCCAGGCTCTGGCGCAGCAGGGCGAGCTGTTCCGGCGTCTCGCTGTTCAGCTTCGCCTTCTCCACCTCCCACAGCGCCTCGACCAGTGGCTTGGCCTGGTCGAGCAGCCGGCGCATCGCCGCCGGGCCCTGGGTGCGGATCAGGCTGTCCGGGTCTTCCTTGGCCGGCAGGGTGACGAAGCGCAGGGAAAAGCCGGGCTTCAGCAGCGGCAGGGCGCGCTCGGCCGCGCGGGCCGCGGCGCGCTGGCCGGCGGAATCGCCGTCGAAACACAGCAACGGCTCGGGTGCGAGCTTCCAGAGCTGCAAGATCTGCTCTTCGGTCAGCGCCGTGCCCAGCGGGGCCACGGCATTGCCGAAGCCGCCCATGGCCAGGCCGATCACATCCATATAGCCCTCGGTCACCAGCACGGCGCCGGCCTTGGCGGCCGCCTCGCGCGCCTGTGCCAGGCCATAGAGCACCCGGCCCTTGTGGAACAGCGGCGTATCGGGCGAATTCAGGTATTTCGGCTGGGCGTCGCCCATGACGCGGCCGCCAAAGCCGATGACCCGGCCGCGCCGGTCGGTAATCGGGAACATGACGCGATGGCGGAAATAATCGATCGGCCCGCGCCCCGCCCCACCTTGGCCGTCAGGGCCTTCTTCGGCGGGCTTGTGCAGCCCGGCCTCGATGATCAGCGGCTCCTCGAAGCCCTCGGCGACCAGATGCGCCTTCAGGGCCGTGCGTTCGTTCGGCGCATAGCCCAGCCGGAAGCGCTTCAGCGTCGCCTCGTCCAGGCCACGGCCTTGCAGATAGGCCATCGCCTCCTTGCCGACGGGCAGGCGCAGATTGCGCTCGTACCAGCGGCAGGCGGCCTCCACCACCTCCTCCAGCGTGCGCCGCTTCTGCTGGCGCTCGCGATCCTCCGGCTTTTCGCGCGGCACCTGCATGCCGGCCATCTGCGCCAGCTTCTCGATGCTCTCGGGAAAGCTCAGCGCCTCGGTGTTCATCACGAAGGTGATGACGTCGCCATGCGCGCCGCAGCCGAAGCAATGGTAGAAGCCCTTATCGTCATTGACTGTGAAGGAGGGTGTCTTTTCGTTGTGGAACGGGCACAGCCCCTGGAATTCCCGCCCCTTGCGCGCAAGGCGAACCCGCCGTCCGACAATCTCGGACACCGGCACCCGGTCGCGCAATTCGTTCAGAAATTCCGGCGGTAAGGACATTGAACCCCAATGTTCCGTGCTCGATGTCGACGCCGTGCCAAGACGAGGACGCTATCATACGCGGTTTCGTCTGGCGGGCGAGTCCGAGATATGGGGAGGCGCGCCCCATCTTCCCATGCCACGGCCGGCCCTGCCCCGGTATGGGCAAGCCCGGCTGCGGCGATACAGGAAATAAGGGGGCTTAGGCGACCAGCCGGCCGCGCAGCAGGCCGCTGGCCTTGCCGAAATCCATCTGGCCGGGATAGTGCTGCTTCAGGAAGGCCATGACCTTGCCCATGTCCTTCACGCCGCTGGGCTGCACGTCGCTGATGGCGCGCTCCACGGCCGACGCGATCTCCGTCTCGTCGAGCTGCTTGGGCAGGAAGCGCTCGATGATGGTGATTTCGCCGCGCTCCTGCTCGGCCAGCTCGCAGCGGCCGCCGCGCTCGTACATATCGATCGATTCGTGGCGCTGCTTGATCATGCTTTGCAGCATCAGCTGGATCTCGGTTTCCGAGATGCCGTCATTATTGCCCTTGCCGCGCGCGCAAATGTCGCGGTCCTTCAAGGCGGCCAGAATCAGCCGAAGGGTGGACACGGCGCGCTCGTCGCGTGCCTTCATCGCCTCTTTCAGCGATTCGTTAAGCCGTTGGCGAAGCATGTAGTTCCTCGCAAAGCATGGGCGAAGTTAAGGGACGGTAATCCAAAATTAGATTCCGCGCAATTCGATAAAAATTGCCAAGTGACTGTTTTCGCTAGGAAAATTTTATTTCACAACACTTGACGTCGGTACGGGATTTGCTTATCACTCCGGCAATTTGCCCGCCGCTGCATCTCTGCGCCCGCCAACCGGCGGCGTGCGGGCGCTCGATATAGGATAGGCCGGATGCCAAATCAATACGGTTTCACCGCCCCGACCCCGCCAGAGGGGACGACGGCGGCGCTGGTGCTCGCCGACGGTACGGTGTTCTGGGGCCATGGCCTCGGGGCGGCGACCACGAAGGTGGGCGAAGTCTGCTTCAACACCTCCCTGACCGGATATCAGGAGATCATGACCGATCCCTCCTATGCCGGCCAGATCATCACCTTCACCTTCCCGCATATCGGTAATGTGGGGGCGAACGACGCCGATATCGAGACCGTGACCCCGCCGGCCCGCGGGCTGGTGCTGCGCGCCTCGGTCACCGAGCCATCGAATTACCGCGCCACGCGTCACCTGGACGATTGGCTGAAAAGCCACGATCTGCCGGGCATCAGCGGCGTCGATACCCGCAAGCTGACCCGCCGCATCCGCGATGCCGGCGCGCCCAACGGCGCGTTGCGCCACGCGCCGGACGGCAAGCTGAACATCGAGGAACTGCACGCCCTGGCCGTCGAATGGCCGGGCCTGGAAGGCATGGATCTGGCCAAGGACGTATCCTGCCGGCAGACCTATAAGTGGGATGAGAGCCTGTGGGCCTTCGCCGAGGGCGACATTCCGGAGGGCTATGGCCGCCAGACCGCGCCGCGCAAGAAGGTGGTCGCGGTGGATTTCGGGGCCAAGCGCAACATCCTGCGCTGCCTGGCCAATGCCGGCTGCGAGGTGACCGTGGTGCCGGCGACGGCGACCGCCGAGGACATCCTGCGCCATCAGCCGGACGGCGTGTTCCTGGCCAATGGCCCGGGCGACCCGGCGGCGACCGGCGACTATGCCGTGCCGGTGCTGAAAGAGCTGATCGACAAGGACATGCCGGTGTTCGGCATCTGCCTCGGCCACCAGATGCTGGCCCTGGCGCTGGGCGGCAAGACCGGCAAGATGGAGCGCGGCCATCGCGGCGCCAACCACCCGGTGAAGGATCTGGAAACCGGCAAGGTCGAGATCACCAGCCAGAATCACGGCTTCGTGGTCGATGGCGACAGCCTGCCGGACACTGTGGAAGTCACCCACATCTCGCTGTTCGACGGCTCCGTCGAGGGGCTGAAGCTGAAGGGCAAGCCGGTCTTCTCCGTGCAATACCACCCGGAAGCCAGCCCCGGCCCGCATGACAGCCACTACCTCTTCGACCGCTTCGTAGATTTGATGGGCCGGAAGTGACGAGCATGCGGCTACCCCCCTCCCCACCCTCCCCCGCAAGGGGGGA
>NZ_LPXN01000156.1 GCF_001618175.1 Oceanibaculum pacificum | reverse complement strand
AATATTCACTTGTCAATGAGCGACACCATCACCTCCGGCAAATCTGCGCCGGTCGCGCTAGGCGATATGTGATGGTGCATCCAAGGGCCAACTGATCGCCGACCCGGAAAAACCAATCTAGAGATGAGGCCGTTCTTTTGCAAGAAGTTTTTTCGTCTCTAGGCCGCTGCGAGCGCCCCTTGCGGAGCCGCCATCGTCGTGGCGGGCGGATATATAGTCGGGTGATTTCGGCCTGTCCAGGTGTTTTTTCGCTAATGTTCGCAGAACCGTCATGGGACGTTCCGCGCGCGGCCGCCAGGCGCGTCCAATCGCTGGAACTCCCAACGCATTTTCCTATAATTTGAGGCATGATCCCCTTGGCCCTACGGTGTATAGTAGGGCCCGCCATGCCGGAGGGCATGGGAAATGATACGCCGCGACAGGTCAACGGCGCGCCGACAGGGTAGATGACAGGGGACAGAATGCCTGATGTGACACTCCGACCAGCCGCCGTGACCGTTCTGGGCGCCCTGGGCGTCGTTCTGCTGGTCACAGGCTGTCAGATGAACCCGCTGACCAGCAGCAATAGCATCACCACCTCGGCCAGCGCCCCTGCCGGCGGCACGCGCAACGGCAGCCCGGCACCGCCGCCCGCCTTCTCGCAATTCAGCGACGTGCCGCTGCCGGCGAATGCCCGGATGGATCTGGACAAGACCATCATATTGGGCGCCGAGGATGGATGGATCGGCCGCCTCGCCCTCGACGCCAGCTACCCGCTGACCGAGATGTATGCTTTCTACGAGCGCGAAATGCCGAAATTCTCCTGGGACCGGATCACCGTGGTCCGCTCCTCGGTTACCACCATGACCTACGGCCGGGGCGCGCGGATCGCCACCATCACGCTGCAACCGAATGGCGGCAGCGCCACCACCGTCGATTTCACCGTGTCACCGCAGCGCATTTCGCGCTGAGCTACAGGATTCCCAGCTCGCGCAGCTCGGCCAGCATCTCCGGCGGCAAATCGGCCTCGCCACCGGCGGCATTACCACCCTGCCGGTCGAGGGGCGCGTCGGCCGGCTCCAGATAGCGCCAGCCCTGCATCGGGCGGTGCGGCTGGAGCTCGGTCTCCACCAGCGCCGGATCGAGCACGAGGCCGCATTTGCGCGTGCCCTCCACCGGGTCGATCACTTCGTCGAAGCCAATGATGCGCTGGCGCACCCGGATGAAGCCCTTGATCACCCAATAGAGCGACCCGCCCTCCAGCACCTCCTCGGCGCGGCGCGGCCAGTTGCGCGTGACATGGCGCAGCCGCGGCGTCTCCCCGGCGGCAAGCTGCTGCGCCCGGCGCTGGTCCTGCCAGTCGCGCAGCTCCTGGATGTCGTCGACGCCGACGCAGAGTTTCAGCAGATGCAGGCTCATCCTAGGCTCAACCTTCCCAGCGCCACCCACCAGAGATAATCGAGCGGGATAAGCACCGCCCAGGTCAGCAGCATCAGCGGCAGCGTCACCTTGGCCGCATCGCGTACCGATACGCCGCCGACCTGCAGCGCCACCAGCACCGGCGGCACCTGGTAGGGCAGCACCAGGGTCGAGAACCCCACCACCTGCAGCATCAGCACCGTCTCCAGCGGCATGCCGGTCGCGGCCGAGATATCGCCGGCGATCGGCGACAGGATGGCCGGGATGCCGGGCATGGTCGCCAGCATGCCCAGCACCATGCCGACAGCGGACAGGGCCGCGAAATTATAGCCGTCGGCGCCTTTTTCCAGATGCACGGCGTTCAGCAGCAGATGCGAGAGGTAGTCCCCGACCCCGCTGGAGGCGACCAGCGCCCCCAGCCCCAATATGCCGGCGACGTAGAAGAGCGGCCCCATCTGCACGTCGGTGCGGAAGCCCTGCGGCGTCACGATGGCGATCATCGGCAGCAGGCAGGCGACGCCGGCGGCCAGCGATATCCAGGCGGGCGAGATGCCGTGCAGCGTATCGGTGACGAAGAAGGCCAGCGCGATGCCCAGGATGATGGCCAGGTTGCGCTCGTCTCCCGCCAGCCTGGTGCGCTCGACCGGCGGCGCCTCGGCGGCGCGCACCGTGTCGGGGAAGATGCGGCAGATCAGCACCACCAGCAGCAGCGACTTCACCGCGCCCAGCACCGGGAAATGCAGCAGCAGATAGTCGAAATAGGTGATGACGATGCCGTGATAGGCCTCGGCCGCGCCGGCCAGCACATTGTTCGGCACATTGGCCGGCAGGATCGCCGCCGGCCCCAGGAAGCTGCCCAGCGCCACCGCCACCATCATACCGGTGCGCCCGTTGCTGCCGGGCGCGAAACCCAGCCGGTCGGCCAGCGCCAGGAAGATCGGCACCAGCAGCAACACCCGTCCCATGGTCGAGGGCATCAGGAAGGCCAGCGCGAGGCAGACCAGCACGACGCCGGAGATGACGCGGAAATAGGAGCCCGCCAGCCGGCCGACCAGCAATTCCGCGATGCGCCGGCCCAGCCCGGTCTTCTGCACGCCGGCGGCGATGATCAGCCCGCCGAACACCAGCCACAGCGCGCCGGCGGCAAAGCCGGAGAAGATCACCGGCGCGGGGGCGACCTTGAAGATCATCGCCAGCAGGAAGAAGCACACCGCCGTCAGATATTCCGGCAGCGCCCCGGTGGCCCAGAAGCCGATGGCGAAGACGGTCAGCGCGGCGGCGGCGGAGAAGCCGGCGGGCGCCCCCTCCGGCGACGGCAGGAACAGCACCAGCAGCGCCGTCGCCATGACCAGCAGCGCTGGCAGCCGGCCTTTTAAGGTCGTAATCGCCATGGTCACGACGCCTTCTTGCCGGCAATCGCCCTGGCGACCTTGGAGGCGGGCGGCCGGCCCAAAGCGTCGGAGATGAAGAAGGCGGTCTCCACCAGCGCATCGATATCGATGCCGGTCTCGATGCCAAGCCCGTTCAGCATATAGACCACATCCTCGGTGGCGACATTGCCGCTGGCCCCCTTGGCGTAGGGGCAGCCGCCCAGCCCGGCGACGGAGCTGTCGACGACCGACACCCCCTCCTCCAGTGCTGCATAGATATTGGCCAGCGCCTGGCCGTACGTGTCGTGGAAATGGACGGCCAGCCGGTCCATTGGAATGTCGGACGCGACGGCCCGCAGCATCGCCTTGGCCTTGCCTGGCGTGCCCACGCCGATGGTGTCGCCCAGCGACACCTCGTAGCAGCCCATCGCGAACAGCGCCTGGGAGACGGCGGCGACTGCTTCCGGCGCGATCTCGCCCTCATAGGGGCAGCCAAGCACGCAGGAGACATAGCCCCGCACACGGATGCCCGCGCCCCGTGCCGTCTCGGCGACCGGGCGGAAGCGCTCCAGACTCTCGGCGATGGAACAGTTGATATTGCGCTGGGAAAAGCTTTCCGAGGCCGCGCCAAACACCGCGATCTCCTCGACCCCGGCGGCCAGCGCCACTTCCAGGCCTTTCAGATTGGGCACCAGCACGGGATAGGCGGTGCCGGGCCGCTTCGAGATGGCGGCCAGCACCTGGGCGGTGTCGGCCATCTGGGGCACCCATTTCGGCGAAACGAAGCTGCCGGATTCGACCACCGGCAGGCCGGCGGCGCTCAACCGATCGATCAGCGCCACTTTCACGGCGGCGGGGATCACCTGCGCCTCGTTCTGCAGCCCGTCGCGCGGGCCAACCTCCACGATCTTCACGCGGCCGGGTAGCGCCATTTCTTCCGTCCCTGTCTTCGGCATGCTTTTGCCGCACTGTAGCGACAAGCCCGCCCCGCCGACCACATGGAATCCGCCAGGGCTGTTATGCCGAAGACTGGCAAGCCGCCCGGTGCCTCGCGGCACCGTCCGCTATATATAATCCGACTCGCCCTGCGGAGCCCGAAGCTACGCGGAACGTTCGAAACTGAGCAACTCGGCGCCGTCTTCGACTAGATCGCCGACCTGATAATGAATTTCCGAGACCGTGCCATCGGCCGGGGCGGCGATGGTGTGCTCCATCTTCATCGCCTCCATCACGATCAACGCAGCACCCTTCTCCACTGAGGCGCCGGCCTCGATCAGCACCTGGACGATCTTGCCCGGCATCGGCGCGGTGAAGCGCGCGCCCTGCCCCTCGGCCATCGCCTCGGCGGCGAGCAGCGGGTCAATCAGCGCCAGCCGACGGCTGGGCAGGCCGCCGCCGGGAAACACGGTTAGCTCCAGCCCATCGCGGATCACCGTCGCAGCGCTGCGCACGCCATCCAGCGTGACGATCATGTCGCCGCTGGAGCCGGCGGCGACCGTGGCGTCCCGGCTGCCGCCCGGCAGGTCGAGGCGATAGCCCTCGCGGCGGAAATGCACGGTCACTTCCCGCTCGGCCTCGCCATCCTTGAAACGCAGCGTGTGGTGCGATTCGTCGTTCAGCCGCCAGCCCGTCACGGCGTGCCAGGGCGATGAAGGATCGCCCGACAGCGCAGCGGCCTCACAGGCGGCGCGCTGGCGGTCGGCCATGAAGGCCAGCGCGGCCAGCGCCAGGTGGGTATCCTCCGCCGGCCTTTCGGCGGGCAGCAATTCCGCCTCATGTTCGGCGATGAAGCCGGTATGCACCTCGCCTGCGGCGAAAGCCGGATGCCCGGCAAGGGCGGCCAGGAAATCGATATTGGTGGTGAAGCCGGCCACCTTGGTGCCGCGCAGCGCCTGGCGCAGCCGGGCCAGCGCCGCCGCGCGGTCGGGGCCATGGACGATCAGCTTGGCGATCATCGGGTCGTAATGGACGGAGACGGTATCGCCCTCCCGCACGCCGGTATCGATACGCACCGATGCGCTCTCCGCCGGGAAACGCAGCGCTGCCAGCCGGCCGGTCTGCGGCACGAAATCGCGCGCCGGGTCCTCGGCATAGAGCCGCACCTCGAAGGCGTGGCCGCCGATGGCGAGCTGCTCCTGGCGCAGCGGCAGCGCTTCGCCGGCCGCGACGCGAAGCTGCCACTCCACCAGATCCAGGCCGGTGATCATCTCGGTCACCGGATGCTCGACCTGCAGGCGGGTGTTCATCTCCATGAAGAAGAAATCGCCGCCGGCATCGACGATGAATTCCACCGTGCCCGCCCCGACATAGCCGATGGCCTTGGCCGCCGCGACGGCGGCAGCGCCCATCTCGCGCCGGCGTTCCTCGGTCATGCCCGGGGCCGGGGCTTCCTCGATCACCTTCTGGTGCCGGCGCTGGACCGAGCAGTCGCGCTCGAACAGCGAGACGCAATTGCCGTGACTGTCAGCGAAGACCTGAATTTCGATATGGCGCGGACGAATCAGATATTTCTCGATCAGCACCTGCTCGTCGCCGAAGGAGGCCGCCGCCTCGCGCTTGGCGGAAGCAAGCTGGCCGGCGAAATCCACCGGCTTCTCCACCACCTTCATGCCCTTGCCGCCACCGCCGGCCGAGGCCTTGATCAGCACCGGATAGCCGATGCGGTTGGCCTGATGCTCCAGGAAGGCTGCGTCCTGGTCCTCGCCGTGATAGCCCGGCACCAGCGGCACGCCGGCCTTTTCCATGAGCTGCTTGGCCGCCGATTTCGACCCCATCGCCTCAATGGCGCCGGCTGGCGGGCCGACGAAGAGAATGCCCGCCGCCGCACAGGCCTTGGCGAAGGCCGCATTCTCCGACAGGAAGCCATAGCCGGGATGGATCGCATCCGCCCCTGCCTTCCTGGCGACGTCCAGGATGGCGTCCCTGCGCAGATAGGAGTCGCGCGCCGGGGCCGGGCCGATGGGCCAGGCCTCGTCGCAACTGGCGACATGCAGGCTGCCGGCGTCGGCATCGGAATAGACCGCGATGGTGCGGATACCCATCCGGCGGGCGGTGCGGGCGACCCGGCAGGCGATCTCGCCGCGATTGGCGATCAGCAGCGTGCCGATCGTCATTGCGCGACCCAGTTCGGCTTGCGCTTTTCCAGGAAGGCGGCGATGCCCTCCTTGCCTTCCGGGGTGGCGCGGGTGCGGGCGATGCGCGCGGCGGTGTCGCGCCGCAGATTGCCGTCCAGCTCCTTGCCTTCGATGGCGGCGATCAGATCCTTGGCCGCGCGGGTCGCCATCGGGCCGGCCAGCAGCAGCGTGGCGACCATCTCATCTACCGCCGCGTCGAGCTGATCGGCGGGCACCACCTCATGCAGCAGGCCGATGCGCTTGGCGGTCTCGGCGTCGAACCGCTCGCCGGTCAGGAAATAGCGCCGGGCCTGGCGGGTGCCGATGGCGCGCAGCACATAGGGGCCGATGGCCGCCGGAATGATGCCGAGACGCACTTCCGACAGGGAGAATTTGGCGCTATCGACGGCAATCGCGATATCGCAGCAGGCGACCAGCCCGACCCCGCCGCCCATCGCCGCCCCCTGGATGCGGCCGACGACCGGCATCGGCAGGCTGTCCAGCGCCTCCATCAGCTCGGTCAACGCGACCGCGTCGGTGAAATTCTCGCGCTCGCCATAAGACGCCATGCGCTGCATCCAGCCGAGATCGGCCCCGGCGGAGAAGCTTTTGCCCTCCGAGGCCAGAATCAGCAGCCGGATCGACGCATCCTCGGCGATCTCCTTCAGCAGCGCCGTCATCTCGCCGATCAGAACATCGTCGAAGGCGTTGTGAATATCCGGCCGGTTGAGGCGCAGCGTCGCCACGCCGTCCGGCCGCCTGGTCAAGGTCAGGGTGGGATCGGCCATGGCGCGTTTTCTCCGTTCAGGCTTCGTAATGGACGGCGACCAGCCGGTCCAGCAGCCGCACGCCGTAGCCGGAAGCCCCCTTCGGCACGGTCGGCTTGTCCTTGTAGGCCCAGGCGACGCCGGCGATGTCCAGATGCACCCAGGGCACATCGTTGGTGAAGCGCTTCAGGAACATCGCGGCGGTGATGGAGCCGCCCGGCCGGCCGCCGACATTCTTCATGTCGGCCGCATCGGTATTCAGCTCCTTGTCGTAGGAATCGCCGATCGGCATGCGCCAGACGGTTTCGCCGATCTCCTTGCCGCAGGCGGCGATCTGTTCGGCCAGGCCATCGTCGCTGGCGAACATGCCGGCATGCTCATGGCCCAGCGAAATGATGATCGCGCCGGTCAGCGTGGCGAGATCGACCATGAAGCGCGGCTTGAAGCGGTCCTGGCAGTACCACAGGCAATCGGCCAGCACGAGTCGGCCTTCGGCGTCGGTGTTGATGACCTCGATGGTCTGGCCGGACATCGAGGTGACGATGTCGCCCGGGCGCTGGGCGTTACCGTCCGGCATGTTCTCGACCAGCCCGACGATGCCGATGACATTGGCCTTCGCCTTACGGCCGGCCAGCGCCTTCATCAGCCCGATGACGGTGCCGGAGCCGCCCATGTCCCACTTCATCTCCTCCATGCCGCCGGCCGGCTTAATCGAGATGCCGCCGGTGTCGAAGGTGACACCCTTGCCGATGAAGGCCAGCGGCGCCTCCTTCGATTTCGGCGCGCCCTTCCACTGCATGATCACCATCTTGGGCTCGCGCACGCTGCCCTGGGCCACGCCCAGCAGCGCGCCCATGCCCAGCTTCTTCATTTCCTTCTGCCCCAGCACCTCGACCTCGACGCCCAGATCGGTCAGGCCCTTGGCGACATCGGCCAGGGTTTCGGGATAGATGATGTTGCCCGGCTCGGACACCACGTCGCGGGTCAGGAACACGCCCTCGGCGATGGCTTCCAGATCGCCGAACAGCTTCTTGGCAGTCGAAGCCTTGTCGGTCAGCACCGTCAGCTTCTTCAGCGTCGGCTTGTCCTCGGCCTTTTCCTTGGTGCGGTATTTGTCGAAACGGTAGCTGCGCAGCAGCGCGCCATAGGCGGCGTGCGCGGCAATGACCGCCAGTTCCTCGGCCTTGCCCTCGGCGCCCTCGACCCACAGCGCCGCCTCCGTCTCGCCGGAGGAGGCCAGCGCGGCATAGACATTGCCGCCCATTTCCTCGGCCCAGCCCGGCCCCATATCTTCCGGCTTGCCCATGCCGTACAGCACCACGCGCGAGAACTCGACGCCGGCCGGGGCCAGAACCACCACGGTCTTGTGCGCCTTGCCGGTGAAGCGGCTGGCGACCATCGCGCGGGTCAGCATACCGCCGCTGCGAATATCGAGATCGGCGGCGGCCGCGCCGAACTTGCTGTCCTCCATCACCCCGACGACGAGAGCGCCCTTGGCAGGCGTTTCGGGCTTTGCGAAACCGATCTTCATGAAGGCTCTCCTGGATACAGGCTTTTTCATTCGATGCTGCCCGCGTCTATAGCACAGCCCCGGCGCGCAACGCACCCCGGCTTCGGCGGCGCTGCCGGCAAACCTGGGGTGAGGCCGGCGCAAGGATGGGGTGAGAAGCGGTTATGGGGACCAAGAAAAGCAGCGAAAAGCCTTTACGCAAAAGGTAAACTCGGATACCCCCAGCCAGGGAGTTCCCGAAGCAAAGGCTGTATTCGCAAGCATGTTTCGCCGCATCGACCGCTATATCGTCCGGCAGCTCGTGGTGGCCATCGTTTACGTGCTGATCTGCCTGACGGCGGCGATCTGGCTGACGCAATCGCTGCGTCTGGTCGATCTGATCGTCAATCGCGGGCTGCCGCTCAGCACCTTCCTGTATCTCACCGTGCTGCTGCTGCCCCAGTTTCTCGCCCTGGTGCTGCCCATCGCCTGTTTTTCCGCCATCCTGTTCACCTATAACCGGATGATCGGGGATTCCGAGATGGTGGTGCTGTTCGGCTCCGGCATGAGCCCGCTTTCGCTGGCCCGGCCGGCGCTGGTGGCGGCCATCGCGGTGACGGCGATCGGCTATGCGCTGATGATGTATTTCATGCCAGCCGCCTATCGCGACTTCAAGGACATGCAGTTCGAGGTGCGCAACACCTATTCCAACGTGCTGCTGCGCGAGGGCGTGTTCACCAGCATGGGCGACAAGCTGACGGTTTATATCCGCCAGCAGACCAGCGAAGGCCAGCTTTTCGGCATCCTGATTCATGATGGCCGCCAGCCCGGCAAACCGGAAACGCTGATCGCCGAGCAGGGCGCGCTGGTCACCACCGAGACCGGGCCGCGCGTCGTGCTGGTGAATGGCAACCGCCAGGCGCTGGACGAACAGGGCCGGCTGACCACCCTCTACTTCGACCGCTATACCGTCGAGATCGGCAGCATGCAGCAGGCCGCCGGCGAGCGCTGGCGCGAACCGCGCGAGCGGTTCTTTCACGAGTTGCTGGTGGTGAGCGACAATGCCGACGATGTACGCTTCCGCAACCGGCTGCGCACCGAGGCGCATGACCGGCTCGCCAGCCCGCTGCTCAGCATCAGCTACGCGCTGATCGGGCTGGCCTGCCTGTTCAGCGGCGAATTCTCCCGCCGGGGCCGGCCCTACCGGCTGCTGACCGCGGTGCTGCTGGTGTTCGGCTGTCAGGCGCTCTACATGGCCAGCATCACGCTGGCGAACCGGATGCCGGCGGCGGCCGGGCTGATGTATGCCTGCGCCGTGGTGCCGGCGCTGATCAGCCTGTTCGTGCTGCTGCATCGCCGTCGCCGTCCGCCCGTCAGCCTGGAGGCCGCCAGCGCATGAGCCTCGCCAGCTTCAGCCGGGCGCGAATCCGCCTCTCCTTCACCCTGTCCTGCTATCTGGGGCAGCATTTCCTGATGCTGTTCGCCAGCGTGTTCCTGGGCATCATGGCGATCGTCTTCATCGCCGACACGGTGGAGCTGCTACGCCGCGCCTCCTCGCATCAGGATGTCGGCTTCCGCACGGTCTTGACCATGGCGCTGCTGAAGCAGCCCAACATGGCGCAGATCATCCTGCCTTTCGTGGTGCTGTTCGCCGGGCTGCTGTCGCTGACCCGCCTCACCCGCTCGCAGGAGCTGGTGGTGGCCCGCGCGGCCGGCATCTCGGTCTGGCAGTTCCTGGCCCCGGCGCTGATCTGCGCGCTGCTGATCGGCGGTTTCCGGGTCACCATCTTCAACCCCTTCGCCTCCATCCTGACGGCGCGCTACGAGTTTCTGGAGCGCAGCAACCTGGACTGGAACACCAATCTTCTGTCGGTGTCCGACGCCGGCCTGTGGGTGCGCCAGGCCAACGGCGACGGCTCCTCCATCCTGCATGCCGAGGGCGTCGACCCGGCGACCCAGGTGTTCCGCGGCATCATCGTCTTCCTGTACGACAAGAACGAGCAATTCACCGGCCGGATCGACGCGGCGCGCGCCCGCCTGGCGCCTGGCGCCTGGCAGTTCGAGCAGGTGGTGGTGAAAAGCGGCGACGAGCAGCCGCGCAGCCTGGACAGCTACCGGCTATCGACCGACCTGACGCTGGAGAATCTGCAAGACAGCTTCGCCCCGCCGGAAACCATGTCGTTCTGGGAGCTGCCGCGCTTCATCAAAGTGCTGGAGGATGCCGGCTTTTCGGCGCAGCGCCACCGGCTCTATCTGCACTCCCTGCTGGCCAGCCCGTTGCTGTTGTGCGCCATGGTGCTGATCGCCGCAAGCTTCTCGCTGCGATTGACGCGGCGTGGTGGTACGCTGACTGTCGCATCGGGGGGGTTATTCGCGGGTTTCCTTTTGTACTTCTGTACGGATTTAGTCTATGCCCTTGGTCTGTCGGGCAGAATCCCTGTCGAGCTTGCCGCGTGGACGCCGGCGGCAGTCAGTCTGCTGCTGGGCGTCTCCCTGCTGATCCACCTTGAGGATGGTTAGGTCTTGCTGCAGCATTTGTTATTCCCGCTCGCGTTGCTGCTCGGCCTGGCGACGCTGACGGCCCCTCTCCTCGCGCAGCAATCCGGTCCCGCCCAGGAGAACCGGCAGGACCCGCCCGTTCTGCTGACGGCCGACGAGGTGGATTACGACGAGGAGCTGATGCTCGTCACCGCGCGGGGCAATGTCGAGGTGGCGCAGGCCAACCGCGTGGTGACCGCCGATCTGGTCACCTACAACCAGAAGACCGATACGGTCACCGCGACCGGCAATGTCGTACTGCTGGAGCCGACCGGCGAGGTCGTGTTCGCCGATTACGCCGAGCTGCAGGGCGACATGAAGGACGGCTTCATCGATCAACTGCGGCTTTTGTTGACCGATAATTCGCGCCTCGCCGCCAATAATGCGCGCCGCATCGGCGGCACCCGCAAGGAGATGAGCCGCGCCGTCTATTCTCCGTGCGACCTGTGCAAGACCGATCCGACCCGCGCCCCGCTGTGGCAGTTGAAGGCGCGCGAGGTGATCCATGACGAGGAAGCGAAGGATCTGATCTACCACGACGCGGTGATGGAGATTTTCGGTGTCCCCATCGCCTACACGCCCTATTTCAGCCATCCCGACCCCACGGTCGAGAGGCGCAGCGGCGTGCTGCCGCCGCGGATCGGCTATTCCGACAATCTGGGCGCGGTGCTGGGCGTGCCCTATTATTATACCTTCTCGCCGCAAAGCGACATGACTCTCGAGCCGGTCTACATGTCGGAAGAAGGCAGCTTGTTGCTCGGCGAATACCGGCAGCGCTTCAGCAATGGCGAGATCACGCTGGGCGGCAGCGTCGCCCTGGTGGAGGAGCGCGAGGCCGGTCGGCGCACCGGCGACAAGGCGACCCAGGGGCATATCGACAGCAGCGGCGTGTTTCACCTCAACGAGCGCTGGCGCGCGGGCTTCGACATAGAGCATGTCAGCAACCGCACCTATCTCGAACGCTACGATCTGCAGACCAAGGACATCCTGACCAGCCGGCTGTATGCCGAGCGCTTCACGCCGAACGCCTATACCTCGATCGCCAGCTACCGCTTCCAGGGCCTGCGCTTCTTCGATGTCGACGAGGAGACGCCGCTGGTCGCCCCCTATGTGCAGCACCGGGTGATGACGCCGGGTTTCAGCGATCTGGGCGGCTATTTCACGCTCGACACCACCGCGCTGTCGTTGACGCGCGATGTCGGCGTGGACAGCCACCGCGCCTCCGTGGTTTCGGGCTATCACCTGCCCTATTACGCGCCGTCGGGCGAAATCCTCTCGCTGACGGCGACGCTGCAAACCGACGTCTACCAGACCCAGGATCTGGTCGACCCGCTGAACCCGAACCGCAATTACGACGGCACCGCCGGCCGCGTCTTTCCGCAATTGGCGCTGGGTTGGCGCTATCCCTTCGTGCGCAACAGCGGATCCGTGCAGCAGCTTATCGAGCCGATCGCCAATGTCGTGATCAGCCCGAACGGCAGCAATCCCGACGACATTTCGAACGAGGACAGCCAGGCGCTGATCTTCGATTCAACGAACCTGTTCAGTCTCAATCGCTTCGCCGGCGTCGACCGGGTCTCCAGCGGCACGCGCTTCGATTACGGCATGAATTTCGGCCTGTATGGCGATCGCGGCGGTTCCACCACCCTGTTCCTCGGCCAAAGCTACCGGCTGCGCGAGGACGACACCTACGAGATCGGCACCGGCCTGGAGGATAATAAGTCCGACTATGTCGGCCGGCTGCAGGTCTCGCCCAACCAGTATCTCGACATGGTCTACCGCTTCCGGCTGGACAGCGAGACGCTGGACTTCAATCGCAACGAGCTGTCGCTCTATGCCGGTCCGTCGGATTTCCGGGTCAATCTGAACTATGTGAAGCTGCCGCTGCAGGCGGCGACCGCACAGTTCGGCGATCGCGAGGAATTGTCGGGCGGCTTCATTGCGCAGCTCGACCGCTATTGGCGCTTCGGCACCCGGGCGGTGCGCGAGCTTGGCGACGATGCCGGCATGCGCGACATTCGCGCCACGCTGGCCTATGCCGATGAATGCTTCCTGCTGGGCGTGACCTATCGTCGCGAATTCACCAACGATATCGGGCTGGAACCGGACAACGCCATCTACTTTCGCGTCGAGTTCAAGAATCTGGGCGCGCTCGGCGACAATGACGGCGTATTCTGACCTGCGTCGGCGGCCGGATATTTTTCCCGGCAGCCGGCTTGCGCCGGAGCGAGCGGAAGGGTACCTCTCCTAACATGACTTATCAGCCGACATCCCGCCGCCCGGCGCGCTTCAGCGTGTTCGCCCTGCTGTTCCTGCTGCTCGCGGCAACGCTGCCCCAACCCGCGGCCGCACAGGGCTCGGCGCTGCGCATCGCCGCCGTGGTCAATGACCAGATCATCTCGCTGCTTGACCTCGATATCCGAATCTCGCTGACCATCTTCGGCGCCGGCCTGCCGAACAGCCAGGAGACGCGCCAGCGCCTGGCCCCGCAAGTGCTGCGCGGGCTGATCGACGAGCGCTTGCAGATGCAGGAGGCCAAGCGCCTGAACATCTCCGTCAGCGACGCCGAAATCAACGAGGCGATCCGCCGGATCGAGACGCAGAACCGCATGCAGCCCGGCATGCTGGACCAGGCTTTGCAGCAGCGCGGGATTCCCAAGCAGACGCTGATCGAGCAGATCAACGCCACCCTGGCCTGGCGCCGGGTGGTCAGCCGCCGCTTCGTCGGCGCCGCAGAGGTCAGCGACGACGAGATTTCCGAGCAGTTGGCGCAGATCGAATCCCGGCGCGGCAAGCCGGAAAACCTGGTGCAGGAAATCCTGCTGCCGGTCGATTCCCCGGATCGCGACGAGGAAGTCCGCGCCTTCGCAGACCGGCTGATCCAGCAATTGCGCGACGGCGCCGGCTTCGATGCGCTGGCCCGGCAGTTCAGCCAGAGCGCCTCGGCCCGCAATGGCGGCGATATCGGCTGGGTCGTGCCGGAAGAGATGGATTCGCCGCTGGCCGATGCCCTCAATAATCTCCAGCCCGGCGAGGTGTCGCCGCCGATCCGCACCGTGCTGGGCTATTATATCCTGCGTCTGCAGGACCGCCGGGTGCGCGAGCAGGCCCCGCAGACCGAGGCGCGCGTCACCCTGCGCCAGATGCCGCTGCCGGTTCCCGCCGATGCCCCGCCGGAGCGGGTCGACGAGATCGCCGCGCAGATGCGCGCCGCCATCGCCCAGGCCGACGGGTGCGGCGGCCTCGCCGCGGTCGCCGAGCAATTCAATGCCCCGGCGCCGCTCGATCTCGGCACGCTGCGCCTGGGCGACCTGGCGCCGCTGATCCAGCGCGCCATCGGCAATCTGGAAATCGGCCGCGCCAGCGAGACCGTCGCCCTGCCGGGCGGGGCCGCGCTGATCGTGGTGTGCGAGCGTGAGGCGACCATGAGCGACCTGCCGTCGCGCGCGGAAATCCGCCAGCGGCTGGAGAACGACAAGCTGGATGTGCTGGCCCGCCGCCTGATGCGCGACCTGCGGCGCGCTGCCTTCGTCGACATCCGCATCTGAGGCCGCGATGGCCGGGCTTCTGCCGCTCGCGCTGACCATGGGCGAACCGGCCGGCATCGGCGCGGAGATCGCGCTGAAGGTCTGGGCCGCGCGCACGGCGGCACTGCCCTGCTTTTTCCTGATCGACGATCCGCAACGCCTGGAGGCGCTGGCCGAAAGGCTGGGCCTCGCCGTGCCGGTGGTCGCCATCGAACGGCCAGCCGAGGCGGCGGCGATCTTTCCCATCGCCCTGCCGGTGCTGCCGCAGACCCTGGCCGCCCCCGTGATTTCCGGCAAGCCGGACCCGGCCAACGCGCCGGCCGTGATCCAGGCCATCGACCGGGCCGTCGCCCTGGTGCAGGCCGGCGAGGCCGCTGCCGTGGTCACCAACCCGATCCAGAAGCAGACGCTCTACGAGGCCGGCTTTCGCCATCCCGGCCATACCGAATATCTGGCGGAGCTGGCCGGCCCCGGCGCGCAGGCCGTCATGATGCTGGCCTGCCGGGCGCTGAAGGTGGTGCCGGTCACCATCCATGTGCCGCTGGCTACGGTGCCCGGCCTGCTGACGGCGGAATCCATCGCCTCGGTCGGGCGGATCACCGCCGCCGCCTTGCGCCGCGATTTCGGCGTCGCGCAGCCCCGCCTCGCCATCGCCGGGCTGAACCCGCATGCCGGCGAGCAGGGCGCCATCGGCCGGGAGGATGTCGAGATCGTCGCCCCGGCGGTCGAGAAGCTGTGCGCCGAGGGCATCGATGCGCGCGGGCCGCTGTCGGCCGACACGCTGTTTCACGCCGAGGCGCGCGCAACCTACGACGCGGCGCTGTGCATGTATCACGACCAGGCGCTGATCCCGATCAAGACGCTGGATTTCCACGGCGGGGTGAATGTGACGCTGGGCCTGCCCTTCGTGCGCACCTCGCCCGACCATGGCACGGCCCTGGCCATCGCCGGCACTGGCGCCGCGAACGAGTCCAGCCTGCGGGAGGCGATCATCCTGGCCGGCGAGATGGCCGCCCGCCGCCGCGCCCATGGATGACGTCCAGGCGGCCATCGCCGCCTTGCCGCCGCTGCGCGACGTGCTCGCCGCCAACGATCTGGCGGCGAAGAAGCAGCTCGGCCAGAATTTCCTGCTCGATCTGAACCTGACCGGCCGCATCGCCCGCAGCGCCGGCGATCTGAGCCAGGGCACCACCATCGAGATCGGCCCCGGCCCCGGCGGCCTGACGCGCGCGCTGCTGCTGGCCGGTGCCACCAATCTGGTCGCCATCGAGCGCGACCGCCGCTGCATCGCCGCGTTGCAGCCGCTGGTCGAGGCCGCCGCCGGCCGGCTGACGCTGATCGAGGCCGACGCGCTGGAGATCGACATCGCCAGCCTCGGCCCCGGTCCGCGCCGCATCGTCGCCAACCTGCCCTACAATATCGCCACCGTGCTGCTGATGGGCTGGCTCGACCGGCTGGACGATCTGGAGAGCATGATTCTGATGTTCCAGAAGGAGGTCGGCGACCGGCTGCGCGCCAAGCCGGGCAGCGACGCCTTCGGCCGGCTGTCGGTGATCACGCAATGGCTGTGCACCGCCTCTGCCGTCTTCGACATCCCGCCGCGCGCCTTCACGCCGCCGCCCAAGGTGGTCTCCACCGTCATCCGGCTCGACCCGCGCCCGCAACCGCTGGCCCCGGCGGTCAAGCCGATCCTGGAACGCGTCACCGCCGCCGCCTTCGGCCAGCGCCGCAAGATGCTGCGCCAGAGCCTGAAGACGCTTGGCCTCGACCCGCTGCCGCTTCTGTCCGCCACCGGCATCGATCCGACCTGGCGCGCCGAACAGCTCACCATCGAACAATTCTGCGCCCTTGCGGAGGCCGTGCGGCAAAGCGGCTGAAAGGCGCAGCCCTGAGGGGCGCTCACTCCCCTCATGCTGAGGAGCGCCG
>NZ_LPXN01000155.1 GCF_001618175.1 Oceanibaculum pacificum | reverse complement strand
CCAGCGTCTCGCCGCGCCGGACGGTCAAATTCACATCCTTCGCCGCATGCACCACGCGGTCGCGGTTGAAGAAACCGCTGCCGCCATAGGTCTTGTCCAGCCCTTGCGTCTCCAGCACGATCGGCGCGTTTCCGACCGGCTCGCGATGCTTCGGCGTAATCGACGGCACCGAGGAGATCAGCATGCGCGTATAGGGGTGCTGCGGGTTGCGCAATATCTGCTTGGCCTCGCCGAACTCCACCAGCTTGCCATACTGCATGACGGCGACACGGTCGGCGATCTCCGCCACCACGCCGAAATCATGGGTGATGAACAGCACGCCGGTATCGTGGCGGGTCTGCAAATCCTTGATCAGCCGCAGAATCTGCGCCTGGGTGGTGACATCCAGCGCGGTCGTCGGCTCGTCGGCGATCAGCAGCACGGGGTCGAGGGCGAGCGCCATGGCGATCATGATGCGCTGGCGCTGGCCACCGGAAAGCTGGTGCGGATAGGCGGTGCGCATCTTCTCCGGATCCGGCAGGCGTACATCCTCCATCACCGCCAGCACGCGCTTCAGCCGTTCGGCCTGCGACATGTCGGTATGGACGCGCAGCAGCTCGTCGATCTGATCGCCGACGGTCATGACCGGATTCAGCGCCGTCATCGGCTCCTGGAAGATCATCGACATGCGGCTCGCGCGCAGCTCGCGCATCCGCGAGTCGCTGGCTTTCAGCAAATCCTCGCCTTGCAGCAGAATCTCGCCGGCGATCGGGGTAAGCTGCTTCTTCGGCAGCAGGCCCATCACCGTATGTGCGGTCACCGACTTGCCGGAACCGGACTCGCCGACGACGCAGAGGATTTCCTTTGAGCGGACTTCGAGAGTGATGTTCTCGACCGCATGCGCGCGATCGGCGCTTCGGGGCAGGCGAACAGTGAGGCCTTTGACTTCCAGTACGGGCTTGTCGGACATATTTTTTCCATCTCCTAGACGCTTCGCCGTCGTCTGGTGCTTCCCTGTCAACCTTTGGCGCTCTTCTCCACATTCCACAGAATGAGAACCGGCGCCTTGATCAACCCCTTGAGACTATCGCGATATGCCACCGGATTGAACCATGTTCCGACCGGTATATGCGTGACGGTGCTGGCGAAGTTGCGTTCCTGGATCGCAATGGCGATGTCGCGCCGCTTTGCCGGGTCTGTCTCGCGCGCATAATCGCTGCGCAGCGTCTCCAGCGCGGCATCGCAGGGCCAGCCGAACCAGGCCGTCTCGCAGCCCGCGGCCATCGGAATACTGGCAATCGGATTGGCGGCGTCTGGCGCTTGCATCCAGGTCGTGAGCAGGCTCCAGCCCCCCTGCTCCACCGGCGCTCTGCTGGCGCGCCTCGCGGCCGCGCCGGCGAAATCCATCGCCTGCAGATCGACCTTCATGCCAGCTTCGCGCAGCCCCTGCGCGGCGACCAGCGCCAGCGCGCTCATCGAGGGCACATCCGTAACCTGCAGGATGGCGACGGTCTGGCCCAGCACGCCGGCCTCGGTGAACAGCGCGCGGGCATGCTCGATATCCTTGGCCGCCAGGGCCGCGCTGCCGGCGTCGCTGGCGAGATGGCTGCCGCAAGGATAAAAAGACAGGCAGGAGCCGAAGAATTCCGGATTGCCGACCGCTGCCTGCATATATTCGCGCTGGTCGACCAGCCACAGCAGCGCCTGGCGCGCCTTTTGGTTGTCGAAAGGCGGGGCGGCATGGTTCGGCCTCAGGATGCCGATGGCCCCCATCGGGTCCAGCACATCGACCGCGATGCCCGGCGACGCACGCAGCATCGGCACCAGGTCCGGGCTTGGCGTCTCCAGATAATCCACCTCGCCGGCGATCAGCGCCTGGGCGGCGGTTGCGGCATCGGGCATGCGCAGCCACTCCACCCGGTCGACATGGACGATCTTTCCCCCGGCGGCGCCGCTCGGCGGCTCGGTCCGGGGACGGTAGGCGGTATTTCGGCGATAGACGGCCCGGTCGCCAGCGCGCCACTCGGCAGGGTCGAACACGAACGGGCCGGAGCCGATGGCCTCGGTCACCGGCGTATCGGCCGGCGTCGCGGCCAGGCGCTTTGGCATGATGAAGGGCGCGGTGGCGCTCAATTTGCCGAGCGATTCCAGCACCAGCCCATAGGGTTCCGTCAGGGTCAGCTGAAAGCGCATCTCGTCCAGCGCCGCCAGCGTCGCGGTCAGCGCCATCAGCCTTTGGCCCATGGCGTCGCGGGTGGCCCAGCGCCGCAGCGAGGCGACGCAATCCTCGGCCGTCACCGGCGATCCGTCATGCCAGGCCAGGCCGGGGCGCAGGGTGAAATCATAGGTCAGCCCATCGTCGCTGACCGAGACATGCTCCACCATCTGCGGCTGCGGGCGCAGCGCCGCATCCAGCGCGAAGAGCGTGTCATAGACCATGTAGCCGTGATTGCGAGTCACATAGGCTGTGGTCGCGTGCGGATCGAGTGCTCGCAATCCCGCCTGCGGCACCACACGCAGTACGCTATCGCTATCCTCGGCATGCGCGGCCGGAAGCAAGATTGGGAGGGAGAAAAGCAGGCAGGCAGCCATCAGGATGGCGGGCCGGTGAGGCCGGCTGCCGCGTCTCGTTTTTATCATTTTTCACGCCCCGCGCGATGCCACGACGGCCACGCCCCCTATAGGCGACCGTGAGCATACCAGGCTATGATGTAAGGGCGCGCGGTGACTGTCCAGCCAGCTTGCGGATTCTAGAGACCGGTGGTCTCTATGCCAATGTGATACCCATCGGAATTTTCACTGACCACGATGTGGTAATGGACGACATGCACCGCCCCGTTGACCACCACGCGGGCCATGCAGTCGCGCTCCCTGACCTGATCATCAATCACGGCCCGACGATTTTCACGGTAACGGGTAATGACGAATTTGCCGCCTTGCTGCTCGGATTGCAGCATTTCCTCCAGCTCGTTGCGCGAGACCGAGCTGTTGCACGTCGGCAAATCCTTCGACCAGGGCAACCATCCCATTGCCGCCCACGCCAGACCGGCAGACAGAAACGTGCCGGCAACCATCCAGGGAACAGGAGATCTTCGCTTCTGTTTGAAAAAAATACGCCGGTTACGTGCCATGCTTTTCTAATATTCCGCCATCGGGATTGCCCTCAAATCCTATGATCGCAAAAAAGAGGATTTTATGGCGCAGATCAACGGCTCTACCGAGATAGCGCTATTGTCCAGCATTCAGTGATTGCACCCTCGGTATACGCGCCCATATGGAACGGTAATTCGTGGCGCAGCGGGCATCTGCTTACCGCGCCATTCGGATACTTCATAACCAGCCGGCAACAAGGACGGAGCACAGTGTGAGCAATCAACAGGATTGGCCAGGAGCGGCCGGCGGATCGCGCGGCCCCGGCAGCGGCAAGGGTACGGTCGGCCGGATCGGCAATATGTTGCTGTTGCTTTCGATCGTCGCCGTTATCGGCATTGTCGGCTTCGGCTACAGCCTGATGCAAAGTCAAACGGTGGGGGAAAGCGCATCGACCGACCCCGATACGGTGCTGTTCCCCGACCTGCAGGCGATTCCCGCGGCTGGCACCACGCTTGCCATTGGAGCCAACGCCGACCGTTTCTCCCTGGTGAAGCGGGACGATGGCTGGCGCCTCGCCGATTGGGACGAATATCCCGCCGATAGCGGAAAGGTCGAGCATATGCTGCGCGAGTTGAGCGGCATGCGTGGCACGCGGGTCGCCGAGGGCGGCATGGCGGGCGGCGGTGCGTCGACCCAGGATCCGCTGGCCACGGCGATCCCCATTAACATAGAGGGCCCGGACGGCGAGATGGTGGCGGCCGCACGGATCGGCGCGGTGGTGGCGGCGCCGGGCGGGGCGCAGATCACCCGCACTTATATCGACCGCACAAGCGACAATACCGTCTTCCTCTCGGACCGGCCGATCACCCTGCTCGCCGACCCGTTGAAATGGATCGATCCGGTGGTGCTGGATATCCCCCGGGACCGTATCCAGTCGGTCGTCACCACCGATACGGAAGGCAAGGTGCTCACCATCGAACGTCAGGAACAGGGCGACGCGTTCGCCCCCACCGAAATGCCGGAAGGGGGCCGCATCGCGGAAAGTTGGATGATGACCCGTACGGCCGCCGCACTGGAGAAGCTGCAATTCTCGCAAGTGCGCAGCAGCGAATCCGGCATATCGGAAGACGGGCTGCCCTTCGCCAAATATGTCTTCGTTACCCGCGAGGGCCTGCGCATCTCGCTCGATATGTTCCGGCTGGAAGGCGGAGCCTGGACGCAGATCGACGCCGACACAGTGGATGGCGCCACCTCCAACGCCCGCGCGGAAGCCAGCCGCATCGAGGGACGCACCGATGGATGGCGCTTCCTGCTACCGGAATTCATGCTGGGCGGATTGGTGACCAAGACCGACGAAATGATCGAGCAGCGCCCATCCGGCAGTTCGTCGACCAGCCCATCCGCCCCCGCCTCTCAGCCGGCTCCGGAAACGGAAAACCCGGCGACGCCAAGATAGCGTCGCCGGGCTTGCCGGTCGTCAAGACAGGATCGCGTCAGTCGTTAATAGCGACCCTTATTCTCTTTGAATAGCTGCAGCCAGAAATCGTAGGCCACCATGGCGATGCCAAGCGCCGCCACAATTATCAGAGCCGGCTGCTTCACGGAAAAGATGATGATGCCCAGAAAACCGACGAAGAACAGCAGGGCGATCAGGCCCAGAATTTTGTCGAGTATCATGGTCATCCCCTACTTTCCGTACATCAGAGTGGGCAGCCAATAGACGATCCCCGGCACGGTGTAGAGCAGGATCATCGTCATGAACACCATCACCACATAGGGCAAGGAGCCTTTGAAGATTTGCACCAGCTGCACATACGGCGGTGCGATACCCTTGAGGTAATAGGCCGACATCGCCATCGGCGGCGTCAGGAACGAGGTCTGTAGATTGACCGCGATCAAAATGCCGAAGAAGAGCGGATCGATATCGAACAAGGGCAGCAAGGGCAGGAAAATCGGCACGAAGATGATGATGATCTCCGACCACTCCAGAGGCCAGCCGAGCAGGAAGATGATTAGCTGGGCCAGAAGCAGGAATTCCAGCGGCGTCAGATCGAGCCCTCTGACGAATTCGCTGACCACATGTTCGCCGCCGAGATAGGAAAACACCGAGGCGAACACCCAGGAACCGACGAACAGCCAGCACACCATGGCGGTGGTCCGGATGGTCAGATAGACCGATTCCTGCAGCCGCTTCCAGGTCAGAGCCCGGTAAACGACGGCCAGCAGCAAACCGCCCAATGCGCCTATGGCCGCCGCCTCCGACGGCGTGGCGAGACCGAACAGGATCGCCCCCAGCACCGACAGGATAAGGAAAGCCAGCGGGAAGAACGAGGTCGCCAGCATCTTCAGCACCGTGCTGATCGGCACATCCTCCTGCTTCTCCGGCTTCGGCGCCAATTGCGGCTGCATCCAGGCCCGGACCAGAATGTAGAGCAAATAGAGGCCGGCCAGCAGGAAGCCCGGCACCAGGGCGCCGGCATAGAGCCGCACGATGGAGACACCCGATGTCGCCGCATAGACGATCAGCATGATCGAAGGCGGAATCAGGATGCCCAGCGTGCCGCCGGCGCAGATCACGCCCGATGCGAAGCTGGTGTCGTAGCGCGCTTTAAGCATCGCCGGAAAGGCCAGCAGGCCCATCAGCGTCACCACGGCGCCGACGATGCCGGTCGCGGTGGCGAACAGCGCGCAGGTGATCAACGCCGCCACCGCCATCGAGCCCGGCACCCGGCGCGTCGCCACGCTAAGCGTTGTGAACAGCCGGTCGACGATATTGGCGCGTTCGACGATATATCCCATGAAGAGGAAAAGCGGTATCGCCGTCAGCACGTCGTTCGCCATGACCGAGTAGGTCTGGTTGACGAACAAATCGAAGATGCGGTTATCGAAGATCGTGCGCATCCGCTCGGCATCAAAATAGGCGTAGTAGCCGAAGCCGATGCCCATGGCCATCAAGGTGAAGGCGATGGGGAAACCCAACATGATGATAATGATGAACAGCCCCAGCATCATTATCGCGACAACGGGATCACTCATGGCCTGTCCACCTTAGGAGTTGCGGTGCCGGCCGCGCCGGTCGATTGCAGGGCGGCCGCCCCTTCTTTTTGCAAGATCGTCTCCAACTCCTCCACATCCTGCTCGGCTTCCGGCCATTCGCCGTCACGGATGGTAATGAGACAGCGGCAGACCTGGGCGATGCCCTGGATCAGCAGCAGCACGCCGGCCACGATAATCACCGTCTTGAATTGATAGATCGGAATATTCGCAGGGCTCATGACGCTAACTTCGAGATAGCGCCAGGATCGGCTGGCATAACGCCAGCCCGACAGGATCAAGGCCAGGATGCCGGGGAAGAAGAAGATGAAATACAGGACCAGTTCGACCTTGGCCTGCGTTCTGGGCGACCACAGGCGATAGATGAAATCGCCCCGGACATGGCCATTGCGGGACAGGGTATAGGCCCCGCCCAGCATGAACATGGTGCCATACATCATGTAGGTCAGATCGAACGCCCAGACCGTCGGCGCGTTCAGGACGTAGCGCACGAAGACCTCGTACCCCACCCCCAGCGTCATGACCATGACGCACCAGGCGAAAGCCTTGCCGAACCAAGCGGATAGCTTGTCGGCAAATCGTATATATTGCAGCATCGGTACGCTCGCGAAAGATGAGTGCGGATTACTGGACCCCATCTGGAAGAAAGCCCGACCCGAGGGCCGGACTTTCTTGTTTTTCAGATGGTTGGCAAGGTCTTAGAAAGTGATCTTGCCGGGGAAGTAATGCTGGTAGGCCAGCTTGTAATCCGGGGCGTTCATCAGGTCGTAGAACACGACCCGCTCGCACCACTTCTTCTGGCTTTCGACAACCTTGGCGAAGTAAGCGTCCTTCATCAGCGGCGGCAGAATCTTGTCCCAGGCTTCGAGCTGCGACTTCAGCACCGAATCGGGGGTGCGGATCGCCTTGACGCCGGATTCCTTCTGCAGCTTGTCCAGATCCATCGAGTACTGATGCATCGCCAGCGCGTAGTTCGCCGCATGCGCCGCTTCCACGCCGTACTTCAGAATGGCTTGTAGATCCGGCGGCAGGCTCTCGAACTTACGCTTGGAGAAGATGAACTCGAACGACTCGCTGGCCTGGTGGTAGGAGGACAGCATGTAGTTCTTCGCCACGTCCTGGGAACCGAAGCGCATGTCCGAGGTCGGGTTGTTGAACTCGAACGCGTCGATCACGCCGCGCTCCATGGCCGGCACGATTTCGCCGCCCGGCAGCTGCGCGACGCTGGCGCCCATGGCCTGGAACAGATCGGCCGCCAGACCCACGGTGCGGTATTTCAGGCCCTTGAGCTGATCGGCCGAATCCAGCGGCTTCTTGAACCAGCCCAGCGGCTGCGCCGGCATCGGGAATCCCATGAAGCCGACGATGTCGAGCCCCAGAATGTCCTGCGTCAGCTCGCGATAGAACTCATAGCCGCCGCCATGATACAGCCAGGCGATCATCTGCGCGGCATTGGCGCCGAACACCGGGCCGGTGCCGAACAGCGAGGCAGCCTTGTTCTTGCCGTACCAATAGACCGGCACGGTGTGGGCGGCATCGATGATGCCGTCATGGCAGGCATCCTGCACCTGGAAGGCGCCGACGACGGCGCCGGCCGGCAGCAGATCGATCTTCAGGCGGCCGTTCGACATCGCCTCGACACGCTCGACATACTGCTTGGCCATATCCTGGAAAATATCCGAGGACGGCCAGGAAGACTGCATCTTCAGCACGATTGGCGCCTGGGCGAGAACCGCCGGCGCGGCCAGGGTGCCGACACCGGCAACGGCGCCCGCCGTCGCCGCCGTGGCAACCGTGGTGTTCTTCAGGAATGTGCGACGCGAAGTCGCCTTCTGTTCCGTGTTCACTTCTACTCCTCCCGTTCATTTTCTCGGTGGTCGTCAAAACCATCCGCTGTCGCCTGTTCGCGACTTATTATTCTTACGCTTCTCGATTGACGAAGAATTGCCCTCCACGACTCGCGACAGACGGATATTGAAGTGGAAATACCACTCGCGGATAGAGTTGCAGTAGACCGACGAGTCTAGCAACAAAAAAACGCGGGACTGGGCGTCCCGCGTTAGATTATGCCGTATCGTGGAAATAAACCGGGTTAAACCCTCTTGGCGAGCCTCGGGTCCAGGGTGTCGCGCAGCCCGTCGCCCAAAATATTAACGCCCAGAACGGTCAGCGACAGGAAGATGCCGGGGAATAAAATGATCCACGGCGCGATCTGGAAATACACCCGGCCCTCGGCCATGATGTTCCCCCAAGTCGGAATTTCCGGCGGAATGCCGGCGCCCAGGAAGCTCAGAATCGCTTCCGTCAGCATCGCCGAGGCGCAGATATAGGTGCCCTGCACGATCAGCGGCGCAAAAGTGTTGGGCATGACGTGGCGGATCAGAATCAGCGGCAGCGGCGTGCCGATGGAGATCGCCGCCTCGACATAGGGCTCCTCCCGGATCGACAGCACGACGGAGCGGACCAGCCGCACCACGCGCGGAATTTCCGGAATGGTGATCGCCACCATCACCGTCACCAGCGAGGCACCGGACAGCGAGACCAGCGCGATGGCCAGCAGGATGCCGGGAATCGCCATCAGCCCGTCCATGATCCGCATGACGATGGCGTCGACCATGCGGAAATAGCCGGAGATCAGGCCGACGAACAGCCCGATGACGATGCTGAGAATCGCCGCCCCGGCCCCGACGATCAGCGATATCCGCGCGCCATAGATCACGCGCGAATAAATGTCGCGGCCGAAAGCGTCGGTGCCCAGAAACCATTCGGTGAATGGCTTCTTCAAACGGGCCACGGGGTCGAGATTCACGGGATCGACAGTGCCCAGCAGCGGCGCGAAGATTGCGATCAGGGCCATCAGGGTCAGCACGAAACCGCCGATCAGCACGCCGGGATTGCGGCTGGCCTGCACCCATATGGCCCGGCCCGGCTTGGATACCGTCACCGGGACGGCGGCGCTTTGCGTATTTGCGGCCATCAGTAGCGTATCCTCGGGTCGAAGAAGGTGTAAGACAGGTCGATCAGCAGATTGACGATCACGTAAACGAAGGCGAAGACCAGGATAACGCCCTGGATCACCGGATAATCGCGCGCCAGCACCGCATCGACCGTCAGACGACCCAGGCCGGGCAGGTTGAACACGCTTTCCGTGACCACCACGCCGCTGATCAGCAGCGCTATGCCGATGCCGACAATGGTGATGATGGGCACCGCCGCATTGCGCAGCGCATGCACCAGCAGCACCCGCCCTTCCGTCAGCCCCTTGGCGCGGGCCGTTCGGATGTAATCCTCATCCAGAATCTCCAGCACGCTGGCCCGGGTGATGCGGGCGATCAGCGCGATATAGATCACGCTCAAGGTCAGCGTCGGCAGGATCAAGCGCTGGAAGAACGGCCAGAAGCCGTCGCCGATGGCCTTGTAACCCTGCACCGGCAGCCAGCGCAGATTGATCGAGATGCCGTATATCCATAGATAGCCCAGCACAAAAACCGGGACCGAGAAGCCCATGACGCAGAAGATCATGACCGCCCGGTCGATCAACGTGCCGTGGCGCCAGGCCGCGATCACGCCCAGCGGCACCGCCACCAGGACGGCGAAGATGATCGTCGTCACCGCCAGGGCCAGGGTCGGCTCCAGCCGTTGGGCGATCATCGTCGAGACAGGAATGTTGGAGATGATGGAGATGCCCAGATCGCCCTGCAGCAGCCGCCATATCCAGCTAAAGAACTGGATATAGATCGGCTGGTCGAGGCCGAGACGGGCGCGGATTTCCATGAGCTGCGCCTCGGTCGCCGAATCGCCGGCGATGATCGCCGCCGGATCGCCCGGCGTCAGCCGCAGCAGCAGGAAAATCACGATAGCCACCACCCCCATGACGGGGATGGTGGCCAGGATGCGGCGACTAATAAACGCAAACATCGTCGCCCAATCGCTTGTTATCGTTATCGCTTCGTTTCACGAACCGATCCTCAGCCCTTGGTCTTCTCGATGTTCCAGAAGTACGGGGCCGGGCCGTCCAGCACGCCCTTCAGCGTCTTCGGGAACACGCTGACGGCGAAGAACTGGCCGAGCGGCAGGTTGGGGATCGTCGACCAGCCGAGCTTGGAGATTTCGTCGGCCAGCGCCTTCTGCTTGGCCGGATCGGTCTCGCGGGCGAACTTGTCGCGCAGCTCCTCCATCTTGGCGCTCTCGTACCAGCCGAACCAGCCGCCATTGGCGCCCTTGCCATTGACGCCCAGATTGGCGACCGGGTTGATCAAATCGGCGCCGACCCAGGTGGTGATGAACATGTTCCAACCGCCCTGATCCACCGGATCCTTCTTGGCGCGGCGGCTGACCACAGACTGCCAGTCCATCGCCTGCAATTCGACATTGAAGCCGGCCTTGCGCATCGCCTGGGCGACGATCGGCGGATGGCTGGAGAGGGTCGCCACGTCGGTCGGGTGCATGATCAGCACCTTGGTGCCGTCATAGCCCGATTCCTTCAGCAGCTTCTTGGCGGTCTCGATATCGCCCTTCATCATGCCCTCGGAGCCGGCCTCGCTGCCATAGGTCGTATCGCAGATGAAGTAGGAGTTGCAGGTCTTATAATAACGCTCGTCATTGCCGATCATGCCGACCATGACGTCCTTCTGGTTGATGGCGTAGGCCATCGCCTGCAACACTTTCGGATTGTTGAACGGCGGATGCAGATGGTTCGGACGCGCCATGACCTGGCTGCCCAGCTTGTTGATGATCCGCATCTCCAGGTTCGAATCGGCCTCGAAGATCGGTAACAGGTCGGTCGGCGGGTTTTCCAGATAGTCGATCTCGCCATTGATCAGCGCGTTGGCGGCGGTCATGTGGTCGGGCATCGTGACCCATTCCACCTTGTCGACTTTCACCACCTTGCCGCCCGACGCCCAGCTCGGCGCCTCGGAACGCGGTTTATAGTCGGTGTTTTTGGCGTAGACGGCTTTCAGGCCGGGCTGAAAATCCTCCTTCACCCATTTGAACGGCCCGGAGCCGATCTGCTCGGGCATCGGCTCGGAGGCCGGGGTCTCGGCCAGCTTCTTCGGCACCATGAAAGGCACGTTGGAGCTGGGCTTGCCCAGCGATTCCAGCACCAGGCCGTAGGGCTCCTTCAACACCAGCGTGAAGCTCTTGGCGTCGAGCGCCTTCATCTCCTTGGTGAATTCCATGAGCTTCTGGCCCATGCCGTCATTCTTGCCCCAACGCTTGATCGAGGCGATGCAATCCTCCGCCGTCACCGGGGTGCCGTCGTGCCACATCAGCCCGTCGCGCAGGGTGAAGGTGTAGGTCAGGCCGTCATCGCTGACTTTCCAGCTTTCGGCCATCTGCGGCTTCACCACCTGCTTCTCGTCCATGGCAAGCAGCGTGTCGTAGATCATGTAGCCGTGATTGCGCGACATATAGGCGGTGGTCATGATCGGGTCGAGCACGCGCAGGCTCGAATGCTTGACCACGCGCAGCACCGTCTCGGCCGAGGCCGGCGCGCTGGCCAGCAGGGGCGCGCTCAGCGCAAGCGCGGCGCACGCGCCCATCAAGATATGTTTGAACTGCATCTGTCGGTGTCCTTTCCTGTTCATCCCAGACTCGCATCCGGCCGAGCTTTGCGCCCTTGTGGATGCGGATAGCGCGAAAACCGTGCCACCTCGTCCGAGGCGCCCGGCTTCTCTCTCAACCTGTTATTTTTGTTTACACTTCTTATTCATTGTCTCGTACGCCTCCTGTTCTGTTCTTTGTTATCTGCCTGCCGTTTAAACAGGCCTGCCTTCGTTCCAGGCAGTTCCCCCCGACTGCATCATTAATCGGCAGCCGGTGGCAAGAGAGTATCCTCGTTCAGCCGGTCGAGCGGATAAATCGGCCGCCGCACGCGCTTGAACTCCAGAATGCTGTTGTCGGACGTGGTGACTCCGTGGCCGTCGCAGGTGATCGTCGCCTTGGCCAGCGGCGCGAAACCGGCACGGTAATGGATGCGGCTCTTCAAGATCAGGTAGCGTTTATGTTCCGGCTGGATGCCGACGGAGCGGAACACGCCGGTATCCCAGGGCTCGTGATGGCGCGAGACGATGACGATCTGCACCTTGCCGGTGTCCAGCACCGCCGTCGGCCCCATCTTCACGGTAACGCCGGTATACATCGGCCCGCGCACGATCCATTCGCCATCGGTGACGGTGCGCACCTTGCCGGTGATTTCCAGCGGCTCGCCGGTGCGGCCGATGGAGGGCATGTCGGTGCGCCCGCCCAGCTTCAGCGTGACCGTGGACCCGACGCCGGCCTTCGCCATCTGCTGCACCGCCTCCGGGTCCCACACGGCGGCGACGGCGACATCCTCCAGCCCCTGGCGGATCACCTCGCCGATCACCGTCATCACGTCCTGGGTGCCGCCGGAGCCGGTATTGTCGGCGTGATCGAGCAGCAGCACCGGGCCGTCGGTGAGCGTCTTGGCGCGGGCGACCGCCTGTTCCAGCGGCTCGTGCTGGTAGATGAACGTCTCTCGCGCCGCCCAGGTCCGCTTGGCGATGTCGTCGCGCACCTTATCGGCCTTCTCCCGGTCGCCATCGGCGACGATGATGACCGAGGTGCCGGCCTCCTGGATATCGGCCATCGGGAAGCCGCCGAACACCGAGGCCGCCAGGATGCCGGGCTGCGCCTCCGCCTCCCGCGTCATGGCGATCAGCGACTTCATCGGCTCGTCATCCGTGCCCTGCTTCAGCGTCTGGGAGAGCAGCGGCAGGTTGATCCAGGACATGACGGGACGGCATTTGCCTTCCATGCTGTCCAGCACGATTCGGCCGATCTGCTCCGCCACCTCGTACATATCGACATGCGGATAGGTTTTGTAGCCGATCAGCGCAGTGCAATTCTCCACCATGCGCCTGGTGAGGTTGGTGTGCAGGTCCAGCGTGACGGCGATGGGGATATCGGGTGCGATCTTGCGGATGCGGGCAAGCAGCTCGCCCTCCCCGTCCTCCTCATCCTGCGTGACCATCGCGCCATGCAGGTCGAGCAGCACGCCATCGCAGCCCTTGGCGACTTCCTCGCAGATCGCGTTCGCCATCCGCTCATAGGCGTCGCGCTCGACCGGGCCGGAGGGCATGGCCTCGGCGGCCATCGGGATGGCGAAGCTGGCCCCGCGTTCCCTGGCCAGCTTGATATAGGCACCCAGCGGCATCGCCGTGCCCTCGAAAGCCTGGCGGGCGGAATCCCCCGTGAAAGCTCCCCACGCTTCGAAGCGCGCCCAATCCGTCCGTAGCGGCGAGAAGGTATTGGTTTCGTGTTTCATCATCGCGAGGATGAGATGCATGCCGGTTTTAACCCTCCTGCCCTGGCGTCGCCCTCAGGCGCGAAGCGCGGGCACTATCGTCTGTGTTTACGCTCCCGCGGACGGATCGTTGATCAGGTTCAGCGGATAAACCGGCCGCCGAACATGCTTAAAATCCAACTGGTTATAGTCTGACGTGCAGACGCCGACGCCGGCGCATTCCACCACGCCCGTCATCACCGGCTTGAAGCCCGCCCCCCAATGCACCCGGCTCTTCAGGCACAGGTAATTCTTCGCCAGCGGGTCGATGCCCAGACTGTAGAAGCAGTTCAGGTCATTCGGTTCCTGATGGCGCGAGATGACGACGATCTCCACCTTGCCGGTATCGAACACCGCCGTCGGCCCCATATCGTTCAGGATGCCGGTGCTCATCGGCCCGCGATTACGGAACTCGCCATTGGTGATCACCCGCACCTTGCCGGTCACCTCCAGCGGCTCGCTGACCGCATCGGCGGACAGCAGCGGCATGGGGATCTTGCCGCCCAGCTTGATCGTCATCTGCGCGCCGATGCCGGCCTTGATCATCTGCTGCACCGCCTCGGGATCATGGATCGCGAAGAAGGCGACATTATCCAGCCCCTGGCGGATGATCTCGCCCAGCACGGCGGTGGTGTCCATCGTGCCGCCGGAAGCCGCATTGTCGAAATGATCGAGCAGAACCACAGGGCCGTCCTTCATGCCCTTGGCGCGGCTGACCGATTCGGCCAGCGGCTCCAGCTTGTAGACGAAGGCCTCGCGCTCCTTCCAGGCGAAGTCGAGCAGCTCGTCGCGGTATTTCTGCGCCAGCGCCGGGTCATTGTCGGTGACGACCACGACAGACAGGCCGGCATTATAGATATCGGCGTGCGGGAAGCCGGTGAACAGGGTCGCGACCAGCGCGCCCTCCTGCTCCATCTCGCGGGCGCGCTGCTGGATTTGCTTGTTCGGGAAATCATCGGTGCCCTGGCGCATCACATGCGGCAGCATCGGCCGGTTGCCCCAGGACATGGTCGGCTTCGCCGCCCCCTTCAGCGCCTGCATCAGCGGCAGGCCGGCGCGCATGCCGGTCTCATACACATCGATATGCGGATAGGTCTGGTAGCCGGCGACGACCGTGGCGTTGTCTACGATCTCCGAATACAAATTGGTGTGCATGTCGAGCGCGACGGCAATCGGCGTCTCGGGCGCTATCTGCCGCAGCTTCACCAGCAGCTGGCCTTCGCCATCCTCATGGCTTTCGGTGACCATCGCCCCATGCAGATCGAGAAAGATGGCGTCGTATTTCCGGCTTTTGGCCGCGTCCAGGATTTTGCCGACCATGTAGTCATAGGCCTTGTCCTCGACCGGGCCGGACGGCCAGGCGGCACCCGCGATGGCGACGTCGAAACTCGCCCCTTCCTTCTCCGCAATGTCGATGAAGGCCGCCAGCGCGCTCTGCGTGCCGCGATAAGCCGCTACCGCCTCCTGCCCCTCCGGGGGCACGCCCCGGCCCCGCGCGAAGCGCTCCAGCGGCGTCGGTACCGGGGAAAAAGTGTTCGTCTCGTGTTTCATCATGGCAAACAAGAAATGCATCGAGACAAACCCCTGTTCGGTCGTTTTGTTTTTCGTGACTGGCTGATATGCAAACTTCCTTTACAACTGACGTCAAGCCTCCATTAGCCGATCCGTAAACTTCTATGGCAAGCGCCTGACTCCAAGGTTAGTCTCGGAAACGCAAAAAGAAGCCGTGCCAGGGAGCGAACGCCACCATGAAGATCACCCGTATTTCCGCCTATCAAATCGACCTGCCGCTGCATGAGGGCAGCTATAAATGGGCCGACGGCAAGTCGGTGGAGGTGTTCGATTCCACCGTGGTCGCGGTCGAGACCGATGCCGGCATCACCGGCCATGGCGAGGTCTGCCCGCTGGGGCCGGCTTATCTGCCGGCCTATGCCAATGGCGCGCGCACCGGCATCAAGGAGCTGGCGCCGAAGCTGCTCGGGCTGGATCCGCGCGACCTGGGCACGATCAACCGGGTGATGGATCAGGCGATGCGCGGCCATCCCTATGTGAAGTCGCCGCTGGATATTGCCTGCTGGGACATTCTGGGCAAGGCGACCGGCCTGCCCGCCGTCACCCTGCTGGGCGGGCGCTGCGGCGAGGATCTGCTGCTCTACCGCGCCATCTCGCAGGACACGCCGGACGCCATGGCCGCCAACGTCGCCGGCTACCGGGCCGAGGGCTACACGAAGTTCCAGCTTAAGGTCGGCGGCGACGCGGATACCGATATCGCGCGCATCCATGCCGTGTCCGAGAAGCTGCTGCCCGGCGACGTGCTGATCGCCGATGCCAATACCGGCTGGCTGATGCATGAGGCGGCGCGCGTGGTCGAAGGGGTGCGCGATGTCGATATCTATATCGAGCAGCCCTGCCCGTCCTACGAGGAATGCCTGGCGATCCGGCGCCGCACGCCCAAGCCCTTCATCCTGGACGAGGTGATCGACGGATTGCCGGCCGTGCTGCGCGGCGCGTCCGACCTGGCAATGGACGTGATCAATTTGAAAATCTCCAAGGTCGGCGGCCTGACCAAGGCGCGGCAGATTCGCGACCTCTGCCTGTCGCTCGGCATCGCCATGACCATCGAGGATACCTGGGGCGGCGATATCACCACCGCCGCCATCGCCCATCTCGCCCATTCGACGCCGGCCGATTTCCTGTTCTCGGCGACCGACTTCAACTCCTACGTCACCGTCTCCCTGGCCGAAGGCGCGCCGCAGCGCCGTCAGGGCCGCATGAGCGCCTCGACCGCGCCGGGCCTGGGCGTGACACCGCGCCTGGACGTGCTGGGCGAACCGGTGTTCAGCGTGGAGTGAGGAAGGGGCGCGCAAGCTGCCCCATGCTTCGAGACGCGCCCGCCCAAGGGATTGGGCGAGCGCTCCTCAGCATGAGGTCA
>NZ_LPXN01000154.1 GCF_001618175.1 Oceanibaculum pacificum | reverse complement strand
ACCGACATCCAGCAGGCGGAACCATGGACCCCCGGCACAAGGCCGGGGGTGACGGCTTGAGAGAAACCATTGCCGACTCTGACCCGTCCCCCCTCAGTGCCGGAAGTGGCGCATGCCGGTGAAGACCATGGCGAGGCCGGCCTGGTCGGCGGCGGCGATGACTTCCGCGTCGCGCATGGAGCCGCCGGGCTGGATGATGGCGGTCGCCCCGGCCTCGACGGCGGCCATCAGGCCGTCGGCGAAGGGGAAGAAGGCATCGGATGCGACGACGGAGCCCTTGGTCCAGGCCTCGGTCTCGCCGGCGGCCTGGGCGGCGTCGAGCGATTTGCGCGCCGCGATACGCGAGGAATCGACGCGGCTCATCTGGCCGGCGCCGATGCCCACGGTGGCCCCGTCCTTGGCGTAGATGATGGCGTTCGACTTCACATGCTTGCAGACCCGGAAGGCGAACAGCAGATCGGCGATCTCCGCCTCGGTCGGCTGGCGTTTGGTCACCACCTTCAGATCGCTGGCCGAAATGCGGCCATTGTCGCGGCTTTGCAGAAGGTAACCGCCGGCCAGCGAGCGCAGCGTCACGCCGGGCACGGCCGGGTCGGCCATGCCGCCGGTCAGCAGCAGGCGAAGATTCTTCTTCGCCGCCAGCACTGCTTTGGCGCCCTCATCGGCGTCCGGTGCGATCACCACTTCGGAGAAGATCGCCGAGATCTGCTCGGCCGTGGCGGCGTCCAGCGTCCGGTTCACCGCGATGATGCCGCCAAAGGCGCTGACCGGGTCGCAGCGGAAGGCGCGGGCATAGGCGTCGGCGATGCTGTCGCCCTCCGCCACGCCGCAGGGGTTGGCGTGCTTGATGATGGCGACGGCCGGCCCATCGAACTCGGACACCAGCTCGAACGCCGCGTCCGTGTCGTTCAGATTGTTGAAGCTCAGCTCCTTGCCCTGGATTTGCGTCGCCGTCGCCACGCCCAGGCGCGGCGCGCCGCCGGTATAGAAGGCGGCCTGCTGGTGCGGATTCTCGCCATAGCGCAGCACCTGCTTCAGCTCGCCGCCGAGAGCGATGCGGCGCGGGAAGGCATCGCCCAGCTGGCCGGCGAACCAGGTGGAAATCGCCGCGTCATAAGCCCCGGTGCGGGCATAAGCGGTGGCGGCCAGCTTCTTGCGCAGCGCCAGCGTGACCGCGCCCTTATTGGCGGTCATCTCGTCGATCAGCGGCTGATAATCGGCGGCATCGACCACGACGGAGACGAAGCCGTGATTCTTCGCCGCCGCGCGGATCATCGCCGGGCCGCCAATATCGATATTCTCGATGGCCTCGTCGAAATCGGCGCCCTTGGCGATGGTCGCCTCGAACGGATAGAGGTTGACCACCAGCAGATCGATCGGCGCAATGCCGTTGGCTTCCATCGCCTGCATATGCTCAGCCAGGTCGCGGCGCGCCAGCAGCCCGCCATGGATCGTCGGGTGCAGCGTCTTCACCCGGCCATCCATGATTTCCGGGAACCCGGTATGGTCGGCCACCTCCGTCACCGGCACGCCGGCCGCGGCCAGCGCCTTGGCGGAGCCGCCGGTCGACAGGATTTCCACCCCCTGGCCGGCCAGGAAACGGCCGAGATCGACCAGGCCGGTCTTGTCGGACACGGAAATCAGGGCGCGGCGGATGGTTACCAGATCGGCGTCGGCCATGCAGAACTCCAGCGATGATAAGCGAGGGCGGATATTTCGCGCACCGTCTAGACCATGCGCGCGGCGGAGACAAGCACCGGATGGTCGCAGCCTACAGCTTGCCCTGGCGTTTCAGCCGCGATTCGCGGATGCCGATATAGGTGGCCGCGCCGAAGATCATGGCGCCGCCGACATAGGTCCATAGGTCGGGAATTTCGAAGAACAGCACATAGCCCAGGATGCTGGTCCAGATCAGCTTGGCGAAATCGAACGGCAGCACGGCCGAAGCGTCGGCCTCGTGCAGCGCCTGGTTCATGCAGGTCTGGGCGATGGTGCCGAGCAGCGCGATGAAGCCCAGCATCAGATATTGCTCGCCGCTGGGCCATTGCCAGAAGGGCAGCGCCGCCAGGCCGGTCAGCGGGGCCATGACCAGCGCCATATAGACGGTGATCGCCACGCTGGTCTCGGTGGCCGACAGCTTCTTGATGCACAGGATCGCCAGCGCCCACATCGCCGAGGAGCCGATCACCAGCATCGAACCGGTATCCAGCGCCACCAGGCCGGGGCGCAGGATCACCAGCGTGCCGGCAAAGCCGATCAGGATCGCCGCCCAGCGCCGGCCGCGCACCATCTCGCCCAAGATCAGCGCCGCCCCCAGCGTGGCGAACAAAGGGGCGGTGAAGCTGAGGGCCGTCACCTGCACTAGCGGGGTGATCGACAGGGCGAAGAAGAAGGCCAGCATCGCCGCCGTGTTCAGCGTGCCGCGCAGCACATACAGGCCGAGCCGCTGGGTGCGCAGCACGCCGAAGCCGGTGCGCATCAACACCGGCAGCAGGAAGAACAGCGCGAAAAAATTGCGGAAGAAGGCGATCTCGAACGGGTGCAGCCCGGTGGAGGCGGCGCGGATGCTGGCATGCATGCAGGCAAAGGCGGCGGTCGCCACCAGCATCATCAGCGCGCCGCGCATCGGGGCTGGCATTCGTCGATAGAAACCGAGCACGGCAGCCCTTTCGCAGCGCGGGGCGGACAGGCGCTATTCCCCAGGCTGGGCCTTGCGCAGCGGAATCTGGTCGCCCTGATATTCCGGCACCAGCCGGCGGATCAGCGTCTGCGTCTGCTCGCCGCGACGGTTGCGGGCCGATTCGCCCAGCTCGTCGAAGGCGCGGCTGAGCAGCGCATGGTCGGCTGTGCGCGGCGTGGCGATCTGCAGGCCGCTCAGGCTGGTCGGCAGCAGCTCCTCCGCCCCGTGGAACAGCTCCTCATACAGCTTCTCGCCCGGCCGCATGCCGGTGAAGACGATCTCGATATCGACATGCGGGGTCAGCCCGGCCAGCCGGATCATCTGCTGCGCCAGATCGTAGATGCGTACCGGCTCGCCCATGTCGAGCACGACGATGGCCCCACCCTCCTCGACATGCGGGTCGTTCAGGGTGCAGGCCTGCAACACGAGCTCCACCGCCTCGCGCACGGTGAGGAAATAGCGCTTCATCTCCGGGTCGGTGACAGTCAGCGGCCCGCCGCGCGACAGCTGGCGCTGGAACAGCGGCACGACCGATCCGGTGGAACCCAGCACATTGCCGAAGCGCACCGTGGTGAAGCGGGTGCGCGGGCCGCCCGGGCGGCGGCGCTCCAGCACATCCAGCGACTGGCAATAGGCCTCCGCCAGGCGCTTGGTGGCGCCCATCACGCTGGCCGGATTGATGGCCTTGTCGGTGGAGATCAGCACCATCGCCTCGACGCCGCTCTCGATGCAGGCGTCGGCGACGTTGCGGGTGCCGATCACATTGGTCAGCACGCCCTCGTTCGGGTTCGATTCGACCATCGGCACATGCTTCAGCGCGGCAGCGTGGAACACCACTTCCGGCCGTTCCCGGCGGAATACGTCAGACATGCGCACGCGGTCGCGCACATCGCCCAGGATGGCGACGCGCGACAATTCCGGATGCCGCTCCGACATCTCCAGATCGATCTCGTAGAGCTGATATTCCGAATTATCGAGCAGGATCAGCCGCGACGGGCCGAGATCGCTGATCTGGCGCACCAGTTCGCCGCCGATGGTGCCGCCGGCACCGGTCACCAGCACCCGTCGGCCGGAAATCAGCGCGGAAACCGCGTCGCGGTTCAGCACGGTCTGCGGGCGTCCCAGCAGATCCTCGACATCGATCGGCTTGATTTCTATTTCGGTATCGAAACGGCCCTCCAGATTGGTCAGGCGCGGCAGGCGAGACAGCTTGATGCTCAGCTTGTCGGCGATATCCAGCAACTCGCGCACATCCCCGCCATCGACCCGGCGCGGCGTGATGATCATGCGCTCCGGCTTGGCGCCGCGCGCATCCAACGCTTCGACAATGGCCGGCATATCCTCGAAGGTGCCCAGCACATCGACGCCGCGAATCTTGCGCCCGACCCGGCCGGCCTTGCGGTCCACCACGCCGACGACCCGGTAGGGGGCAAAGCGCAGGCGGCTCATTTCGCGAATGAAAAGATCGGCCTCGTCGCCGGCGCCGACCAGCAGAACCGGCACCCGGCGCTGGCCGTCGCGCTCCAGCACGCCCAGCACGCCGCGATCCTTCATGACGCGGTACAGCAGGCGGGGGCCGGCCAGCATCGCCGTCATGACGAACAAATTGATGACCACCAGCGAGCGCGGCACATCCTCCAGCCGGGTGATCAGAAACAGCGCGGCGAGGAAGATAAGGTTGCTGAGAATGACGGCGCGGATGATCTGCACCACATCGCACACCGAGGCGTAGCGCCAGATCGCGCGGTCCAGCCGCAGCGCCACGAAGACCGCCGCCGATACCCCGGTGAACAGGGCAAGGCCGAGATACAGCACAGCCGGGCTGTAGCTGAACATATCCGCGCCGAGCCGCAGATAGAGCGCCAGCAGGAACGACGCCGCCGCCATGACGATGTCGTGTAGGTAGGTGACAATAATCCGCTGTACTTGGCGGCCTGTCACTGCCGTATTCCGTTTGCCATGCGGAGGTTACCCTCGCTCTCGATCTTTGTGGCGGACAATAGCACGCTCTTTCGACGACCGGCTATAAACCATTACAATTGCTGGCCTGATACGGTCAGGTAGAGGGCGTGCTGAACATCAAACGGCGGTTGCCAGCCGAAAGTTGCAAAAAATCTGTCGCTGTCCAACGAAAACCCGCCGCACAAGCGCCGGGCGGTCTCCCGCCCCGCCAGCAGGCGAACAAGCGTCCGGCCGCCGGGCAACAATCGAGGCGACCGCCCATGAGCAAGCCGCAATTGCCGAATCAGCGTTGAGACCGAAATTTCCGCGCCATCATGGAGCAGAAACCGCTGCCCTCTGCCCTCCGCCGAATCGAGGCTCCGTTCAACAGCACTTACTAGATTACCGAGATACAGCATGGCCCGGCTATTGTCGATACCACCGAAGGGTGGCGGCGGCGCTATATCGGCCAACCGGAGCAGCTTGGCGAAATTACCCCCGACTCCGGGGCCATAGACCAGGGGCGGACGCAGCACCAATGCGCCGGGAAAGGCAGCCAGCACCGCCTCCTCGGCCGCCAGCTTGGCGCGGGCATAGGCGGTCACCGGGCGGGGCGTATCGCTGTCGCGGAACCGCTGCCCGCTCAGGGTTTCCTCGCCCATGACCTTGGCGCTGCTCAGCAGAAGGAAGCGCTGGACACCGGCCGCCCGCGCTGCGGCGGCCAGCGCTTCGCCACCCGCCACGGTGACGCGACGGAGCGTCGCCTCGTCCAGCGCGCCCTGGTCGGCCGGCGCCGCCAGATGGATTACGCTGTCGATGCCGCGCAGCGCCGCCGTCCAATCCGTCTCCGGCCCGATCTCGCCGACGATGACCGGCTCCACCCCCTCGGGCAGCGCCACCGGCCGGCGCAGCGCGCCGCGCACCGGCCGGCCCAGCGCCTGAAAGTGCCGGGCCATCGCGCGCCCAATGAAGCCGTTCGCCCCGGTGAGGAGCACAGTCATGACGGGCTGCTCGCCGGCGGCGGCATTGCCTTCACGGCTTCGGCTGGGCGCGGGCCATCCAGGCCAGCAATACGCCGACCGCCACCGCCGCGCCCGCCAGCGCGGGGAGCGCATAGCCCTGTCCAGCCAGCAGCGCGAGGCCGATCAGCGCCATATTGCCAGCCAGCACCGCCTGCCCCACGACGGCATGGCTGAAGCCGCGCCGCACCGCCTGCTGATAGAAATGCTCGCGATGGCCGTGCCAGAACTTCTCCCCGCGCAGCACCCGGCGGAGCAGCGTGATGCTGGCATCGGCCAGATAATAGAGCGGCAGGATCAGCGCCGCCGCCCAAGCGCCGCCGGCGGCCGCGGCGAGCAGCAGAAAGCCCAGCAGATAGCCCAGCGGCACGCTGCCGACATCGCCCAGGAAGACCCGCGCCGGATGCCAGTTGAACAGCAGGAACCCGGCGGCGGCGGCGGCCAGCATCAGCGCCGGGGCCTCCAGATCGACAAGCGCGCCGGCCAGCACCAGCCCGACCGACAAGCAGATCGCCTCCAGCCCGGCCAGCCCGTCGATGCCATCCATGAAATTGAACAGATTGACGAACCACAGCCACAGCAGCGCGGCCGCAAAGATATCCAGTATCGGCGGCAACAGCCCCTGGAATACCAGTCCGCGCTCGGCGATCACCAGCATGCCGATCAGCACGGCGAACAGCTGAAACAGAATGCGGGTCAACGCCTTCAGATCACGCAGATCGTCGATGAAGGAGACGATGGCCAGCATGACCGCCGCCGCCAGAACCAGGCTCAGCGGCAGCAACAGCGCCGGCTGGGTCAGCCCATAGGCCAGCCAGCCGGCCAGCACCGCGCCGATCACGCCGATGCCGCCGCCGCGCGGCACCGGCACGGCGTGGCTGGAGCGATGATTTGGATGATCCAGCACCGCATGACGCAGCAGCACCGCCAGCACCCCGCGCGTCGCCAGCGCGGCCAGCGCCAGCACCGCCGCCGGGGCGGCCAGGCCCCACAACCAGCTCATGCCTTCTTGTCCTCGCGCCGCAGCGCCCATTTTACCTGCGCGCCGCCGGCTCCAAGATCGCCGGTGATGGTGATCTGCTGGCAGCGCTTCATCTCGCCGCGCCGGCCGAGATAGACGCTGTCGGCCACATCCAGCGCACCGCCCATGGCGCGCAGCTTCCAACCCAGCCCGCTGGACAGGCGCAGCAGCGCCATCGCCCCATTCTGGCTGACCGAGGCCTTCACCTTGGGATGCAGATGAAAGCGGATGGTGAAGACGGTGCCGCCCGACCCGGTGACGATATCCTCGCCGCGCAGATCGTCGCCGTCGGCGGAAAGATAGAGCCGGCGGCGATGGGTCAGCATCAGCCGGTCGGCATAGCCGTCATGGCTGGCCTCGACCCACATATTGCCGTCCTGTTCCTGCCGGTCGCCATGCACCTCGGTCGGACCGTGGCCCAGGCTGCCATCGGCCAGGATCTCGACGGCGTTCACATCGTCGACCACCAGGGTGGAATGAGCGGCCGTGGCGCGCTGCGCCAGATTCCAGTCGGGCCGGCCGGCCGCCGCGCCGCAATTCACGATCAGCCTTTCCTTGCCGACGCTCATCTCGAAGGAGAGCAGCCCGGCATGGGCGCAGCCATCGATGTCGCTGGGCATGCCGGCATCCATCACCACCAGCGTGCGGCTGGCGGCGAGCCGGTGGAAACCGGAGGCGCCGGGATCGGTCAGCGGCTTGATCTTCGCTTCCGACTGCGCCAGCACCGCGTCGATCAGCAGGAAATCCTCCTCGTTGCTGTCGTTGAACAGCACGAGGCCGCCATCGCCGTGCCGGAAGAAGCGCAGCATCGCCGCCATCCGCTCGATGGCGCTGTCCAGCACCGGGGGAATCTCAACGCTGGCGGCGCGCAGGCAGGCACGGATATCGATCAGGTCGCGCAGGACATAGAGATGCCGCGACGGGCTGCGCGAGACATGGCAGCCATCGCCCAGAACCTGGCGCGGCAGCGCATTCTGCAATTGCTTGATGCCCTGGCCGATCAGCTTGTCGCACTCGCCCAGCGCGCTGCCGGCATAAATCAGCCCCTTGGCCGACTTGATCGCCCCGCTGCCCGGCTCGCCGCCGCAGATGCGGGCCAGATGCCGGGCCTGGCGGGCCAGGCTGTCGAGAAAACGGTGGCGGAATTCATCGTCGGCGCTGGCGCAGAAGAAATCGTAATGGCCGATCCAGTTGGCGATGCGCTCGCCCAGAATATCCGGCTCCCACACGAAGCCGTCCCATTCGCCATAGCGGTCGATCCAGTCGGCGACCAGTTCCCGCGCGCGTCGCCGAGCCGTGTCGCCGCCGACCTGGCGCAGGTCGCGCAGCCAGGAAAAGCCGTTCAGCGTCGCCTGCCAGTCGCCCGTGGTGCCGGCCGGCACCCAGACATCCTCGGCCATCGGGTCGACCGACATCATCACCACATGGCCCAGCAGCGAGAAGCGGCCCTCGATGATCAGCCGGCCATGATCGGAATCGCCGGGCCAGGTGTCGGTCGGCACCGGGCGCAGGCTTTCCGGCACCTTGCCCGACAGCATGTAGCGGTAGAGCGGCGTGCCGAAGGTAAAGGACTGCACGGTCCGCCAGAGACCGCCATTCCTGCCAGCACCGTCGCGTTCCGCGCTCAAGGCTCAATCGCCCCTCAAGGTCCGGATATTGGCTCCGTAGGCCGTGGGCCCACCGGCGAAGGTCGCCGTGCCCGCCACCAGCACATCGGCGCCGGCGGCGATCGCCTGGGGGGCCGTGCGGGTGTTGATGCCGCCATCCACCTCCAGCTCGATCTCCCGGCCGCTATCGTCGATCATCCGGCGCAGCCGCGCAATCTTGTCGAGCTGGCTGGATATGAAGCCCTGCCCGCCGAAACCCGGATTGACGCTCATCACCAGGATCAAATCGATATCGCCCAGCAGATATTCCACGGCTTCGACGGGCGTGGCCGGGTTCAGCACGAGACCGGCCTTCTTGCCCAGCGACTTGATGAGCTGGACGGTGCGGTGCGGGTGCGGCCCGGCCTCCGGATGGAAGCTGATGATGTCGGCCCCGGCCTCGGCGAACGCCTCCACGAAAGGGTCGACCGGCTGGATCATCAGATGCACGTCGAACGGCAGGTCGCTATAGGCGCGCAGCGCCTTCACCACCAGCGGTCCGATGGTCAGGTTGGGCACGAAATGGCCGTCCATCACATCGACATGCACATAATCCGCCCCCGCCTCGGTGATGGCGCGCACTTCGTCGCCCAGCCGGGCGAAATCGGCGGAGAGGATGGATGGGGCGATCTTTACGGGTCGGGACATGCAGGGTTCCTTAATCCTTTAACCATGTCGCTGCAAGCGCGCGGCGAAGAATCCGTCCAGCCCGCCCTCGGCGGCCAGATGGCAGGGCAGCGTGCGCAGGTCGCCAGCAGCGGTAATGCATTCCGCCCAGCCGCCGATCTCCGCCGCCTCGACGGGCAGGCGCGCCGCATCCGGCCCGGCGGCCAGCAGCGCCTCGATGCGCTGCTCGCCCTCCTCCGGTTGCAGGGAGCAGGTGGCGTAGACCAGCACCCCGCCCGGCTTCAGCATGGCGAGCGCGTTGACCAGCAGGCGGTCCTGCAGGGCGGCCAGCTTGGCGATGTCGGCCGGGGTCTTGCCCAGCGCCACGTCGGGATGGCGGCGGATCGTGCCAGTGGCGCTGCAGGGCGCATCCAGCAGCACCGCATCGACCGGCGCGCCCGGCCGCCAGCTTGTGGCGTCGGCGGCGATGGCGGTGACGGCGAAACCCAGGCGGCGCATATTGCGGTCCAGCCGCTCCATCCGTTTGGCGGAGCGGTCGACGGCGGTAACCGCCGCCCCGGCCGCCGCCAGTTGCGCAGTCTTGCCGCCCGGCGCGGCGCACAGGTCGATCACGCTCTTGCCCGCCACCTCGCCCAGCAGGCGCGCCGGCAGCGAGGCGGCGGCGTCCTGGATCCACCAGGCCCCCTCCTCATATCCCGGCAGCTCGACGATGCTGCCGCCGAAGCCGCGCCGGATGGTGCCGGTCGGCAGCAGCCGCCCCTCCAGCCGCTCGGCCCAGAGCGCCCCGTTCGTCCTGGGCTGAATGTCGAGGGGCGGGTCGGTCAGGTTGGCCGCCGCGACGGCGCGCGCGGTTTCCTCGCCATAGGTCTTCACCCAGCTATGCCACAGCCAGTCCGGCAGGTTCAGCGCCGCCGCGTCCTGCACGGCCAGCAGGGCAACGCCATCGCGCGTCAGCCGGCGCAGAATCGCGTTCACCAGCCCCTTGAAGCCGGCATAGCGGGAATGGTCCAGCAGACTGACCATCGAATCGATGGCGGCGTGCGGCGAAACCTCCAGGAACAGCAGCTGCGCCGCGCCCAGCCGCAGCGCGTTGCGCGCCGGCGCCGCGGACGAGGGCAGCTTGCGTTCCAGGCATTGCTCCAGCAGCGCGTCGATCTGACCCAGCCGCTTCAGCGTGGTCGCCGCCATGATGCGGGCGAAGGCGCGGTCGCGCGAGGACAGCGCCGGCGACGCCTCGGCGGCGGCGTCGAACGCCTCCTCCAGCGGCTGGCGGCGCTCGATAACGGCGTCCAGCGCAGCCAGGGCAACGGCGCGATCTGCGTATTTACGGCTCATGCGTTCAGTAATTTCCGGTAGCGCCGGGAGGATTGCCGAAAGGCGGAAAATCGGCCAAATGGGCGGTTTCACGATAATGGGCCAATGCCCAATGGACGCTGGGAAAGGCGATGTCATCCCAGGGAATGTCATCCCAGCCGAACAGCGCCACCTCCAGCGATTCCTCGCCGACGCCGAAATCCGGGCGGGCCAGACGGGCGCGGTAGATCAGCTGCACCTGGCTGATGCGCGGGATGGAATAGACGGCGAGCAGCCGGTCGATGGCGATTTCGGCCAGCGCCTCCTCCCGCGCCTCGCGGGCGGCCCCGGCCTCCGTGCTCTCGTTCAGCTCCAGATAGCCGGCCGGCAGGGTCCAATAGCCCCGGCGCGGATGGATCGCCCGGCGGCACAGCAACAGCTTATCCTCGTGCAGACACACCGCGCCGACGACGATCTTCGGATTCTCGTAATGGATGAAGCCGCACTCGTCGCAGACCAGGCGCGGCCGATTATCGCCATCGGGGATACGGCTGTTGATCGGCCCGCGTGGGGACTCCGCGGGCAGCATATCGGACGGCTGGCGGCTCATGCGGCTAGATTTGGCGGCGTTTCGCGGCGGCGGCAAGCATTAAAAAGCCGGCGTCCGCCTGCGCGGGAGCCGGCCTGCCCGATGGGGGCGTCGAAAAACCGAAACGCGGAAAACCTAAACGGTGACGTCGAGCTGCGAACCGCGATTGCTGCGCGCGACATAGGAGCCGCTGGCATCGAACAGACGACCGCCATTCTGCTGCTCATTCTCCCGCGCCCGCTCGTCCTGGCGCGGCTTTTCCGCAGTCTGCTTGGTGTTGGGCACCGCATCGCGAATCACCTGCACCTGCTCGCCGCGAAGCTCCGCTGGGCGCGGAGGCACGACGGTCGGGGAGGCATTCACGGGGGGCGGCGGGGCCGCTAACGGTTGCAACATGTCTTATAAGATAGTCCTGATCGATGCTTGTTACAAGGTTGCCGCGCAAACCACCATGCGCCGCCTCATGCCGACAGCGCCGCCACGCCCGGCAGGGTCTTGCCTTCCAGCCATTCCAGGAACGCGCCGCCGGCGCTGGAGACATAGGTGAATTTCTCCTCCACCCCGGCATGGGCCAGCGCCGCCACCGTGTCGCCGCCGCCGGCGACCGACAGCAAATTGCCGCTTTGGGTGAGGCGCGCGGCGGCTTGCGCCAGCGCCGTGGTGCCCTGGTCGAAGGGCGCGGTCTCGAACGCGCCGACCGGGCCGTTCCAGACCAGCGTCTGGCATTCCGCCATCTCGCGCTCCCAGACCAGCTGGGTGGCCGGGCCGATATCCAGGATCATCTTGTCCGCCGGCACCGCGTCGACCCCGACAACCGCCGTCTCGATTCCGGCGGCCAGCGTGTCGGCGATCACCGCGTCGCTCTGCAACAGGATGGTGCAATTGCCGGCCTTGGCTTTCTTCAGAATAGCGCGGGCTGTATTGGCGAGATCGCGCTCGCACAGCGACTTGCCGACCTCCACGCCCTGGGCATAGAGGAAGGTGTTGGCCATGCCGCCGCCGATCGCCAGCTTGTCGACCTTGGCGACCAGATTGCCCAGCAACTCAAGCTTGGTCGAAACCTTGGCCCCGCCGATCACCGCCATGACCGGGCGCGCCGGTTTGGTCAGCGCCTTTTCCAGCGCCTCCAGCTCCTGCTGCATCATGCGGCCGGCGGCGGACGGCAGCAGCCGGGCCACGCCTTCGGTGGAGGCATGGGCGCGGTGCGCGGCGGAAAAGGCGTCATTCACGTAAATATCGCCCAGGCCGGCCAGTTCGGCCGCCATTTCCGGGGAGTTCTTTTCCTCGCCGGCGTAGAAACGGGTGTTTTCCAGCAGTACGACATCGCCATTCTGCATGCGGGAAACCACGGCCTGCGCCGCCGGGCCCAGGCATTCCGCGCCGAATTCGACCTTGCGGCCGCCCAGCGCGGCGGACAGCGCCGGCACCAGCGGCTTCAGCGAGAATTCCGGGGCCGGCTTGCCCTTGGGGCGACCGAAATGCGACAGCACGATCACCTTGGCGCCCTTCTTCGCCAGCTCCTCAATGGTCGGGGCGACGCGGGCGATGCGGGTCGCGTCGGTCACCTTGCCGTCCTGCATCGGCACGTTCAGATCGGCGCGCACCAGCACGCGCTTGCCGGCGACGGAGAGATCGTCGAGGGTCTTGAAGGCGGCCATGACGGAAATCCCTGGAGGTTGAGCGGAAACGGAAACGCGGCGCTTTAGAAGCATAACGGAACGTGTCTGTAAATGGTCCCGGACATGAAACAAGGCCAGCGCCGCACGGCGGCGTCGCCCCCTTGTCTCGAAGCATAAGGCGGCGGTCTAGCGAGCCAAAACCCGCCATACCGCCGTCTGGCGAATCTCCCGGTCCTCCAGGTCCAGGCTGACCGGCACGTCGTACTCCACCAGCTTCTCCAGCCCGTCGGACGGGGCGTAGGCGCGGCCGGGATCGCCCAGCAGCACCAGCGTCCCGGCGGCCGAGGCGGCGCGCAGCCAGGCCAGCACCCGGCCGGCCATCGGCTTCTCGTAGCATAGATCGCCGGCCAGGATCAGGTCGCAGCGCGGGGCTGGCCGGTCCAGCAAATCCGCGCCGATGGTCTCTACGGACACGCCATTGGCGGCGGCGTTCAAGGCCAGCGCGGCCAGGGCGAACGCGTCGATATCGTTGCCCTGCACGCGAACGGCGCCGCTTTGCATCGCCGCGATGCCGCCGATGCCACCGCCGGCTCCGAGATCCAGCACGATCTTGCCGCGCACCAGTTCCGGCCGGTCGAGCAACAGCCGGGCGATCGCCTGCCCGCCCGGCCAGGCGAAGGCCCAGTAGGGCGGCGGCAGGCCGGTCCGCTCCAGGGCCGCCTCGGTCATCTCCCAGAGCGGCAGGGCGGCGGCGGCGAGGTAAAGGCGGATTTCCGGCACCAGGGCGGTGGCGCCGAGCTTGGTGTTGTCGAGGATGAAGCGCGCCGGATCGTCGATCACGCCATGACCTGACCGGCCGCCAGGGCCGCCAGGACAATGAGGCCGAAATCGCGGTTCGACTTGAATTTAGCCAGGCAATCGGCCGGATCGTCGATATCGACCCGTGCGGCCTGCCACGCAAGCTGCGCCGCCGCCAGCCCCAGCCCGGCCCAGAACACCCAGGACAGGCCGGCCTGCCACCCCGCCAGCCCGATGCCGGCCAGCGTCAGCGCATAGAAGGCGTAGAGCGCCGGCCGGGTGTTCCCGCCCAGCGCCAGGGCGGAGGATTTGACCCCGACCTTCAGATCATCCTCCTTGTCCTGGTGCGCGTAGATCGTGTCATAGCCCAGCGTCCAGGCGATGCCGGCGGCATACAGGATCAGCGCGCTGGCCTGCAACTCGCCGGCGACGGCCGCATAGCCAACCAGCACGCCCCAGTTGAAGGTGACGCCCAGCACGAATTGCGGCCAGTAGGTGATGCGCTTCATGAAGGGGTACAGCACGATCAGCCCGACCACGCCGGCCCCCAGCGCCCAGCAATAGGGATTCAGGCTCAGCAGCACGGCCAGGCCGATGGCGCACATCGCCGCCATGAAGGCCAAGCCTTGCCGCACCGACAGCGCACCGCTGGCCAGCGGCCGTGTGCGGGTGCGCGCCACCTTCCGGTCGATGTCGCGGTCGGCCAGGTCGTTCACCGTGCAGCCCGCCGCCCGCATCGCCAGCGAGCCGACGACGAACAGCGCCATCAGCAGCGGATCGGGCCAGCCCCCCTGCGTTTCAGCCGTCGCCAGCGCCTGGCCCCACCAGCAGGGGATCAGCAGCAGCCAGGTGCCGATCGGCCGGTCGAAGCGGCCCAGCCGCAGATAGGCGCGCGACCAGGCGGGCGCCCAGCGCTCGACCCAGCCATCCGCCGGGATGTCGATGCGGCCTTCCGAGGCGTCCTCCGGGAAACTTCCGGCCTTATCCTGCATGGGTTACTGTTCGGCCGAACCGACCGACCCCTCATTGCGCGTGGCGATCATGGCCAGTTTGTATCAGACCCGCCTCCATACTGGCGAGAGCCTCCAGCCGGGCCAGCCCGTGGCCCTGCCGAAGGAGCAGGCGCACTACCTGCGCAGCGTGCTGCGGCTGACGCCGGGAGACAAGGTGGCCCTGTTCAACGGCCGCGACGGCGAATGGCTGGCGGAGATTGTCGAGCTGGGCAAATCCGCCGCCCTTCTGACCCTCGCGCGCCAATTGCGCCCGCAGGCGGATGAGCCCGATTTGTGGCTCGTCTTCGCCCCGGTGAAGCATGCCCGCATCGACTTCCTGGCGGAAAAGGCGACGGAGCTGGGCGTGTCCGCCCTGTGGCCGGTCTTCACCCAGCGCACCAACGTCTCGCGGGTAAACGAAGACAGGCTGCGCGCCAACGCCATCGAGGCGGCCGAGCAGTCGGAACGCCTGACCGTGCCGATGGTTATGGCCGCGACGAAGCTGGAGGCGGCGCTGGCCTCCTGGCCGGCGGGGCGGCGGCTGATCGTCTGCGACGAGACCGGCGGCGGCATACCCGTGGCGCAGGCGCTGTCAGACAATGTCGTTTCGGGAAATGCTGTATTGATCGGTCCGGAGGGCGGGTTCACGGAAACTGAACTTGACGGGTTGCGGAAACTCCCTTTTGTTACCGCCGTCAGCCTGGGCCCCCGGGTGTTGCGCGCCGATACGGCCGCCCTGGCGGCGTTGGCCTGCTTCCAGGCCGTCGCCGGCGATTGGCGACAAGAACGGCCTGCATTTAAAGGGTAACAACGAGCCTATCGCCGGGCCGTGCGGCCATAAGAAGCCATCTCTCCAGCCAAGGAACCATCCCATGTCCCGTCCGCCCGAGAGTCGCGGTGAACCGATCACCGACAAGCGGCAATTGGTGGAATATCTGGAAGGCGGCTCGAAGCCGAAATCCGACTGGCGCATCGGCACAGAGCACGAAAAATTCGCCTATGACCTGAAGAGCCTGCGGCCGTTGCCCTATGACGGGCCGAACGGCATCGGCGCCATTCTGGAAGGCATGCTGCGCTTCGGTTGGGAGCCGATCCGCGAGAACGGCAAGATCATCGCGCTCTCCAACGCCGATAAATGCGCCATCACGCTGGAGCCGGGCGGCCAGTTCGAGCTGTCGGGCGCGCCGCTGGAGACGCTGCACCAGACCTGCTCCGAGGTGCATCAGCACCTGGCCCAGGTGAAGGAAATCTGCGGCGAGATCGGCGCCGGCATGATGGGCCTGGGCTTCAACCCGAAATGGCCGCGCGCGGATATCCCGTGGATGCCCAAGGGGCGCTACAAGATCATGCGCGACTATATGCCGAAGAAGGGCAGCCTGGGCCTCGACATGATGCTGCGCACCTGCACCATCCAGACCAACCTGGATTTCCAGGACGAGGCGGACATGGTGAAGAAATTCCGCGTCAGCCTGGCCTTGCAGCCCATCGCCACCGCACTGTTCGCCAACTCCCCCTTCACCGAGGGCAAGCCGAACGGCTTTCAAAGCTTCCGCAGCCATATCTGGACCGACACCGACCCGGATCGCTGCGGCATCCTGCCCTTCGTGTTCGAGGACGGCATGGGGTTCGAGCGCTATGTCGACTACATGCTCGACGTGCCGATGTACTTCATCTACCGCGACGGCGACTATGTCGATGTCGCTGGCCAATCGTTCCGTGACTTTATCGATGGCCGCCTGCCGGGCCGCCCCGGCGAGATTCCCGGCCTTGGCGACTGGACCGACCATATGACCACCGTGTTCCCGGAAGTGCGGTTGAAGCGCTTCCTGGAGATGCGCGGCGCCGATGGCGGGCCATGGCGGCGCATCTGCGCTCTACCGGCCTTCTGGGTCGGGCTGCTGTATGACGACACGGCGCTGAACGCCGCCTGGGATCTGTGCAAGAGCTGGTCGCTGGAGGATCACCAGACCCTGCGCGATTCGGTGCCGCGCCTGGGGCTGAAAACCCCCTTCCAGCACGGCACGGTGCGCGACATCGCCCTGGAATGCCTGAAGATCGCCCGCGTCGGCCTGCGCAACCGCGCCCAGCGCGATTCGATGGGCGACGACGAGACGCATTTCCTCGACACGCTGGTCGCCATCGCCCAGGCCGACCGCACCCCGGCCGAGGAGCTGCTGGAAGCGTATCACGGCCGCTGGAACGGCTCCGTCGATCCGGTGTTCAAGGAATACGCGTACTGACCGCCGCCTTGTCCTTCGAGACGCC
>NZ_LPXN01000153.1 GCF_001618175.1 Oceanibaculum pacificum | reverse complement strand
GCTCGGTCAATGGATGGTCGGATCAAGCCCGACCATGACGATTCCTTTATTGCCGCTCCCTCGGCAGAGCGTACGCACCACATCGCCCTCCCCCCTATCGTCACCCTCGGGCTCGACCCGAGGGTCCAGAGATGGCACGGCTCTACCGGATCAGCGATTCCACGAAGCCTTCGCCGAGGCCATTCGAGCCGTAGTAGGCGCGGAACTTCTCGATGCGGGTGAAGACGTCCTCATAGCCGATCTGCTTGCCGTTCTCGTCGACATAGAGCAGCGGGCCCATATTGTGGAACAGCGTGGTCATATGGCCGACCGTGGGGTCGACGACCAGCGTGTGGGTCTCGCCCGCCGGCTCGAAGATGAAGGTGCCCTTGGTGGCGACCCAGTCATGCTCCAGATAGCCCCAGGCACCTTCCAGCGTATGGCCGATCACCGGGGCGGGGTGGCGATGGCGGCTGACGATGCCGCCGGCCTTGGCGCGGATCAAATTAACCCAGCTGCCCTGCACGACATTCAGCATCAGCGGGCGGATCGCCACATTCTCCGATAGCGGCATCCACATGCGCTCATCGTCGTTGGCGGTATCGATCACCAGTTCCGGCGCGGCGTCCATCGGCAGGGGAATGCGCACGAAATCCTTGCCGGGCTTGCCGGGCGCAAGGACTTCCTTCTCCTTGATCGGCACGACATTGCTGCTCATCGATTTTCCTCCCGAGTGGCTACTGACTTATCTGGCAGTTTAGGCATAAGCGACTGCGACAGCACAATGCCGGCGGCGCATGGCTAACGCGCGGGCGGCGTGGTCGCGGTGTTCGCGCCGCTGGAATTGGTGAAGATGCGGAACAGGTCGCGCAGGAACCCCGGCGCCAGCGTGGTCAGCGGGTTGATCGTCACGCTGGGGCTGTCGGTATGGCCTTGCAGGCGGAATTCGGTCGCCAGCAGCCCCTCGTCGCGCCCGCCGGTGATCAGCGGCCCCAGGATCGGGATCGAGCCGATCACCTGGCTGAGCTGATAGGCCGGCACCACCAGCCCGGCCACGTCGATGGTATCCTGCTTCGGCCGCACCGTGCCGTCAGCCGACAGGGCCAGGGATGCACCGACCGCGCGCGCATTGCGGATGCGGATCAGATCGGGCGTGCGCTGGATATCCGCCGTCAGCTTGGCGAACTGGATGCCCTCCCCTGCCAACGCCGACTGGATATCGCGCGAGGAGGAGGCGCGTAGCACCTCGGCCAGGGCCGAGGCGCGCACCACGCGGAAGTCGGAGATATCGACGGCGGCATCTATCGGCTTGTCGAGATTGTCGAAATCGCCGGTGCCGTCGACCCTGAGCCGTCCGCCGACCAGCGTATCGAACAGGCCGAAGCTGCGCAGCGCCGCCCCCGCATCGTCGGACACCAGGATGAAATCGTGCCCGCCGACGGCCGGCCGGGGCGAGGCGACTAAGTCGAAGCGCCCGGCCTCCGCCAGGCGGCCGGCGATCTTGATGTCGGACCAGGTGACGCCGTTATTCTGCAGCCGCGCGTCGACGCCGTCGATCAGCCGGCCTTCCTCCAGCAACACCCGGTCGAAATGGCCGGTGAAGATGACGGGACGGCCGGGATCGGTGCTGCCGCCACCCGATTGCGTTTGCCCCGCCGCATCCTCATCCGCCAGAACCGGTTGCAGATCGAGCAGCGAGCCGCGCAAATCGAGTACCAGCGTTTGGTCCGGCCGCTGCTCCACCGTGCCGGACAGGTCCGTGCGGCCCAGCTTGAAACTGGCGAAGCGTGCGCTCGCCAGCCGCTCGAAATCGCGCGTGAAGCGCATCGAACCGCTGGCCGCCAGATCTGATGCCGCGAGGGTGAAACGATCGATGGTGGGGTCGCCGGCCGGGGGAATGGTGATGTCGATCCGGGCCGTGCCGGCGGCCTGCGCCGGCTTACGCCATTTCAGCGCCTCCAGGGCCAGAACCGCCGGCCGCAGATCGAGCAGCACCGAGATACTGTCCACCTCGGCGTCATTCTGCCGGTAATCGACTTCCGCCGGGACCGGTCCGCTCAGATAGGGGGCGAACTCCAGATCGAAGCGCCGACGCGCCGCATCGTCCGCCACGCCCTTGGCCTGGATGCGGCGGCGATAGGGCTTGCCGCGCTGGAAGGATTCCTCCCAGGCCAGGGTGATGGGGATAACGTCGAACCGGCCCTTGCCTTCGATGGTCATGCCGCGCCCATCCAGGCTCAGCGCCAGCTCGCCCTCGCTGAAATCCTTGTCCAGCAGAATGCCGGGCAGCTTCACCCGGCTCATATTCGCGGCCGCCGCGATCTTCACCTGCTCCAGGCTCAGATCGTTCAGCAGCGGGAAGTCGAAGGCCAGCCTGGTCGCCGCCAGCCCCTCCACCTTGGACGGCGCCAGCCCGAGGGCGGAGGCATAGTCCAGCGGCTTCTTGTCCAGAATGGCGACGACATCGCGCAGCGGCCCGCGCGCCACCACCTCGATGGCCGCCTGCTCCTTGTCGGAATCCAGCTCGCTCAGCGCGACGGTGGCAGGGCCGACATCCATCGACAGAAGCTTGCCGCCCGCCTCCACGGTGAATTGGCCGGGGCCGAAGCGCGCGGTGCCGGTGGTGTTCTCGACCGGCGGCAACGGACGCAGATAATGCGCACGCACACCCTGGAAATCGATGCTGCCGCTGAAACTGTCCAGCTTGGCTTCCACCGGCATACGGCGCGACACCCGGCCCTGCAGCTCGATGCGCGCCTTCGGGACGGTGCCGCCTTCCAGATTGGCCAGCACCCAGCCCCGCGGATTGTCGCCGACATTCTTCGGCCAATAGGCCGGCAGCGCCGCGGTCGGCAGGTTCTTCACCGCCGCCTCGCCGACGATGGCGTAGGTTCGCGGGTCGCCCAGATCGGCAATGCTGCCCGACAGCGACAGGCTGGGGCCGGCATTGGGGCCGTCCGCGAAATTGATTGTCAGATCCGGCAGCAGCACATGCTTGTTGTCGGCCCGGTAATAGGCGGTTGCCGAGGCGCCGCGCACCGGCAGCGGCTTGTCGTAGAAGCCGGGAATATCGATGGCGCCCGCCCCGCCCATCAACCGCAGGTCGGCGGTGCGGATATGCAGCCCTTCCTCGGCTTCGATGGTGATCTCGCCCGACAGCGGCAGCTTCAGCGCGCTCAGCAAGTCGAGGGCGGGAAGGCGCGCGGCGATGGCGGCGGGATCGACGCCGCTGAAACGCGCCGTCGCCTCGGTACGCCCCTCGGCGATGTTATGGGTGCCCTCGACCGACAGCAGCAGCGGCTCGCCATCCAGGTCGAGTTCCAGGCTGCCCCGGCTGCGCACGCCCTGATCGCCGCGCCGCAAGGAGATATCCGCGCGCGGTATGTGCCAGGTCGTGCCGATGGCCTGGTCGTCGAACACCAGGCTGGCGCGCCGCACCCGCACGCGCTCCAGATACCCGGTGATGCGGCTACGGTCGGGCGGGCTGCTCAGCTCGTCCAGCACCGCTTGCAGCGCGTCGTCGCGGTCGTCCGCGTCGGCATTGCCGCCGAGGCGGATATCGCCATCCGGCAGGCGCACCACGGTGATGGCCGGCTCGACGATGACGATCTCGACCGGGGCCACCAACCCCCGGGTCAGGGCCTCGACGCTGAAGCGCACCAGCATGACCGGCACCTGGACGACATTCTGTCCGCCCTCGGCATCGGAGACCTTCACGCCGCTGGCGCGAAGCTGGAGGGTGCGTTCCTCCTTCTCCCAGACGATCTCTGTGCGTTCCAGCACGATGTTCATGCCGCCGAACGCCTGCGCCAGCGCGGCTTCGGTATAGGGCCGCAGAAAATCGATCTGCACCGGCCCGGCGGTCAGCCGCCAGAAACTCAGGATCAACAGCACGCTCAGCGCCGCCACGGCGCCGCCGATCACTTCCAGCGTGATGATGGCGCTGCGTCGCAGGATGGGGCGACGGATCACGGCGGCGGCTCTCCCGGCACGGTCGTTCGGTGAAGGCGGATGCGCCCGTGCCGGCGCGCCGTCCTTGTTTCGAGCCTCGTCCCGCCCGGCTTGACCCCCGGCGGAGCCTCCCGCAAGGTGCTCAGCCCGAAGCGTGCGAGCGTTATGACGAATCTGCCCCTTATTCAGCAATCAAAACGAATGCCGAAGCCAGCCAATCGGCAGGCTGCGACCATCGGTCACGAACGCTGGCTGGAGCAAGCCGAAAGCGCGGCGGAGCGCAACGGCGATCAAACGCTGCTGGCCTTCGCGCGCGACATATCGGCCGATCCCGCCGCTCGGGCATTGCTCGACGCGCTGTTCGGCAATTCACCCTTCCTGACGGAATGCATCATAAAAGATATCGGGTTCGCGCGACTTTTGTTCCAGCACGGCGTGGAACAAGGCTTCGCCACCGCCCTGGCCGGCTCCGACGCCGCCGAGGGCACGCCCGACATGAAAGGGCTGATGCGCGGCCTGCGCATCGCCAAGCGCCAGGCGGCGCTTTCCATCGCGCTGGCCGACATAACCGGGCAATGGACCCTGGCGCAGGTGACCGCCGCCCTGACCGAGCTGGCGGAACGCAGCCTGGAAGCCGGCTGCAACCATCTGCTGCGGGCCATGGCCGCCATCGGCAAGCTGCCGCTGGTCGATCCGGAGAACCCGACGCGCGGCAGCGGGCTGGTGATTCTGGGCATGGGCAAGCTGGGCGCGCGGGAATTGAACTATTCCAGCGATATCGACCTGATCGTGCTGTATGACGACGAGTGCCCGCATTATGCCGATATGCGCGATGCGCTGCGCCAGCCGATGGTGAAGCTGACCCAGGATCTGGTGAAGATCATCGAGGAGCGCACGCCGGACGGCTATGTGTTCCGCACCGATCTGCGCCTGCGGCCCGATCCCGGCGCCACCCCGGTCGCCATATCGGTCGCGGCGGCGGAAGCGTATTACACCAGCGTCGGGCAGAATTGGGAACGCGCGGCGATGATCAAGGCGCGCCCGGTCGCCGGCGATATCGCGGCGGGCGACCGGTTCCTGTCGCACCTAGCCCCCTACATCTGGCGCAAGCATCTGGATTTCGCGGCGATCCAGGACATCCATTCGATCAAGCGCCAGATCGCCGCGCACAAGGGCGGTAAGACCGTTGCCGTGCTGGGCCATAATGTGAAGCTGGGGCGCGGCGGCATCCGCGAGATCGAGTTCTTCGCCCAGACCCAACAGCTCATCTGGGGCGGCCGGATTCCCGACCTGCGCCTGTCCGACACCAATGGCGCGCTGGATGCGCTGGTGCGGGCCGAGCGTATCCTTCCCGCCGTCGCCGAGGCGATGAAGAGCGCCTATCGCTTCCTGCGCGACGTCGAGCACCGGTTGCAGATGATCGACGATTCGCAGACCCAGACCCTGCCGAAGGACGAGGCCGGCATCGAGCGGCTGGCGATCTTTCTGGGCTATGATAATGCCGATGGCTTCAAGCGCGACCTGCTGCACCATCTGCACACCGTCGAGACGCATTACGGCGAGCTGTTCGAGGAATCGCCCAGCCTGACCGTCGACGGCGCGGAGACGCGCGGCAATCTGGTCTTCACCGGCGGCGAGAACGACCCGGACACGCTGGAGACGTTGGCGGCGATGGGCTACCAGGACCCCGACCGCGTCGCCAGCCTGGTGCGCGGCTGGCACCATGGCCGCTACCGCGCCACGCGCAGCGAGCGGGCGCGACAGATATTGACCGAGCTGATGCCCTCGCTGCTGCTGGCGCTGTCGCGCGCCGGCTCGCCGGATACCGCCTTTCTGCGGTTCGACCAGTTCCTCTCCAAGCTGCCGGCGGGGGTGCAGCTTTTCTCGCTGTTCCACCTGAACCCGAAATTGCTGGAGGCGGTGGCCCAGGTGATGGGCGGCGCGCCGTTCCTGGCCGAGCAGCTCAGCCGCCGCCCCGGCCTGCTGGAAAGCCTGCTGACCGAGCCGGACGTGGCCGCCCTGCAATCCGGCGCCGCGCTGGAGGGCGATTTGACCCAGGCGCTGCATCACGCCGCGGATTTCCAGGATGTGCTGGACATTGTTCGGCGCTGGAACAATGACCGCCGCTTCCTGATCGGCCTGCAGATTCTGGCCGGACGGCTGGATGCCGACACCGCCGGGCCGCTGCTCAGCCGGGTGGCGGAAACCACCATCCGCGCCCTGCTGCCGCCGGTGCTGGAGGATTTCGCGCGCCAGCACGGCGCGGCACCGGGCCATGAGGGCATGGCGGGCGGCATGGCCGTCGTCGCCCTGGGCAAGCTGGGCGGGCAGGAGCTGACCATCGGCTCCGACCTCGATCTGGTCTTCCTATACGACGCGCCGCTGGATGCGATGTCGGACGGGCCGCGCCCGCTGTCGGCCGTGCAATATTACGCCCGCCTCGGCCAGCGGCTGATCACCGCGCTGACGGTGCAGACCGGCGAGGGCGATGTCTATCCGGTCGATATGCGGCTGCGCCCCTCGGGCAAGACAGGGCCTATCGCCAGCAGCCTGGAGAGCTTCGCCAAATATTACGCCGACAGCGCCTGGACCTGGGAATTCATGGCGCTGACCCGTGCCCGCATGGTCGCCGGGCCGGACGCAATGGCGGCGCGGGTGCAGGCGACGATCTGTGCGGCGCTGTGCCGCCGGCACGATCCCGCCAAGCTGGTCGTCGACGTGGCCGACATGCGCGCCCGCATCGCCCGCGAGAAGCCCGGCAAAATCCTGTGGGACGTGAAGCTGGGACGCGGCGGGCTGGTCGACGCTGAATTCATCGCCCAGTACCTCCAGCTCCGTCACGCCGCCGACGAGCCGGAGGTTCTGCACCAGAACACCACCGAGGCCTTCGCCCGCCTGGCCGCGGCCGGCCATCTCGCCGCCGGCCATGCCGAAACGCTGGATCGGGCCACCCGGCTGTGGCGACGCTTGCAGGGCCTGCTGCGCATCGCCGTCGGCGAGACCGCCTTCGACGAGGCGACGGCGACGGAGGACCAGAAGGCGGCGCTGGTGCGCGCCGGCGAGGCGATTGACTTCGCGCGCCTGAAACAGAATATCGAAGCCACCGCCGCCGGCGTGCATCTCCTGTTCCAGGAGCTGATCGACCGGCCGGCTCAAACCGCAGCCCAGGAGACCCCGAAATGACCGTCGATGTTGGCGACAAGGCCCCCGATTTCTCCATGCCGACCGATGGCGGCGGCAGCGTCTCGCTGTCCGGCCTGAAGGGCAAGAAGGTGGTGCTGTATTTCTACCCGAAGGACGATACGCCCGGCTGCACCAAGCAGGCCTGCGCCTTCCGTGACAATCTGCCGGACTTCTCCAAAATCGACGCCACGGTGATCGGCGTGTCGCGCGATCCGGTCGCCAAGCACGATAAGTTCAAGGCGAAGTACGAGCTGAACTTCCCCATCGCCTCCGACGAGGACGGCAAGGCCTCGGACGCCTACGGCACCTGGGTCGAAAAAAGCATGTACGGCAAGAAATATATGGGCATGGAACGCACCACCTTCCTCATCGACGGCCAGGGCGTGATCCGCAATGTCTGGCGCAAGGTGAAGGTCGACGGCCATGCCGACGAGGTGCTGAAGGCGGTGCAGGCGATCTGAGGCGCTTGCGGGCGCGCATCGCCTGTCCTATCTGAGGGGGTGCCGGGACGACCCGGCAGCCTTCATCCTGATCGAAGGGGACGACCCCTTCCAGACCCGATTGCGCGGCATTCCCGCGCGGGAGGTTCTCATGGCTTGGGTCGCCCTGTTCTTCGCCGGCCTGTTCGAGGTCGGCTGGGCCGTTGGCCTGAAATACACCCACGGCTTCACCCGTCTCTGGCCGTCGCTCGGCACCGTGGCGGCGATGGCGGTCAGCTTCGTCCTGCTCAGCCTCGCCCTGAAGACGCTGCCGCTGGGCACTGCCTATGCGATCTGGACCGGCATCGGCACGGTCGGCACCGCCCTGCTCGGCATCTGGCTGTTCCAGGAGCCGGCGGATGCGTTGCGGCTGGCCTGCATCGCGCTGATCGTCGCCGGCATTGTCGGGCTGAAGCTGGTGTCGCCGCATTGACGGCCACGCTCGCGCAGGCGGCGGTGGCAATTCTCGTCACCGCCGATCCCGTCGCCAAGGCCCGCCTGTCGCGTGAAACCGCCGCCGCCTGGCGCGCCGGCACGATCCAGGAGATCGGCGCGGCCGCCCCGCCTGACCGCCCCGGCCGGCCGGAACGACCGCCGCTGCTGCCGCCCAATCAGGTGAAGAAGCGCAAGATCGGCCCCGGCGTGGCGGGCCGCATCGCCTTGCTGCATGCGCTGGCGCATATCGAGCTGAACGCCATCGACCTCGCCTGGGACATCGTCGCCCGGTTCTGCCGCCATGGCTTGCCGCGCGGCTTCTTCGACGATTGGGTGATCGTGGGCGACGACGAGGCCCGGCATTTCCTGCTGCTCTCCGACCGGCTGGCCGAGCTGGGCGCAGCCTATGGCGACCTGCCCGCCCATGACGGTCTGTGGGAGGCCAGCCAGACCACCGCCCACGATCTGCTCGCCCGCCTCGCCGTCGTGCCGCTGGTGCTGGAGGCGCGCGGCCTCGACGTCACCCCGGCCATGATCGGCAAGCTGCTGGCCGCCGAAGACCCGAAAAGCGCCGCCGCGCTGCAGATCATCCATGACGACGAGATCACCCACGTCGCCACCGGCCGCCGCTGGTTCGAGCATCTGGCGCAGGCCCACGGCCTCGATCCGGTGCCGACCTACCACGCCCTGGTCCGCCGTTATTTCCGCGGCCTGCTGAAACCGCCCTTCAACAAGCCCTCCCGCGACAAGGCAGGCTTCAAGGCCGCGTATTACGAGCCGTTGGCGGTGGAAAAGTAGATGCCCTTCCCCCTTCGTCACCCTCGGGTTTGACCCCGACCATGACGAAAGAGGAAGACCTCACAACCCCAGCAGCCGCCTAAGCCGCTGTAAGTCGGCCTCTCCGCCCTCCATCAGTTCCGCCAGGAGCGCCGGCAAGGTCATATTACCCCAGCCGATGGCGCGGCGGACCAGGTAAGGGGTGGGGCTGTGCGGCTCGGAGGCGAGCAGATAGTCGGCGGCCTCGGCCAGGTGGCGATAGGCGTCCTCGCGGGTGCGGATTGCCGGGCTGATCGGCGGCAGGGCCGGAATGCCGGCCAGCGGTTCCGATAAGGTTTCCGGCAGCGGTTCCGGCAGGGGCGGGCGGGCCAGCAGGATTTGGCCCAGAAAATCGGCGCACAGGGCGGTGGCCCGGCTGAGCACCGGCAGGCCGGAGAAGCCGGCCTCCGGCGCTTCGGCGTCGATAATGCCGGTCAGCCGGTCGAGCGCCCCGGCGGCGCCGTCGAACAGACCGGCGGCCTCATGCAGCCAACCGTCGGGGGTGAGTTGCAGGCTGAGATGGATATCCTCCAGACTTGCCGCCCCCTCGCGCAGCGCCTTCTGGTGCTGCTTGGAATCCTGGATGCCGAGCTGCGCCAGATGCTGCGCCATCTGCCAATCGTAGAAGGAATAGCGCGCCACGCCCGGTTCCGCCGGCTGGGTCAGCGGCAGGGTGAGCACGGCGGCCTCCAGCCGTTCCAGCCAGTCCAGCGGGGCGAGGCGATAGCCCCAATCGCCCGCCTCCGGCAGCGGGTGGATATCGCCCCAGAAGCGCTCCGCAAGATCGGCCAGCACTGTCAGCCCGGCGGCGAGTCCCGCCATGCCATGCCGGTTCAGCCAGGCCTCGGTCAGCCAGGCGGCCAGCTCCAGATCCTTGCAGCTTGCGGTCAGCGCGTCCTGGCAGGCCTGCGCGATGCCGGCCCAGTCCTGCGCCTTGCGCAGCGGCTTGATCGCGTCGGTCACGCCGCTGTCGCGCGGGCTGGGGCCGCAGGGCCGCTTGCGGGAGATCGGCTTGCGCAAAGCCGCCAGATCGCAGAAGGGATAAGGCTGGGTCATCGGGCGCCTCACGGGTCGGGGGCGGTGATGGGAAAGGCCGGCAATGCCAGCGGCGCGCGGGTGGCGTCCGTCGGCGCGAAAGGCACGGCGGCGATGAAGACCCGCGTCGGATCGGCCGGCGCCGTGCGGGTCACGGTCGGCATGACGAAGCGCCATGTGGTGTCGCGCGCCGTGCTGCCAGGCGGAAAATCCGCCGCCTCGCCGCGCTGCGCCCGCCAGGCGCGCAAAACCGCCCACTGCCCGCCGAAACTGTAGGCGACACTCTCGCCCGAGACGCCGGCGGCCAGCTGCTGGCCGGTCGGCGCGGGGCGGTAGGGACCGTTGGCGGCGAAACGCAGCGTCACCGTCACCGGGTCGCCGGCACTCCAGACCAGCGGCGTCGCGGCGGCGGGCACGCCCTCGACCGCCTGGTCGCCTATGGCGATGCGCCAGCCGATAAGCCTATTGCCGCCGGTTTCGTAAGCACGGTTGGCGCGCGGCGTCAGCAACAGACCGAGGCTGGGCGCGCCCGACGCGCCGAAGCCGGGAAACAGCGCTCGCACGCCGCCGATGGCCGCCACGAACTCAGCCTGATCCCCCCGCCCCTGACCTTGCAGCAGCGCCGCCGCGCCGGCCGGCAGCGCATCGTAGGCGGTCAGCAGCGCCATCAGGTCTGCCGCGCTTGCCTCCAGCCGCTGGTCGGCGGCGGCGAAGGGAAACTTGCCTTCCACCCGGGTGCGGAACTGCGCCACCAGCCGGTTGTAGCCGATACCCGCCGCCTCGCCGGCCAACGCGTCGCAGCGCTGCGCGATGCCGCGCATCAGGGCCAGCCGCCTTGTGTCGAAATAATCCGCCGGGGTGGCGGCAAGCTGCGCCGCCGGAATCGCCGTGCCGCAGCCGGCCAGGGTGATCGCCGGCATGGTCTCCAGTACAAAGCTGTTCAGGCTGGCGACGCTGCCGGCCGGTTGCTTGGCCTGAATTGCGGCCAGCGCCGTGGCGATGCCGGTCCATTTCGTCTCCAGCGCCTGCGCCGATCCGGGCGGCAGATTGGCCCCGGCCTTCACGATGAAATCCAGCACCGGCGCGGCGAGCTGGCTATCGAGCAGGCCGATATAGGCCTGGGTCTGGGTCAATAGCCCCTGCATGGCCGCCTGGCTGTCAACGCCGAAGCCGCGATAACCCAGTGCGCCCTGACCGTCCCACCAGGCAAAGCGGTCGCCATCCACCGTGGCGTAGGCGGCGTTCGCCAGTTGCAGCCGGTCGGTGCGGGCCAGCAGCCCGTCCGCCTGGCTGCGCAGCAAGCCGCCCAGGCGCAGCCGCAGCGTGTTCAGGCCGGACTGGAACAGCGCCGCCAGCGTGTCCTCCAGCGGGGTCGTCACGGCGGCGAAGGCGCCCACCTCGCCCTGCATCGACGCCAGCGTCTGGCCCGCCGGGTCGCGTTGCAGCAGGGCATCGGCCAGCAGCGCCTCGATGCTGGCCGCCGCTTGCAGCCCGGCGATGGCCGGCACCTCGCGATCCAGCGGCGGGGCGATGCCGGCGGGCGGCTTGGCGCGATAGGTCGCATAGGCACCGGCGGCGGCCTGCGCCGTTGCGGTGGCGGCGGGGTCCCAGAAACCGGAACCGTCGGCGGGCAGCGCGGCGGGCAGCCTGGCCCCGCTGCCGGCCGCCATGAAAGGCTGCGCATAAAGCTGGTCCAGCGCCGCCGCCAGCGCCGAGAGATCGGCGTCCAGCGTCACCTGCGGGCCTTTCTGGTCCAGCGTGACGAAACTGGGATAGCCGGGCGACGACAAGCCCAACAGCCCGTTGCGGGCCGCCGCCGCGTTGCGCGTCCAATCGCTTATCACCCGCCCCTGGACCGCGCCGCCCAGCAGCCGCAGCCCGCCGATCTGCTGCCAGATCAGGGTGACCTGTGGATCGGCGGCGGGATCGGCCGCCAGATAGGCGGCGTCGCCGGAAGAGACCAGCCCGGTCACGCGATCCAGCGCCTGGCGCAGCGCCGGCAGGGCGGCCGGCTTGGTCGCGCTGGCGGGACCGGCCAGGATGGAAATCCGCGTCGCCGCCTCGGCCAGGGCCGACCCCAGCGCATTGTCGCCATAGGCGGCACGGTAAAAATCGGCCAGCAGCGCGTCGAGCCTTGCCGTCGCCTTCGGCCGGTAGAGGGCGATGGGGAAATCTCCCTCGCGCCGCCGCGCACTCGCCAGCGCCTGCAGCAGCGTCGGGCGCTGCTGCACGATCTCCGGCGCCAGGGTGACGCCCAGCAATTGCTGCAACAGGCTGGACAGCGCCGTCGCGGCCTGCGAGCCGGCAAGCTGGTCATACAGCGCGATCCGCGCTTCCAGCGTTTCCAGCCCGGCCAGATAGCCGGCGAGGTCCAGATAGGCCGGCAGTTTTTCCAGTCCCGCCGGTTTCGCTGGCGCGGCGGAGGTCGGCGTGGCGATAGCCGCGTCCGCCTCGGCCCGCAGCGCCTGGGTCACGGCGGCGAGCACGATACGCTCGAACCCTTTCTCCGCCGCCCGACCCAGCGGTCGCGACAGCGGGTCGAACCAGGAGAGCGGCAGGAAGGCATAGCTCAGCCGGTCGGATTCCGCCGCCTCCATCGCCGTCACCAGCCGCCGGGTCATTGCCGGCAGGTCGGCCGGGCTGCTGTCGATTCGGGCCAGGTCGCTGTCGAGCTGTTCGACGATGGCGGCAATATCGCGCGCCGCCTGCGATAGATGCCAGCCGGCGACCGCGATGCCGACCGTGCCGATCAGCAGCACAGCGGCGACCGCAGCCTGCAGCGCCCGCAGGGTCCAGCCCTGCTTCGGCCCGTCGCCCGGCAGCGGCGTGGCGAGGCCGATTTCGGCGAAGGCCTTGCGGCGCAGCAGATCGGCCAGGAACAGCATCCGACCCTGGTCGGCGCCGGCGAGGTAGAGGCCACGCAACCCATAGGGCGGGGGCTCCACGCCGGGCGAGAAGATCGTCCCGGCCAAGCTGTCCAGCGCCGGTTCGAGGGCGGCCACCGCTTCCGGCAGGCGGTAGATCGCGGCGGGATCGGCAAGGTCGGCATCCTCGCCGAACATCGAGGCCGTCGCCAGCGACAGGCCGGCGCCGATCTGCGCCAGCGCCTCGGCCGGCCAGGCGGGATCGTAGGCGGCATCGAGCCCTACAGGAGCGGACCAGCCCAGCATGTCCGCCCAGCGCTCGCTCGGCAGGGCGGCGGCGAAATCCGCGAAGCCGGGCAGCGCCTCAGCCCCGCTCAACGCCAGATAGACCGGCAGGCGCAGCCCGGCCGCCTGGGCGGCTGCGATCATTTGGCGGCGCAGGGCCGGCGCATCGGCGGCCGGCGACAGGTCGATATCCAGCAATAGGCCGTCCATCGGCCGGTTCGGCCGCGCCTTCGCCAGGGCCGCCAGCGCCGCGTGGAACGGCGCTTCGGCAGCCGGCATGTCGATCACCACCCCGCCGGGAAAGCCCCACCAGCGCATCGCCCCGTCGCCGGGCACATGGGCCGGCTCCACGAAGGCCGGTTGCAGGTCGTGCACCGCGTTCAGCCCCGGCAGGCTGGGGCCGATGCGCACGATCCAGGGCAATGCGGCGCGCCGGTCGGCATTCGGCACCGCCTGGCGCAGCGCGGCCAGCGCCCGGCCGGTGGTGTCGGTGGCGGTATCGGCGGGCTTGCGATGCGTGCGCCACCACCATAGCGCGCCGGCCAGCAGCGCCAGCCCCAGCAGGCCGAGCAACGCCCAGGCCCAGCCCGGCAGGGCCGCGAGATGGCTCCAGGCGGCGGCGAACATGCGGCCTATCCCGGCAGCAGCGCCAGCGCCCGCAGCAGCGGCCACGCCGCCACCGCCCAGACCAGCGCCGACAGCGCGAACAGGGCCAGCAACACCGCCACCAGCCGCCCTACCCAGGCGACGAAGCCCGGCGGGGCCGGCGGCGGCGGCGGCGCGGGCGTGTGCGCATAAGCCTCCGGCGTCAGCCGGGTCTTCGGCGCGTCCAGCGCCGGGCGGCGGCCGAACGCCATCAGATGGAGCCGGTCGCGATAGCGCCGCAGCGCCATGCCGCCCTCCGGCGCGCCGCGATAGCGCCCCTCGAAGCCAAGCCCCAGCGTCAGCAGATACAACCGGGCCAAGGCCGGGCGCAACAGCCCGCCCTCGGACTCCAGCCGGTCGATCCGCTCGAACAGTTCCTCCCCGGCGACATGGCTGTGGAACTGCCGCTGCTCCAGCAGATGGCACAGCCAGTCGGCGGCCCCGGTCCAGTCGAGATAGATGAAGATTTCGTCGGCCAAAGCAGTCATCGGATAGGCCGCCTGCGCCTGTGCCCGCGCCAGAACCTCCCCGCCCTGGCGATGCGCGGCCAGCGCCTGTTCCTGCAACAGGCCGGACAACGCGGCCTGGATGTCGGCGCGGCCGGCCGGCTGCGCCGCCAGTGCCTTGCCGCGCCATTCCTCCAGCGAATCGTAGAAGGCGCGGAAATCGTCCAGCAGCAGATCGGCGCTCTGATTGCGCATCAGCTTCCCCCGGAGACGGGCAGGAACAGCACGATGGTGGCCGGCGGTGCTGCCGCCTCCTCGGCCTGGAAGCTGCCGATCTCCAGCGCTTCGCCGGCCTCGACAGGGCAATCGGACAGGCGGTACAGCGCCATGTCCGGCCGGCGGGCGAGCGACAGCGCCTCGGCCTCGGGCAGCTTGCGGCGCACAGCGCCCAGCACCCGGCGGCGGCGCAGATCGAGCATCGCCTTGCCGCCGCCGATCAGGCAGCCCTCCATATAGCGCTGCGCGGCATGGTGCGGCTGGCCTGGCCCCGGCAGCACGCCGATGGTGATCTCGGCGCTCAGCCAGGCGGCCTCCATCGTCAGCCGGAAGCCGCCTTCCTGCGACTCGAACGGCACCATCCTCGTCGCGCCGCCCAGCCCGGCCAGCAGCCCGGCGACGAAATCCGCGACCGCCTGGAAGCAGGGCAGCGGATCGTCGTGATCATACGGGCCGAAGCGCGGCGGCAGCGTGCCCGGCGCGGCGGCGGCCGCCTGCCCGGCCAGCCCGCACAGCCCGAGATAGAGCCGGTAGGGATGCTGCGCCGGCCCCTGCACCATCGCCTCGAACGCCGGCAGGGCGCCCGCCAGCGCCCGCAGCTCCGCCGCCGCCTGCGCCGCCAGCGGCGCGCGCCAGTCGGTGGTCGACAGGCCGGCCAGCCCGGTCAGCCCGGTCGCCGTCTGCCGCACCCGGTCCGCGAGGCCGGCGCACAGCCCGTGCAGGCGGTCGCCCGGGGCCGCCAGCAGGGAGGGCGGCACGTAATCGCGCACCCGGTAGGCCCCGTTGGAGAAGCCGACCGACAGGATCGGCATGCCGACGAAGCGGTCGCCCGGCGGCGGGCCGACGGTCAGCGACAAGGCCGGGGCCAGGCGGGTCAGCTCGATCCGGTCGGCATCGCTGTTCTCGTCCGCCACGGCGCTGTCGACCACCGGCAGAAAGCGCGCGCCGGACACCGGCGCCACATCCCCGGCATGGCGGCGCGGCAGGGCCAGATAGAGCCGCGCGGTCGCCCCCTCCGTCGCCGGCAGGGCCGATCCCAGCATCAGCGACAGGCTGGCCGGCGCGCCCGCGCCATGCGCCACCTGGGTGCCGTCCGGCAGGATCGCCTGAAGGTTCAGGATGCTGAGCTGCCCGTCCCCGATCACCCCCCCGGCTGCATCGGCGGAGCTTTGCAGGCTCACCAGCCCATAGGCGCAGGGCGTGAGCAGCCCGGCCTGATAGGCCAGCAGCATGTCCTGCCGCAGCCCCTGCTGCTGCATGTGCTGGGGGGCGAGCAGCATGCCCTCCCACCATTTCAGCGGCAGGGGCGGGATGGCCCGCTGCGATGCGGTCATGCGGCGTGTCCGGTACGGTTACGGGTATATGATTCCACAGATACTACTTATACGGGTGTATGGCCATAGGGTTTTACGACCGTTACTTGCCGGTGGCCGGCCCCAGCGCGAAACCGGCCGCCGACAGGGTCAGAAGCTGGTCCTTCGCCGGCCCCAGCACGACGAAGCCGGCCGCCGCGCCGTCATAGCCCACGGCCGCGATGCCGTTGGTGATGCGGAAATCGGCGCGCAGCCGCACCGGCCCATAGGGCTGGCCGGGCACCAGCTCGGCCCCGATCAGCGCCAGGCTGGAGGCATGCAGCGCCGCCATCTGCTGGCGCTGGGCGAACCAGGCGGCGGGGGTGAGCGCCAGTATCTCCGCCGCCAGCGCCGGGTCGCCCAGCAGGATGACATCCAGCCGGAAGGCGCTGTTGCCGTTGGCGTCCGGGGCGATGGCGACATAGAGCCGCTCGGTCGCCAGCCGCGGCGGGGCGGAGGAGCAGGCCGCCAGGAACAGCAGCAGAAGAATCGCCATCGGCCTCATGGCACCATCACCGTGAACTGACCCGGCATGGTGATGGAGATCACCCCGGCATAGGCGCACATCGCCTTGCAACTATTGTCCAGCGCCGGCATCGAGCCGATCAGCACCGTCGGCGCGCCGGGCACCCACGGGGCCGGCACGACGGGCAGGCAGGGCATCGGCGTCAGCACGCCCAGCGCCGCCGCGGTCGCCGCCGCCACGGTCGGGTTGGCCGGGCTGGTGCACATGCCGAAGGTGGGGATGTTCACGATAGGGTTCTTGTCCATGATCGTCGCCGCCGGCGGTCCGCCGGCCATCACCCGGTTGGTCGGCAGCACGGAGAGCGCCGCCGGCGCGATGCCGAAGCTGCACATCAACAGCGCGCCCGCGGATACCTGCATCGCCATCTCGAAATCCTTCTTTCGTCTGAGGGTGGAGCCCCTGCCCCTTCCCCCCTCCCTAACCCTCCCCC
>NZ_LPXN01000152.1 GCF_001618175.1 Oceanibaculum pacificum | reverse complement strand
AAGCATAGGGCGGCGTACTCCCCCCGTTCATACTGCTCCCGTGTCCTTCGAGACGCCGCTGGCGCGGCTCCTCAGAACGAGGGCGGCTGGGATGGCTGTCGCGGTTTATGAGCCGGCCGTATCGACGTTATTTCGCAGGTGCGGCATTTTTCTTCGAAACCCTCTTGAAGGGCGCGCCGTTATCCCTATGTAGCGCCGCATGGGTCCGGGCCCCTCTGGCGACCGAGGCGTTGGTCGTGATGTCGGAACCCCTCGCTTGTGATCGCGCTAACGCAGCGCCTTTACAGAGGAGAGGTTGCGATGGACATTCTTGTCCCGTTCCTCACTGCGCCCTTTCTGGGCACTCCCATCTGGTTCTGGCTGGCCTTTGCCAGCATCGTCGTCACCCTTCTGGTCCTGGATCTCGGCGTGTTGCATCGAGACCAGCACGAGATCGGGGTGCGCGAAAGCCTGCTCATGTCCGCCGGCTATATTTTCGTGGCACTGCTATTCGGGGCCGGCATCTGGGCCTATGAGGGCAGCCAGCCGGGGATGGAATATCTGACCGGCTTCCTGATCGAGAAATCGCTCTCGATCGACAATATATTCGTCATCTCCATGATCTTCGCCGCCCTGTCGGTGCCGCGCCAGTATCAGCATCGCGTGCTGTTCTGGGGCATTCTGGGCGTGATTGTGTTGCGCGGCATGATGATCGGCCTGGGCGCCGCCGCCGTGCAGAATTTCGGCTGGATCATGTTCGTCTTCGGCGGCCTGCTGGCGATCACCGGCGTGAAGATGCTGTTCGCCGGCGATCACCATCCGGACATGAAGGACAACAAGCTGCTGGTCTTCCTGCGCCGGCACCTGCCGGTGACCGACAAGGTAGAAGGCAGCCACTTCACCGTGCGGCACGAGGTGGACGGCAAGAGCAAGCTGTTCGTCACCCCGCTGCTGGTGGCGCTGATCATGATCGAGTTCATCGATCTGCTGTTTGCCATCGACAGCGTGCCGGCGATCTTCGCCATCACCCAGGATCCGTTCATCATCTACACCTCGAACATCTTCGCCATATTGGGCCTGCGCGCGCTGTATTTCGCGCTGGCCGCGATCCTGCCGCGCTTCATCTATCTGAAATACGGCCTGTCGCTGGTGCTGATCTTCATCGCCGGCAAGATTTTCTACACCCAGCTGATCGGCAAGCCGGACACCGCGATCTCGCTTGGCGTCACCGCAGCCCTGATCGGCGGCTCCATCGCCGCCTCGCTCTGGCGCACCCGCAAGGGCAATCCCAGGCCGGTCGAGCAGGCGGCCGAGTAACGGCAAAGGGTGGGTCCACGGACCCGCCCTTTTTGTTTCGCGCCGCTGATCCAGAAGACCCGCCGCTGCGTAAAAATACTAGAAAACGCAGATATATACCGAGTCTCCCCCATTCATGGCCGATTCCCAAGCCCCCCTCCTCGTCTGGTTCCGCCAGGATTTGCGCCTTGCCGATAATCCGGCGCTGCACGCAGCCGCCGTCACCGGCCGGCCGGTGCTGCCGCTCTATATTCTGGACGATGGCGCACCCGGCCGCTGGGCGATGGGCGGCGCCAGCCGGTGGTGGCTGCATTACAGCTTGCAGGCGCTGGCCGACAGCCTGGCGCGGCTGGGCGCGCCGCTGGTGCTGCGCAAGGGCGACCCCAGCGCCATCCTGCCCCAGATGGTGGCCGAAAGCGGGGCCGATATTGTGCATTGGAACCGCTGCTACGAGCCCTTCGCCATCGCCCGCGACGAGGCCATCAAGACGGCGTTGAAGGCCGATGGGCTGACGGTGCGCAGCTTCAATTCGGCCCTGCTGCACGAGCCGTGGACGGTCGAGAACAAGGCCGGCGATCCGTTCCGCGTCTATTCCCCGTTCTGGCGCGCCTGCCTGGCCAAGGGCGAGCCGGACACTCCCCTGCCCGCCCCGGAAGCATTGATCCCGGCGCCAGGCGTTGCCGGCGACGCCTTGTCCGACTGGGCGCTGCTGCCGCATACGCCCGACTGGGCCGCCGGCATGCGGGAAAGCTGGGTGCCCGGCGAGGAAGGCGCACGCCAGCGCCTTGCCGGTTTCCTGGACGAATCGGTCGGCCGCTACAAGGCGCAGCGCGACCGGCCGGACATCGAGGCGACCTCGCGGCTGTCGCCGCATCTGCATTTCGGCGAGATCGGCCCGCGCCAGGTCTGGCACGCCACAAGCCATGCGATGAACGAAAGCGGCACAGGCCCCAGCGCGCAGAAATTCCTGTCCGAGGTGGGGTGGCGCGAATTCTCCCACCATCTGCTGTTTCATAACCGCCAATTGCCGGAGACGCCGCTGCGCGCCGAATTCGGCGATTTTCCATGGCATGACGACCGCCCGGCGCTGAAAGCCTGGCAGCGCGGTCTGACCGGTTTCCCGATCGTCGATGCCGGCATGCGGGAGCTATGGCATACCGGCTGGATGCACAACAGGGTGCGGATGATCGTTGCGTCCTTCCTGGTGAAGGATTTGCTCATCCCCTGGCAGGAAGGCGAGGCCTGGTTCTGGGACACGCTGGTCGATGCCGACCTCGCCAATAATTCGGCAAGCTGGCAATGGGTGGCCGGTTGCGGAGCCGACGCCGCGCCCTATTTCCGGGTTTTCAACCCTGTCTTGCAGGGCCAGAAGTTCGATCCGAACGGCGATTACGTGCGTAAATGGATACCGGCGCTGGCTGAACTGCCGGTAGACTATATCCATAACCCCTGGACAGCCTCGGAGGGTGAGTTGCGGCAAGCGGGCGTCACCCTGGGCGAGACCTATCCCAAACCGATTGTCGATCACGATGTCGCCCGCAAGCGCGCCCTCGATGCCTTCGAGCGGATCAAGAAGGCGGCGGCGTAATGAGAATCGCCATCATCGGCAGCGGCGTGTCCGGCCTGGGCGCGGCCTGGCTGCTGCATCGCCAGCATGAAATCACGATCTACGAGAAAGATGCCCGCATCGGCGGCCACGCCAACACGGTAGAAGCGGATTTCGGCGACCGCCGCATCCCGGTCGATACCGGCTTCATCGTGTTCAACGACCGCAACTATCCCAATCTGCGCGGGCTGTTCGGCCAGATCGACGTGCCGTACCGCAACAGCGAGATGTCCTTCGCCGTCACCATTGACGATGGGCGGCTGGAATATGGCGGCGGCAGCATCCCGCAGCTTTTCGCGCAGAAGCGCAACCTGCTGCGTCCGCGCTTCCTGGTGATGGTGCGCGACATACTGCGCTTCTTCAGCGAGGCCCCGGCGCTGCTGAACGAACCCGGCCAGGGCCCGTCGCTGGGCGAGTATCTGCGCCGCAACGGCTATTCGGACGGCTTTCTGTACGACCATCTGCTGCCGATGGCGGCGGCGATCTGGTCCTGCCCGGTGGAAACCATGCTGGACTTCCCGGCCGCCAGCTTCGCGCGCTTCTTCCATAATCACGGGCTGCTGACCGTCACCGACCGACCGCAATGGATGACGGTGACCGGCGGCAGCCGCGAATATATATCGCGCCTCACCGCGCCCTTCGCCGACCGCATCCGGCTGGGCACGCCCGCCGTGTCCGTGACGCGCGCGGCGGGCGGCGCGACGGTGCGCGACGCCAGCGGCGCGGAATGCCTGTACGACCAGGTCATCATGGCCTGCCATGCCGACCAGTCGCTGGCGCTGCTGGCCGATGCGGACCCGGCGGAGCACAGCATTCTGGGCCGGTTCCGCTATCAGCCGAACGAGGCGGTGCTGCATCGCGATACGGCGCTGATGCCGAAGCGCCGCGCGGTCTGGTCGAGCTGGAATTATCTGGCCGACGGCGCTGCCCATGATCGCGCCGTGGCCGTGACCTACTGGATGAACCTGCTGCAGGGCATCGACGCCGCCTATCCGCTGTTCGTGACGCTGAACCCGATCCGCCAGCCCGACCCCGCCAAGGTGTTTGCCCGCATAGCCTACGAGCATCCGGTGTTCGATGGCCCGGCGATGAAGGCGCAGGCCGAGCTGTCGGAGATACAGGGGCTGCGCCATGTCTGGTTCTGCGGCGCGTGGGGCGGCTATGGCTTCCATGAGGACGGGCTGAAATCCGGCGTTGCCGTGGCCCGCGCGCTGGGCGCCGACGTGCCGTGGCCGACCGAGGTGCAGCCCGCCTCCCACGCCTGGTTGGCGCGTCAGCCCGCCCTGGCGGGAGAGTGAGCATGGCCGCCACCGCCTGGAATTCCTGCCTGTATGAAGGCCGCGTGATGCACAGCCGGCTTGCCCCCTTCCGGCATAAATTCGCCTATCGCGTCTTCTCCCTGCTGCTGGATCTGGATGAGCTGCCCCGGCTCGACCGCGATCTGCCGGGCTTCGGCCATAACCGCTTTGCCCTGCTTGGCTTCCATGACCGCGATCATGGCCCGCGCGACGGTTCGCCCCTGCGGCCCTGGGTCGAGGCGCATCTGGCGCGCGGCGGGATCGACCTTAAGGGCGGGCGGATATCGCTGCTCTGCTTCCCGCGCCTGCTGGGCTATGTGTTCAACCCGCTATCGGTCTATTTCTGCCGCGACGCGGATGGCCGGCTGCGCGCCATCCTGTACGAGGTGAAGAACACTTTCGGCGACCAGCATGGCTATCTGCTGCCGGTCGGGCCGGCGCATGCGCCAGGCGAGCTGATCGTCCAGCAGCAGGATAAGAGCTTCTACGTCTCGCCCTTCATGCCAATGGATTGCCGCTACCGCTTCCGCCTGAAGGAGCCGGGCGAGCGTCTGTCGATCATGATCCGCCAGGACAGCGCCGGGGACGACGCGGCCGAGCTGTTCGTCGCCACCCATACCGCCGAGCGCCGGGAATTGACCGGCCGCGCGCTTGCCGCCGCCTTCTGGCGTCACCCGCTGATGACAATAAAAATCTTCGCCGGCATCCATTGGGAGGCCTTGCGGGTATGGCGTAAGGGCGCGGTGTTCCATGCCCGTCCGGTTCCCCCTTCGGAGGCTGTCTCGATTTGGCGACCTTCCCCATCCATCAGGAGTCAAATTCCGTGAGTGACGCGACCATGACCATCGACGGCCGCGCCTTGACCGCCGCGTCCCGCCGCCGGCCCGACCGCAGCCTGACCCGCTGGACCTGGATCGGCCTGAAGATGCTGCGCAACCTGAGCCACGGCACGCTTATCGTGGTCATGCCGGACGGCCGCGCCTTCCGCTTCGAGAGCCCCGGCGAGGGGCCTGAGGCCACCATCATCATGCGCGACCAGCGCATGGCCCGGCGCTGGTTCACCGGCGGGCTGATCGGCTGGTCGGAATCCTATCTCGACGGCGAGTGGGACAGCCCGGACGTCGCCAAGGTGGTGGAGCTGTTCTCGACCAACATGGCGGCGTTGGAGAAGCATATCGACGGCACCTGGTGGAGCAATCTGCTGGCGCGCGTCCTGCATGCGCTGAACCGCAACAACAAGCGCGGCAGCCAGCGCAACATCGCTTATCACTACGATCTGGGGAACGATTTTTACCGCCGCTGGCTCGACCCCTCCATGACCTATTCCTCGGCCGTATTCGAGGGCAGCCAGCAGGATCTGGAAGCCGCGCAGATGGCGAAATATCGCCGCATCTGCACCCTGCTGGATGCCCGGCCGGGCCAGCATGTGCTGGAGATCGGCTGCGGCTGGGGCGGCTTCGCCCAGGTCGCGGCGGCGGAATTCGGGCTGAAGGTGACCGGCATCACCCTGTCGCAGGAGCAGCATGCCTACGCGACCGAGCGGATGCGCGTGGCCGGCCTGTCCGACCAAGTGGAAATCCGCCTGCAGGATTACCGCGATGTGAGCGAGCGGTTCGACCGCATCGCCTCCATCGAAATGTTCGAGGCGGTGGGCGAGAGCTACTGGCCGACCTTCTTCACCAAGGTCAAAAGCTGCCTGGCGGAGAACGGCAAGGCGGCGATGCAGGTCATCACCATCGCCGACGACAGGTTCGAGGCCTATCGCCGCTCGCCCGATTTCATCCAGCGCTACATCTTCCCCGGCGGCATGCTGCCCTCCGACAGCATCCTGCGCGGGCTGGTGCGCGATGCCGGCATGACGCTGACCAAGGATGACGGCTTCGGCCTGGATTACGCCCGCACGCTGCGGCATTGGGCGGATTCCTTCCAGGCAAGCTGGCCGGAAATCCGCGAGATGGGCTTCGACACCCGGTTCCGCCGCATGTGGGAATTCTACCTGCATTACTGCGAGGGCGGGTTCCGCTCCGGCGGCATCGACGTGCGTCAGATCGCCTTCAGCCGCAACGGCTGAGCGGCATGACAAAGCGGCTGCCGTTCGGCGCCCTGCTGGCCTACGGGATACCGGGGCTGCCACTGGCGGTGCTGGGCCTGCCGCTGTTCATCTACCTGCCGACCTTCTATGCCAGCGACCTCGGCCTCAGCCTGACCGCCGTGGGGGCCGTGCTGCTGATCGCGCGCCTGTGGGACGGCCTGACCGACCCCATCGTCGGGCTGCTCAGCGACCATACGCGCACCCGCTGGGGCCGGCGGCGACCCTGGATCGTCGGCGCGACGCCGCTGGTCCTGGTCTCGCTGTGGATGCTGTTCGTGCCGCCCGAAGGCGCCGGGATTCTGCATCTGCTGATCTGGTCGATGCTGCTCTATCTCGGCTGGACCATGCTGTCGCTGCCGCATGCGGCCTGGGGCGCGGAGCTGTCGGACGATTACCACGAACGTTCCCGCATCACCGCCAGCCGGGAGGTCTTCGTGGTGCTCGGCACGCTGGTGGCGGCCGGGCTGCCGGTCCTGGTCTCCGGCACGGCGGAGGTGCTGCGGGTGCTCGCCATCGGCCTGCTCGTCGCCCTGCCGCTGGCCATCGGCATTTCCTGCGGCCTGCTGGGTGAACCGAAACCGACCCAGCGCCGTATAACGAAGTGGCGAGAGGGGATGGCGCTGCTGCTGGCCAACCGCCCCTTCCGCCGGCTGATCGCGGCCTATCTGCTGAATGGGGTCGCGAACGGCCTGCCGGCGACGCTGGTTCTGCTGTTCGCCGCGCAGGTTCTGCAGCTCGAACAATTCAGCGGGATTTTTCTGGTCGTTTATTTCGGATGCGGGATTTTCTCCATACCCCTCTGGCTCGCCGCCAGCAAACGCCTCGACAAGCACCGGGCCTGGTGCGTGGCGATGCTGCTGAACTGCGCCTTCTTCGCGCCGGTGCCGCTGCTGGGCGCGGGCGACTTTATGGGCTTCATGGCGATCTGCGTGGCGACCGGCCTGTGCCTGGGCGCGGATCTCTCCCTGCCGCCCTCAATGCAGGCCGATGTGGTGGATGTGGACACGCTGGAAAGCGGCGAGCGCCGGGCCGGCCTGTATTTCGCGCTATGGGGCCTGGCGACCAAGCTGGCCCTGGCGCTGGCGGTCGGCATCGCCTTCCCGATCCTCGATCTGGCGGGTTTCGATGCGCAGGCAACGCCGGGCGGCAATGCCGGTGCGGGCTTATGGACGCTGGTCGGGCTGTACTCGATGGCCCCCATCGCCTTCAAGCTGGCCGCCATCGCGCTGATCTGGAACTTCCCGCTGACCGCCAGCGCGCATGCCGCGATCAAGGCGCGGCTCGCCTGACATCAACCACCCTATCGAGGATATTTGCCCATGTTCCGCGCCACAGCGTTGCTGCTGGCGGCCCTGCTCGTTCTGGGGGGTTGCAGCACCATGAAGCCTGAGGATTTCGCCGATACCACGCCGCGCCTGACGGTGGAGGATTACTTTCAGGGCAAGAGCCGCGCCTGGGGCATCTTCCAGGATCGCTTCGGCACGCTGCGGCGCAGCTTCACCGTCGACATTGAAGGCTACCGGGAAGGCGATGAATTCGTGCTGAAGGAGGATTTCGTCTATGACGATGGCGAGACCGACCAGCGCATCTGGCGCATCCGCCGGATCGACGAGCATCGCTATGAGGGCCGCGCCGACGATGTGGTCGGCACCGCCACCGGCCTAGCCTACGGCAAGGCGCTGAACTGGCAGTATGAATTCGACCTGAAAGTCGGCGAGCGCACCATCCGCGTGCATTTCGACGATTGGATGTTCCAGCAGGATGAGCAAGTGATGGTGAACCGCGCCTCGGTCACCAAATGGGGCATCGAGATCGGCGAGGTCACCCTGTTCTTCATGCGCGAGGGCACCCGCCAGAGCGCCGCCGCCACGGGCGCCATTGCGGCAGAGTAAAGAGTGGTTTTCGACCCTCACAGCGCTTTTGCCGCAAGTTTCTCCATCCGTCACCCTCGCACTTGTTGCGGGGGTGACGGATAGGGGCAAAACCCTACCCCTTTATCCCACCGCCAGCTTGCGCTTCACCAGGCGGATCAGGGCGCCCAGGACCGGGATCTTTTCGTAGACCTGGCCGGCGTCCCAATGGTCGTGATGGGCGGAGACGCGGCCGTCGGGGGCGAGATGGACCTCGCTGGTGCCGACGATCAGGTGCTGTTCCGGCTTGCCCTTGCGGCGGAAACTGAAATCCCAGAGATAGAAGCCGGTGGCCCCGTCCAGCGCTTTCGTGCGGATGACGAAGCGGGGCTCGTCCAGCGTCTCGAACATATGGGCATAGACTTGGCGATAGGCTGGCGCGCCGGTGATCTCGTTGAACGGGTCGGTGAAACGCACATCCGGCGTCACCAACGCATCCAGCTCATGCAGATTGCCGGGCGCGATGCGTTCGAAGAAGGCGGCATAGGCCTCGAACCCGCTGCGTAGGTCGCTCATTTGCGGGTCGCCTTGCCGATCAGCGGAAAATAGAGCGCATAGGGCAGGCAACGCAGGAATTTCAGCATATAAGTGAAACGCTTGGGAAAGGTGATCTCGAAGCCTGCCTTGTCCAGCCCGTCGGCCAGCGCCCGGGCGGCGTCCTCCGGCTCCATCAGGAACGGCATGGCAAACTCGTTCTTGTCGGTCAGCGGCGTGCGCACGAAGCCGGGATTGACGATTTGCAGCTTCAGCCCCAGCCGGTCGAAATCCGGCTTCAGCGATTCGACCATATTGATCAAGGCCGCCTTGGTCGCGCCATAGCCGGCCGAGGTGGGCAGCCCGCGATAGCCGGCGACCGAGGCGACCACCGCCAGATGACCGCGCCCGCGCCGGCGGAACGCCTCGATGACCGGCTGCAGGCAATGGGCCGTGCCCATGATGTTCAACTCGACCAGCAGGCGGATATCCTCGACGGTGAAGCTCTCCGCATCGACCGGCTTATGCGTGCCGGCATTCAGCAGCGCCAAGTCGATCGGCCCCTGCTCCGCCTCGATGCGCGCCACTGTCCGGGCGACCGCCTCGCGGTCTGTGATGTCCAGCGGATAGGGCAGGATGCGGCCTTCCGGAGCCTCCGCCGCCAGCGCCTGCAACTTGTCGGCGGAGCGCGCGCTGACCGCCACCCGATCGCCGCGCCGCGCCAGCTCCAGCGCCACGGCCCGGCCGATACCCTCGCTGCCGCCGGTCAGCCAGACCAGGCGGCTCATCGCTGCGCCTGCACGGGCATCGGCTCGGCCGGGGTGCCGGGCGGCACGGCGTTCATGTCGAAATTCCAGGGGGCGTCGACCGGCTGGTCGCGGCGGGTATAGACCACCAGCTTTCCCTTGCCGTCGAAATTGCCGCCGACCCAGCGCTCACCCTGATAGCAGAGCTGCATTTTCAGATCGCCGGTCATGTCGTAGCAGCCGGGCTTGGCGGCAACCGGGGTCATGTCGATATGGCGCACGATGCCTTTCTGGGTATCCAGCAGCTTGTCCTGCTTCAGTGTGGCGACGCGCCAATAATCGGACGGATAGATGTCCAGCGGCGCCTTCACCGTGCCGTTCACGCCGGTCAGCGCGATATGGTCGCCGGCCGGGTTGGCCTTCACCTCGTAGAACACGCCATCGTCGTTGGTGCGGGTATGCACGCTGACGATCTTGCCATCCTCCAGGACCGTGCGGTTGCGGTGGGTGTAGCGGTAAAGCGCAATGGGGCCGAATTTCAGCTCGAAGTCGATCATCACCTCGACGGTGGCCTTGTTGCCATCCTCAACGATGCGCAGGCGCTGCCAGCCCAGCGGGCTGTCGCCGCGCGTTACCTCGAAATCGATCCGCTGCACGGTCTGCGCCGAAGCCTCGGGACCGGCCAACAGCAGGCTTGCGGCGAAGACGGTGAGCGCCCCAATCTTCATGCGCATCGCGATTTCCTTTCCCGAAGACCGACATCAAGCTCTTTCAACGTCTTATACGAGAGCGGGACGCAGTCGGATGAAATCGACTCTTAGAGAGGAAAGCTACGCTGCAATGTCGCCAGCAGAAAGACCATCCCGAATCCGACTATGGCGAGCGACCCCAGCACCCCCAGGCCGCGATGCAGCCGGTCCTGCCAGACGGCGCTGCCGCCGCTGCCGAAGCTGAGCGCCAGCCGCCGCCCATAGACGCTGGCGATGCCCAGCAGCGCCACCGTCATCGCCGTGCCCAGGGCCATTGCAAAGGTAGAGGCGACGCCAAGCAGGAACAAGCCGTTCGCCAGGGTGAACAGCAGCACCAGCACCGCCCCGCTGCACGGCCGGATGCCGACCGCCGCGACCAGCGCCCAGAACCGGCGGATTCCGCGCGGCCGGCCCGGTTCGGGATGGTGATGCGCGTGGTCGTGGTGGTGGTGGTGATGCGTGTGTCCCGGCAGATGGGCATGGTCGCAGCAGGCGTCGCCGCGCCAGGCGCGCACCGCCAGCACCAGCCCCAGCGCCACGACCAGCGCGTAGCTGACGATCTCCAGCACCCGCACCTGCTCGGTGATCGCAAAGCGCGTCGCCCCCAGCAGCATGGCCAGCACCACGACCAGCAGGATGGCCGACAGCGCCTGCACGAAGGAGGAGACGAAGGCCAGGCCGATGCCGCTTTTCAGCCGGCTGTCATGGCCGACCAGATAGGCCGACAGCACCGCCTTGCCGTGCCCTGGCCCGATGGCGTGGAAAATACCGTAGAGGAAGGAAAAGCCGATCAGCAGAAAGGCCGGGGCCAGCGAATCCCCCTCCTTCACCGCGCGGACCAGGCCGCCCATGTCGCGCTGCAATTCCGCCTGGTAGCGCGCCACCTGGGCCAGCAGGCGGCCGAAGAAACCGGGCTCCACCGCCGGGCCGGCCGCCATCAGCGGCGATTGCGCGAGAGAGTCGCCGCCGATCAACACCGCGACGGCCAGCAGCAGGCCGGCGAGCAGATATCCCCGCATTTCCGCCTCTTAGCCAGCCGCGCAGCGCAGCGTGGCGATTTTCGGGAAAAACGCGCCGAAATACAGCGCTTTACTTCGGTCCTCGCCGATATCGATGGAACAGCCCGGCGCATCGGCGGTGGAAAACCGCACCGGATCCCATTTATCGATCGTCACATCAACATAATAGCTTTCGTCATAGAGGCCGAGGGCGAAGACCTCCTTTCGGGGATCGACGGCGCGCGGCAGCAACGCGGTGAACGAGAAGATAATCAGGCCTTTCTCGATCCTGGCGCTGAAATTATCGATTTCCGCGACCGGTAGCTTCTCGCCATTCGCGGTAGCGTGGGTAAAGAAGGCGAATTCCTCCATCGGCAGCATCACCTGCTCGCGCAGCGTGGCCAGCGAATCGCCCTCGATCTTGCCGTCGCCGTCGGCATCGAAATCCTCGATCATCATGGAGCTGAAGAAATCGTCGAACTGCCAGGTTACCTCGATGGCGCGGATCGCGCCGTCCGCAAATTTCAGCCCGGCATGCGCGTCGATCCAGACATGGGGGTGGGAGGTTGCCGGCCGCGGCAAGGCCAGCAGCGCCAGGAAACCGATCAGCAGCAGCCGGCGCATCAGCCGACCGGCGGGTTTTTGGGGTCGAGCGCGCAGCCGCAATAAGGGCAATCGAAAGCCGCCATCGCCTGCGCCTTCTCCGCCTCCGTCAGGCCCTCGGCCTTTGACAGCGCCTCGGCGATCAGATCGGCATGCTGGCGCTTTTCCGTGCAGGCAAGCTGGCGCATCTGGTCCAGCTTCACCGGGGCCTGCTCCATCGTGAAGGCCCATACGGCACGGGGCAGCAGCAACACACCGGCGGCCAGGATGCTGGTTTCCAGCAATCGACGACGGGTAATCATGGCGACTCTCCAGCGTCTCGGGACGGAAGGCTAAAATAGCGCCTTTGCGCCGCTCTTTCCAGGGCGCGCCGCTAGCATTTCCTTATCCCGTCAGCTTTGCGGCGCGAGGCAGCCGCGCAGGCCCTTCTCGATATCGCGCATGATGGCGAAGTAGGAATCCGGCCCCTCCGGCACATTGGCTCCCGTCGGGTCCAGCACGCCCTTCTGCGCCGAGGTGCCTTCGATGACCACATCGACCAGCGCCGGGGTGAATTGCGGCTCGGCGAACACGCAGCGGGCCTTGGTCTCGGCCAGACGCTGGCGGATTTCGCTCAGGCGGCGCGCGCTCGGCTGCCGCTCCGGCGACAGGGTGATGGAACCGACCGCGCTGGTGCCGTAATGCGCCTCGAAATACTGGTAGGCGTCGTGGAACACGATATAGGGCGTGTCACGATAGGGCGCCACGGCGGCGGCGATCTCCGCATCCATCGCCTCGATCCGGGCAACGGTCGCGGCGGCGTTCGCGGCATAGGTCTCGGCGCGGGCGGGATCGATTTCCGACAGGGCGGCAGCGGCGGCCTTCACGATGGCTTCGGCATTGTGCGGATCGAGCCAGATATGCCCGTCCAGCGAAGCATGGTCCCCGTGGTCGTGCTTATGGTCGTGCTTATGGTCGTGATCATGCGCATGCCCCGGCTTATGATCGTCATGGGCGTGGGCTTCCCAGGCGCCGCCTTCGCGTAAATTCATCGCCTCCACGCCCTCGGCGTCGATCAGCTCGATTACCGTCGCCTTGCCGCCCAGGCTTTCCAGCGGGCGGGTCAGGAAGGTCTCCAGCGATTCGCCGACCCAGAAGACAAGGTCGGCCTGCGCCAGCGCGCGGGCATCGGACGGCTTCAGCGTGTAGCTATGCTCCGACGACGCCCCCTTCACCAGCAGTTTCGGCGATCCCACGCCCTGCATGACACTGGCGACCAGCCCGTGGATCGGCTTCACCGACACCACCACCTTGGGCGCATCGGCCGCCTGCGCGCCGCCGGCGGCGAGCAGCAGGGCAAGGGCCGGCAGCAGGCTGCGGATGGATCGAACCGGCGACAAAAACGGCGACATGAGGCACACTCCGGGTAAGCTCGACGCATAAAGATTGAAATGTTATAAAATAACATAACGAGAGAAACAAGGGCATCGCATGGCGCATACTCCTCCCATTCCGGAAGGCTCGGAGGTCTTCGAGGCGGCGGGACACGATCACGATCATTGCGTAGATCATGCCCTGCAAGCCGCGGAGACGATCTGCACCCGCGAGGGCGCGCGGCTGACCCCGCTGCGCCGGCAGGTGCTGGAGCTGGTCTGGCGCAGCCACGAGCCGATCGGCGCCTATGACGTGCTGGCCCGTCTGCAGCGCGAAGGGGCGAGCGACGCCGAGGATGGCCGCCCGGCCGCGCCGCCGACGGTGTATCGCGCGCTGGATTTCCTGCTGAAATACGGGCTGGTGCACCGCATCGAATCGCTGAACGCCTATGTCGGCTGCGCCCACCCGCAGGAGGACCATAACGGCCAGTTCCTGATCTGCCGGACCTGCGGCACCGCCGCCGAGATCGAGGATGACGCGATCAGCGCCGCCATTCGCGACAACGCCAAGCGCATCGGCTTCGCCGTCGACCGGGTGACGGTGGAGGTCTCCGGCCTGTGCCCGCGCTGCCGGAGCGACGCGCATGCCTGACGGCGCGCCTTCGGCCCCGACGCTGATCGAGGTTGCCGGCCTGACCGTCCGCCATGGCGGACAGCCGGTGCTGGAGCATGTGGATCTGGCCGTGCGATCCGGCGAGATCGTCTGCCTGATCGGCCCGAACGGCGCCGGCAAGACCACGCTGCTGCGCGCCATATTGGGGCTGATCCAGGCCGATGACGGCACGATCCGCCGCCGCGACGCCTTGCGCATCGGCTACATGCCGCAGCGCCTGACAATCGATCCCACCCTGCCGATCACCATGGCGCGCTTCCTGGCGCTGGGCGGCCGCAGCGACGCGGCGGCCCGGCAACAGGCGATGCGGGAAGTCGGCATCGCCCATCTGGCCGGCCGGCCGATGCAGGCGCTGTCCGGCGGCGAGACCCAGCGCGCCCTGCTCGCCCGCGCCCTGTTAAACCAGCCCGACCTGCTGATCCTGGACGAACCGGCGCAGGGCGTGGATGTCAGCGGCCAGGTCGAGCTATTCGAGTTGATCGGCCGCATCCGCACCGAACGCGGCTGCGGCGTGCTGATGGTCTCGCACGATCTGCACCTGGTGATGGCGGCGACCGACCGGGTGGTGTGCCTGAACCAGCATATCTGCTGCACCGGCCATCCCGAGGATGTCAGCCGCGACCCGGCCTATCTGTCACTGTTCGGCCCGCGCGCGGCGCAGGTGCTGGCGGTCTACCAGCATCATCACGATCATCACCATACCACCGGCGGCGACGTGGTGCCGCTGGCCGAGGAATCCTCGGTCCACCACCACGACCATTGCGCCACCCACGGACATACGCATAAACATCCTCATCATGGATGAATTCTTTCTGCGCGCGCTGGCCGGCGGCATCGGCGTCGCCCTGCTGGCCGGGCCGCTCGGCTCCTTCATCGTGTGGCGACGGATGGCCTTTTTCGGCGATACGCTGGCGCATTCGGCGCTGCTGGGCGTGGCGCTGGGCTTCCTGCTGGGCATCGACCTGACCATCGGCATCTTCGGCGTCTGCATCGTCGTCGCCCTGCTGCTGCTCGCTTGGCAGCGCCAGCAACGCATCGCCGGCGACACGCTGCTGGGCATCCTGTCGCATACCTCGCTGTCGCTGGGGCTGGTCACGGTGGCGTTCATGACCACGCTGAGGATTGATCTGATGGGTTATCTGTTCGGCGATGTGCTGGCGGTCGGCTGGCGCGACGTGGCGGCGATCTATATCGGCGGCGGCGTAGTGATGGCGCTGATCCTGTGGCTCTGGCGGCCCCTGCTGTCGCTGACCGTGCATGAGGAGCTGGCGCGCGTCGAGGGCGTGCCGGTGGAGCGGGTGAAGATCGGCTTCGTGCTGCTGATGGCGCTGACCGTCGCGATCGCCATGAAGATCGTCGGCATGCTGCTGATCACCTCGCTGCTGATTATCCCGGCCGCCGCCGCCCGCTCGCTGGCGCGCACGCCGGAGCAGATGGCAGTGATCGCCAGCGCCATCGGCGTGGTCTCGGTAATCGGCGGGCTGTTCGGATCGCTGAATTTCGACCTGCCCTCCGGCCCGGCCATCGTGGCGACGGCGGCGCTGTTCTTCGTGGCATCGCTGCTGGCGCCGGCCTTAGCCAACCGGATGAGGGCTTAGGATGCATGTCGTCGTTCTGGGCGCAGGCGTCGTCGGCATCGCCACCGCTTATCAGCTCGCCAGGCAGGGCCATCGGGTCACGGTGGTCGACCGTCAGCCCGGCCCGGCGCTGGAGACCAGCTTCGCCAACGCCGCGCAGATCGCCGCCGCCCTGTGCGGTCCCTGGTCCGGCCCCGGCGTGCCGTTCAAGCTGTGGGGCTGGCTGCGCGATGCCGACAGCCCGCTGCGCTTCAAGCCGCAGGCCGACCCCCGGCAATGGATGTGGGGCCTGCGCTTCCTGATGGAATGCACCCAGGCGCGGCATGACCTCACTTTCCGCCGAATGCTGGAATTCGGGCGCTACAGCCAGCAGGCGCTGGCCCAGGTAAAGGCGGATACCGGCATGCAGTATCATCAGGTCGAGGCCGGCATCCTGAAGCTCTGCACCACCGAGGAGACCGTCGCCGACCTGGCGGTGCTGGAAAGCCTGCTGGGCGACGCCGGCATTCCCACCAAGCGCCTGACGCCCGCGGAATGCGTCACCCTGGAACCGGCGCTGGCGCAGGCCCGCGACCGGCTGACCGCCGGCCTGCATCTGCCGACCGACGAAAGCGGCGACGCCTATCTCTTCACCACCAGGCTGGCCGATCTGTGCGCCGAGATGGGCGTGGCGTTCCGCTACGGCGCGACGATCACCGGCTTCGAGCTGGAGAACGGCGCCATCGACGAGGTGGAGACCGACAAGGGCGCCATCGAGGGCGACGCCTTCGTGCTGGCGCTGGGCAGCTATTCGCCGAAGCTGGCGCGGCGGCTCGGCCTGTCGCTGCCGGTCTGGCCGGTGAAGGGCTATTCCGCGACCGTGCCGGTCGGCCCCGGCGACAGCGCGCCGCGCATCAGCCTGTATGTGGCGGAAAAGAAGGTGGCGATGAGCCGCCTGGGCGACAATCTGCGCATCGCCGGCATGGCCGACATCGCCGGCTACGACACCGCGCTCGACCCGCGCCGCGCCCGGCAGGTGCTGGATGCCGGGCTGGATATCTTCCCCCAGGCCGGCGACCGCGACCAGGCCCGCCTGTGGTGCGGCCTGCGCCCGCTGACGCCGGACGGGCTGCCGATCCTGGGCCGATGCAAGCTGGCGAATTTGTATCTCAACACCGGCCACGGCACCTATGGCTGGACCTATGCCTGCGGCTCCGCCCGGGTGATCGCCGATCTGATCGCCGGCCGCGCGCCGGAGCACGATCTGTCGGGCCTGACGCTGAGCCGGTTCTGAGCCGGCCGCCGGACCCTTCGAGACGCCCCTTACGGGGCTCCTCAGGGTAAGGGCGCACTTGGGTATGCCGCCGGCGCCGCTTTCTCCAAAGAAGCTTCTGCTGGCGGCACCGCTTGATGACCTCATGCTGAGGAG
>NZ_LPXN01000151.1 GCF_001618175.1 Oceanibaculum pacificum | reverse complement strand
CGCAAGCCGGCGTCTCGAAGGACATGGGCGTAGGGTTCTGCCCCCCTAACCCATCACCCGCCTCAGCCGGAATTCCGCGTCCAGCCGCCAGCGGCCGTCGGGTTGCTGGATTTCGCCGCGCCAGGTGAAGCTGTCGGGGCGGATGTCGTTGAAGCTCCAGCGCGCCGGGCGGCCATATTCCTCGCCCTCCAGCAGGATGCGGTCGCCCTGGCGGGTGCCGGCGAGGCGGTTCACCGCGCCATTTACCGGGTTGATCCAGATGATCCGCCACAGCCCGGCCTCGGCATCATAGAAGCGCAGGGTGGTGCTGTAGCGGTCGGCGATGCGGATATCCCGCCGGCGGCCGCGCGCCGGGGCGATCCAGACATCCTGGATGGCGCGGCCGTCCAGCGCCCAGCTGAACCACCATTCGCCGATATCGCTGGCGACCGCCCGGCCCTCGGCGAAATCGGTCACCTCGGCCCGCCAGCCGCCGATCACCCAGTCGAAGGCGTGGGCGGCCTCGCCCAGAACCGGCGAGGCGGCGCTGGACAGCAGCGCCTCGGCCGTCGCCTGCTGCACCCGGGTCGCCGGACCGGTGGCGATGCGCCGCCAGATCGTCCCATAATCGGTGGGAAAGCCGGCCGCATCGACTGTCACTTCGGCCTGGAAATCGCTGTCCAACCCGCGATAGCTATAGCACTTGTCGTCCAGCCGTTCGTATGATTGCCCCGCGGCTTTCACCTGGAGTTCCGGGAACAGCACCCAGGCGGCGCGGATTTTCTGGGTCTCGCCGACCGCCAGCCGCAGGCGGTTGATCGGCAGCGCGTTGGTCGCCGGGCTGATGCCGAGATCGACATCCAGGCAACCCTCCAGTTCCGGCGCGGGCGTGCCGCCGCGCCGCCACTGCCCCTGCCCGTCATGATCCAGCGCGAGCGTGCGCGCGCGGCCCTGAAAGCTCTGCGTCGCCTCGACCCGGCGGGTGATCCAAGCGGCATCGCAGGTCAGGCGATAATCGATGCGCAGCGGCGCGCCGGCCTCCGCCAGCAAGGCTGTGCCGGCGATCTCGGTGCCATCCGCGTCTTGCCGCACCGTTGCCTGCTCGAAGCTGGCCTCGTCGAGAATACGCCGCCACATGAGGGTCTGGTTCATCGCGTTCCTCCGAAAGATGATGCGGTGACGCTAGCGATGACGTCGGTCGGTTTCTTGGGGAAAATTGCTATAATCGCGCCATGAGCCTGATGCCGAGGATACAGCAGGAAACCACGCGCCAGACGCTGCTCGCCCAGGGCGATGGGTGGAGCGTCAGCGATGTCGTCTGCCGTTCCGGCCCGGAGGATGCACCCTATGAGGAGCAGCATGGCCCGACCGTTGTGGCGGCGGTGCTGAGCGGCAATTTCCTCTATCGTTCGACCCATGGCACGGCGCTGATGGCGGCCGGCTCGCTGATGCTGGGCAATGCCGGGGCGTGCTATCGCTGCAGCCATGAGCATGGCGTCGGCGACCGCTGCATCGCCTTTCATTTCGCGCCGGATTTCATGGAGGAGATGGCGCGCGACCTGCCCGGCCTGCGCCGACGGGATTTTCCGCTGCACCGGCTGCCGCCCGTGCCGGCGCTGGCGCCGCTGGTCGCATCCGCCGGGCGGGCGCTGGAGCGGCCGGGGGATATGGAGGGGCTGGCGCTGCGCATGGCGGGTGCGGCCCTGCGGTTGAGCCGGACGGATGCGCCTATACCATTGGAATCGCGGGGATTGGCGCGGATTGCCGATGCTGTGGCGCTGATCGAGGCGCGCTATGCCGAGCCGCTGAGCGTGGCGGAGATCGCCCGGGAAGTCGGGCTGAGCCGCTATCATTTCCTGCGGCTGTTCGCGGCGACGATGAATGTGACGCCGTATCAATACCTTATCGGCCGCCGGCTACGGGCGGCCGCGGCCCTGTTACCGGACCGCAGCCGCACCGTGCTGGACATCGCCCTCTCGGTCGGGTTCGGCGACCTCTCCGAATTCACCCGTCGGTTTCGTCGAGTTTTCGGAAAAACGCCTTCCGATTTTCGAAATCGCTAACTCTTCTTTTCGATATTCCAGAAGAACGGCGCGGGTCCTTCCAGCACGCCGAGCACGTTTTTCCGGTACGCGCTGACGGCGAAATACTGGCCGAGCGGAATGTTCGCCACATCCTTCCAGGCCAGCTTGGAAATCTGCTCCGCCAGCGCCTTCTGCTTCGCCGGGTCGGTCTCGCGGGCGAAGCTGTCGCGCAGGCTTTCCATCTCGGCGCTCTCGTACCAGCCGAACCAGCCGCCCTTCTTGCCCCGGCCATTGATGCCCAGATTGGCGACCGGATTGATCAGATCGGCCCCGACCCAGGTGGTGGCGAACATGTTCCAGCCGCCCTGATCGACCGGATCCTGCTTGGCGCGGCGGCTGACCACGGATTGCCAGTCCATCGCCAGCAATTCGACGTTGAAGCCGGCCTGGCGCATCGCCTGGGCGATGATCGGCGGGTGCGAGGACAAGGTGGCCACGTCGGTCGGATGCATGATCACGACCTTGGTGCCGTCATAGCCGGATTCCTTCAGCACCGCCCGCGCCTTGGCGATGTCGCCCTTCATCATGCCTTCCGACCCGGCGGTGGTGCCGAAAGTGGTGTCGCAGATGAACATCGAGGTGCAGAGCTTGTAGTAGCGCGGGTCGCCCATCATGCCGACCATCAAATCTTCCTGGTTCAGCGCATAGGCCACCGCCTGGCGCACCTTCGGATTGTCGAAGGGCGGGTGCAGATGGTTCGGCCGCAGCATGACCTGGCTACCCAGCTTGTTGATGATCTTCATCTCGATGTTGGAATCGGCCTCCAGCAGCGGGATCAGATCGGTCGGCGGGTTCTCCATATAGTCGATTTCGTCGTTCAGCAGCGCGTTCACCGTGGTCATGTGGTCCGGCATGGCGATCTGCTCGACGCGGTCGACCTTCACCACCTTGCCGCCCGCCGCCCAACTCGCCGGCTCGCTGCGCGGCACGTAATCGGCGTTCTTCGCATAGACCACCTTCAGGCCGGGCTGAAATTCCGCCGCCACCCATTTGAACGGGCCGGAGCCGATCTGCTCGGGCATCGGCTCGGAGGCCGGGGTCTCGGCCAGCTTCTTCGGCACCATGAAAGGCACGTTGGAGCTGGGCTTGCCCAGCGATTCCAGCACCAGGCCATAGGGCTCCTTCAGCGCCAGGGTGAAGCTCTTGGCGTCGGTGGCCTTCATCTCCTTGGTGAAGTCCATCAACTTCTGGCCCATGCCGTCGCGCTGGCCCCAGCGCTTGATGGAGGCGATGCAATCCTCCGCCGTCACCGGCGTGCCGTCATGCCATTTCAGCCCGTCACGCAGGGTGAAGCTGTAGGTCAGCCCGTCATCGCTGACCGTCCAGCCTTCCAGCATCTGCGGCTTGATCTGCTGGTTCGCATCCATCGCCAGCAGCGTGTCATAGATCATGTAGCCATGGTCGCGCGCCGTATAGGCGGTGGTCATGATCGGGTCGAGCAGCCGCACCGGCGAATGCTTCACCACGCGCAGCACGGTTTCCGCCTCGGCCGATACCGGCAGCAGGGCCGACAGCGCCGCCACGGCGCAGGCGGCGAGGCTCAATTGTTGCAGTCGCATATTCTGGTCCTTCCGGGGTTCGCGCGCCCTTTCCCCTCGAAGCAGGCGCGTTCTGGTACACCGGCTAATCCAGCGCGAAATTCATGCCAGAAGCGAAAGCGGCGGAAAGACAGGAGATTCCAGATAATCCAGGCAACCGATTGCCTGCCCTTTGCGCAGCACTGACTAGATCGGCGGCATTTTGCCGTCGCTACACCACCTGGAAGCCGTGGGCGTAGGGATCGCGGTCATCGACGAAGATGGTGTTCAGCCCGGTCACCCGCGCCCAGCCGGCGACCGAGGGCAGGATGGCGTCGCGCCCGGCCAGGCTGGTCGCGGATTCGACGCGGCCCTCGAACATGCTGCCGATGATGCTTTCATGCACGAAATCGTCGCCCGGCTTTAGTTTGCCCTTGGCGGCCAGATGCGCCATGCGGGCCGAGGTGCCGGTGCCGCAGGGCGAGCGGTCGATGGCGCGGTCGCCATAGAACACGGCGTTGCGGCCATGCGCTTTCGCATTCTGCGGCTTGCCGGTCCACATGACATGGGAGACGCCGCCGATCGTCGGGTCCTCGGGGTGGACGGGTTGCAGCTTCTCCTGCATCAACCGGCGCACGATGGGGGAATAATGCAGCACCTCCGCCGCCGACAGGCTTTCCAGCCCGCCGTAATTCTTCTGCGCCTCGATGATGGCGTAGTAATTGCCGCCATAGGACACGTCGACCGCCAGTTCGCCCAGCCCCGGCACGTCGATCACGATGTCGGTGGCCTCCAGGAAGGAGGCGATGTTGAACAGCCGCACCTTCTCCACGAAGCGGCCGTTCATCTCATATTCCACATCGACCTTGCCGGCCGGCACGTCGAGCGACAGCCTGCCCTCGATTCTCGGCGTCACCAGCCCCTGCTCCAGCGCCACGGTCACCGTGCCGATGGTGCCGTGGCCGCACATCGGCAGGCAGCCGGAGGTTTCGATGAACACCCAGCCGATGTCGCAATCCTCGCGCAGCGGCTTGTAGAGGATCGAGCCGCTCATCATGTCGTGGCCGCGCGGCTCGAACATCAGCGCGTGGCGCACCCAGTCGAAGCGCTGTAGGAAATCCTGCCGGTACTCGCTCATCGTCCGGCCCTCCAGGCGCGGGCCGCCGCCGGCGACGACGCGGACCGGGTTGCCGCAGGTATGGGCGTCGACGCAGAAGAACGTGTTCAAGGCCATGATGGGACCGCTGACTTAAGGATAAGGCGACAGACGCTAGCGCAGCAGGAAACCGCCGCGCAAGGGATCGTCCGGCTCCGCCGTGAAACGCGCCGTGCCGCTGTAATAGGCATGGCCGCCGATTCGCGCGACGACCGCCCGGTGCCGGCCGATGCGGGTTGTCTCCACCACCTCGCCGGTGAAATCCTGGCCGGTGACGCTGCGGAACAGCCGGCACTGGCCCGGCGCGATCAGCCCCCGCGCATGCTGGAGGGCAATGCGGGCGGTGACGCCGGAGCCGGTGGGGCTGCGGTCCACCTGCCGGCCGGCGAAGATGCAGACATTGCGGGTCGCGCCCGCCTCCCCCGCCTGCCAGTCATCCCTGCCGTCGGTCAGGATCGCGCCATAGAGGAAGGCGAGGTCCGGCTCCTCCGGATGCTCCAGTTTGATCTGCTCGGCCGCCGCCAGGGCGATCTTCTCGCCCGCGTCGGTCAGGTCGCGGATCGGGGAGGTTTCCACATCCAGGCCGATACTGTCCGCCGGCAGGAAGGCGTAGAACGCCCCGCCATAGCCGATATCGACCGTCACCGGCCCCCAATCGCGGGTTTCCACCATCTTGTCCAGCGCGAAGGCGAAGGCCGGCACGCTGTCGAAGCGCACCGCGCCCGCCTTGCCGCCCGTCACCTCGACAATGGCCCGCACCAACCCGCAGGGGCACTGGATGTTCACGACCGTCTCCGGCTCCACCGCCGGCACCAGCCCCTGGTCGACGGCGTAGCGGCCGAGGGCGATGACGGCATGGCCGCACATCGTGCTGTAGCCCTCATTATGCAGGAACAGTACCGCCAGATGCGCCTCCGGGTGGTCCGGCTCCACCAGCAGCGCGCCATACATGTCGGCATGGCCGCGCGGCTCCGCCATCAGCAGGCGGCGCAAATGGTCATGATTCGCCTTCGCCTCGCGGCGCTTTTCCAGCAGCGTGGTGCCGTGCAGGCGTGGCCAACCATCGGCGATTATGCGCACCGGCTCGCCGGCCGTATGCATTTCGACGGTTTGCAAAATTAACGACATTTCAGTAGCTGCCGCTCTATATCGTTGCGAAGGATGGTACAGTGGATGCGGGAACTGAGACTGTCCACGACGCCATGGACGTATCTTACACGAGGCGCTGAATGAATTTGTCGCTCAAGGCGTGGATGCTGATCGGTCTCGTTTCCCTCGCCGCCCTGATCATCGGAATCGTCGCCCTGGCAGCGCTGTCCTTCCGGACCATGGAGAATAACCGGCAGTCGGTCTTTCACACCTACGAAGTGCTGGACACGAATCAATCCCTGCTGACCGAGTTGCAGGAGCTGGAGACCGGCCAGCGCGGCTATCTGCTGACCGGCAATGCGGAGTTCCTGCAGCCCTACGAAAACGCCAGGCCGCTGATCGTGAACCAGATGGAGAAGCTGGCCGGGCTGGTCGAGGACAATCCGTCCCAGGGCCAGCGGATCGCCAGACTGCGCCCCCTGGTCGATCAGAAAATGGCGGTGACGGAACACAGCATCGAGCTGGCCCTCGGCGGCAACGTCGATGCGGCGCGCAATATGGTGGCGCTGGGCCTCGGCCGCAGGAGCATGGATGAGATACGCATCCTGCACCAGGAGATAGCGCTGGAAGAGCGCCGGCTGCTGGCGGAACGGACCGAGCAATATGTCCATTACAGCCGCCGCACGATGGGCATTCAGATCGCCGCCGTCGCCCTGTTCGGCGCGATGATCGCCTTCGCCGCCCTGATGGCCTGGCGCGATTATCGCCGCCGCGTCGAGGTGGAAGCCGAGCTGGAGACCGAAAGCGCCCTGCTGAAGGCCACGATGGAGAATATGGGCCAGGGCATCAGCGTGTTCGATTCCGAGCTGCGGCTGGCGGCCTGGAACGATAATTACAGCCAGTTGCTGGAGTTTCCAGAACCGCTGATGCAAGTCGGCACGCCCTTGGCGGAGATGATCCGCTTCAATGCGTTGCGCGGCGAGTACGGCCCCGGCGATATTGACGCCCAGGTGGCCGAGCGCATGGCCATCGTGCGCAAGATGGGCGTCTATACCGACGAGCGCACGCGCCCGAACGGCCGGGTGCTGGAAATTACCGGCAACCCCATGCCGGACGGCGGCTTCGTGACCACATACACCGACGTTACCGTGCGCCGGGCCGCCGAACGGCAGATCGAGGAACAAGGCCAGGAATTGCTGGACCGCGAGACCCGGCTGCGCGCCGTGTTCGACAATGTGCCGGTCGGCATCATCACCATCAACGAAAGCGGCAGCATCGAATCCTTCAATGCGCATGCCGAGCGGATGTTCGGCGTGGCGGCCGAGGATGTGCTGCGCCGCAACGTCAACCTGCTGATGCCCGAGCCGGACCATGGCCGGCATGACGGCTATCTCGCCAATTACCGCAAGACCGGCGTCGCCAAGATCATCGGCGCCAATCGCGAGGTGACGGCGCAGCGCTTCGACGGCACGCAGTTTCCCATGGATCTGGCGATCAGCGAGATGTGGCTGGGCGAGCGCCGGGTGTTCGTCGGCATCGTGCACGACATTACCGAGCGCAAGCAGGTCGACCGGCTGAAGAACGAGTTCGTCTCCACCGTCAGCCACGAGCTGCGCACGCCGCTGACCTCGATCTCCGGCTCGCTGGGGCTGGTGTCGGGCGGCATCGCCGGCGAGCTGCCGGCCAAGGCGAAGCATCTGATCGGCATCGCCCACAGCAATTGCGAAAGGCTGGTGCGGCTGATCAACGATATTCTCGATATCGAGAAGATCGAATCCGGCAAGATGGTGTTCGTGATGTCGCCGCAGCCGGTGGTGGCGCTGGTCGAGCATGCCATCGAGGCCAATCGCGCCTATGCCGAGCGCTACGGCACCAGCTTCGTCCTGCAGGAGGATGTCGGCGATGCCCAGGTGATGGTCGATCCCGACCGGCTGATCCAGGTGATCACCAACCTGCTGTCCAACGCCGCCAAATACTCGCCGAAGGGCCAGCCGGTCGAAGTGACCGTGGCGCCCGGCCCGCTGGGCCTGCGCATCGCGGTGAAGGATCATGGCAGCGGCATACCGGACGAGTTCAAGAACCGCATCTTCCAGAAATTCGCCCAGGCCGACAGCTCCGACACCCGGCAGAAGGGCGGCACCGGCCTTGGCCTGTCCATCGTGAAGAACATCGTCGAGAAGCATGGCGGCCAGGTCGATTTCGAGAGCGAGCCCGGCACGGGCACGGTGTTCTTCGTCGATCTGCCGCCCTGGAGCGATCAGGACACCGCCGCCGTCCAGCATGGCGACCGCCCGGCGGTGCTGATCTGCGAGGACGATCCCGACATCGCCACCATCATCAGCGAAACGCTGATCCATGCCGGCTATGCGGTGGATGTGGCCTATTCCGCCTCGGCTGCGCGGCACATGCTGGAAACCCGCAGCTATGTGGCGCTGACGCTGGATCTGAAACTGCCGGACGCCGACGGGCTGAGCTTCCTGCGCACGATCCGCGAGCAGCCGGCGACGCGCGACCTGCCCATCGTCATCGTCTCGGCCGCCGATCTGCCGGCGGACGGCATGCTGAACGGCCAGGCGCTGAACGTGCTGGACTGGCTGTCCAAGCCGGTCGACTACCAGCGCCTGGTCGCCGCCGTGGAGCTGGCGACCGGCTCGGTGATGGCCGGCAGCCGCATCCTGCATGTCGAGGACGATCCCGACATCGTCGCCGTGGTGCGCGAGGCGATGCGCGGCCAGGTGATCATCGACACCGCCCCAAGCCTGGCCGAGGCCCGCGCCAAGCTGGCCGCCAACCATTACGATCTGGCGATCATCGATGTCGAGCTGACCGACGGTTCCGGCCTCGATCTGCTGCCGCTGCTCGCCGCCGCCGGCCGGCCGCCGATGCCGACATTGATCTTCTCCGCCCACGATATCGGCGCCGAATTCGCGGATCAGGTGGAAGCCGTGCTAACCAAATCCAAGACCGCCATGAGCGAACTGGTCGCCACCATCCGCCAGGCCATCGCCAAATCCGAGCGCCCGGACTCGCAAGGCTAGAGCCCTGCCCCCGCCCCCTACTTGATCACGCCGCAGGCGATGCGGTCGCCGGCGCCGCCGATGGGCTGGGTCATATGGTCGTCGGGGCCGGCATGGATGACCAGGGCGGAGCCGTCGGCGTCCAGCAGATCCTTCTCCAGCATCGCCAGATGGGTGAACATCTCCGCCTCGCCCTTGCCGTCGGCATGGACATAGAGGTTCGGCAGATCGCCGGCATGGGTGCCCTTGGCGTTCAGCAGCCCATGCGGCTTGTCGTCATGGGTGACATGGCCCTTGGACGCCATGAATTTCTCATGGTCGGAGCAATCGCCCATGGCGTGGAAATGCGCGCCGTGCCAGCCCGGCGGCAGGCCCTGCACGCTGAGTCGCAGCAGCACGCCCTCCGGGGCCGCGGTAAAGGTCGCCTGGCCGATCTTCTGGCCCTTATTGTCGAGAATGTCGGCGCTGGCCGTCTCGGCGGCCCAGGCGGCGGACATGGAAAAGGCGGCCAGCATGCCGGCCGCCGCCAGGGTCGAAGCGAGTATCTTCATGATCTTCCTCCCAGGATTTTAGCCATCCTGAGAGTAATATGGCGCGCGCCCCGATGTTCCGTCAGGGGGGCGCGAAATAATTAGACGTGGAAGCTCTCGCCGCAGCCGCAACGGCCCTTCTCGTTCGGATTGGTGAAGGTGAAACCGGAGGTGAACTTGTCCTCCTGATAATCCATCTCGCTGCCGATCAGGAACATCACGGCGGCCGGGTCGATGAAGATCTTCACCCCCTTATCCTCCACCACTTCCTCGAATTTCTTCTTCTCGTCGGCATATTCGACGACATAGGACATGCCGGAACAGCCGCGCGCCTTCACCCCGATGCGCAGCGCCGCGACGGGCTTCTCGCTGCGCGACATCAGCGCGCGGGCGCGCTCGGCGGCGGCATCGGTCAGGGTGATCATTTGCTGTGCCATGGGCTCCGCCCTCCGGACTCAACGATTGGGTAACAGTATAACGTCGAACACAAGATATGCACGAATCAGCCGATATCCAAGGCCATCCTTGCATCCTCGGACATGCGCTCGGTGGTCCAGGCCGGCTCCCAGGTCAGCTCGACCGCAACCTCGCCGACGCCCTCGACGGCGGCGACGGCATTGGCCACCTGCACCGGCATCTCGCCGGCGACCGGGCAGGCCGGCGCGGTCAGCGTCATCAGGATATGGACATTGCCGCCCGCCTCCCGGTCGATCGCGTAGATCAGGCCGAGATCGTAGATATTCACCGGGATTTCCGGGTCGTGCACGGTGCGCAGCGCCTCGATGATGGCGTCCTCCGAGGCGGCGGCCACGCCGGGCGGCAGGGCGGCACCAGCATAGGCGGTGGTGCCCTCCTCCACGCGCTTGCCGAAAAACGGCTCCAGATCGACGGCATAGGGATTCATCCTCAATCCTCCGTGGAAATCTGGTCTTTGCCGTCGATGGCGGCGGTCATGGTGTGCCAGGCCAGCGTCGCGCATTTCACCCGGCTGGGGAATTCGCGCACGCCGGACAGCACTTCAAGGCGCTCCATATCCTCTTCCAGCCCATCATCGGTCGGCCCATTGGTGGACTGGGCCTCGGCCCCGGTGCACATGGCGTGGAAGCGCTCGAAAAGCTGCTTCGCCTGGACCTCGGTCTTGCCCTTCAGGATTTCGGTCATCAGCGAGGCCGACGCGGTCGAGATCGCGCAGCCCTTGCCGATGAAGCTGACATCCTGCACCACCCCCGCCTCGTCCACCGCCAGATAGACGACGAGCTGGTCGCCGCAGAGCGGGTTGTGGCCATGCGCGTGATGGCTGGCATTGTCGATCTGCCGGAAGTTCCGGGGCCGCTTGCCGTGGTCCAGGATCACTTCCTGATAGAGGTCGCGTAAATCGTCGAGCATCAGCTGAACATCTCCACCACAACGTCGAGGGCGGCGGCGAGCTGGTCGATCTCCGCCTTGGTGCTGTACATCGCCAGCGAGGCGCGCGCCGTCGCCGGCACGCCGAGGCGCGCCATCAGCGGCTGCGCGCAATGGTGCCCGGCGCGGATCGCCACGCCGGCGCGGTCAACGATGGTGCTGATATCGTGCGGATGCGCCGAGTCGAGGGTGAAGGAGATCACCCCCGCCTTGCCGACGGCCGTGCCGTGGATATTCAGCCCCTTCACCGCCGACAGGCGCTGGGTGGCGTAATTCAGCAACTGGGTCTCGTGCTGGGCGATGCGCTCGATACCCACGCCCTCGACATAGCGGATCGCCGCGCCCAGCCCGACCGCCTCGGCGATGGCCGGGGTGCCGGCCTCGAATTTGTGCGGCAGGTCGGCCCAGGTGGATTTCTCGAAGGTGACGATGCGGATCATGTCGCCGCCGCCCTGGTAGGGCGGCATGGCATCCAGCAGCGCCTCCTTGCCGTACAGCACGCCGATACCGGTCGGCCCGTACAGCTTATGGCCGGTGAAGACATAGAAATCGCAATCGATGTCCTGCATGTCGACCGTGCGATGCACCACCGCCTGGCTGCCATCCAGCAGCACCTTGGCCCCGGCGGCATGCGCCAGCGCCGTGATCTCCTTGGCCGGCGTCACCGTGCCCAGCACGTTGGAGGTGTGGGTCAGCGCCACCAGCTTCACGCCGTCCAGCCGCTTCCTGTATTCCTCCATCAGCCAGGAGCCGTCATCGGCCACCGGCACGATGCGCAGCTCGATGCCGATCTGCTCGCGCAAGAGCTGCCAGGGCACGATGTTGGCGTGATGCTCCATCTCGGAGATCAGCACCGCATCGCCCGCCTTCAGGAATTTCCGGCCGTAGCTGGAGGCCACCAGATTGATGCCCTCGGTGGCGTTGCGGGTATAGACGATCTCCTTCACCGAGCGCGCGTTGATGAAGCCGCGCACGATCTCGCGCGAGCCTTCATAGGCCGCGGTCGCCTTCTCGCTGAGCATATAGGCGCCGCGATGCACATTGGCGTAGGCGCCGGTATAGAGCGCATCCATCGCGTCCAGCACCGCCTGCGGCTTCTGCGCCGAGGCGCCGCTATCCAGGAACGCCAGGGGCTTGCCGCGTATTTCGGTACGGAAGATCGGGAAATCGCTGCGCACCGCCTCGACATCGTAGGGTGCGGTCTGGCTCATCACGCTCATCGCCTCAATCCTTCCGGCTCTTCAACCAGCCGCCGACCAGCCGCTGGAACGGCAGCCGCGCCTCGGCATTGCCGATCTCGTCCAGCGCTTCCTGCACATAGGCCTCGATCAGCAGGGCGCGGGCGGAATCGCGGTCGATGCCGCGCGCCTGGAGGTAGAAAAGCTGGGTCTCGTCCAGCTCGCCCACCGTGGCGCCGTGGCTGCATTTCACGTCGTCGGCGTAGATTTCCAGCTCCGGCTTGGCGTTCACCTCGGCCCCGCGCGACAGCAGCAGGGCGCGGTTGAGCTGGTGTCCGTCGGTCTGCTGCGCATCGCGGCGCACCAGGATCTTGCCCTGGAACACGCCATGCGCCTGGCCGTCCAGCACGCCCTTATAGACCTCGCGCGAGGAACAGCCCGGCACCGCATGGTCGATGAAGGTGGTGCTGTCCAGATGTTGCTTGTCCAGCCCCAGATAGGCCCCGTTCATATGGCAGCGCGCGCCCTCGCCCAGCAAGGCGGCATGCACCTCGTTGCGGCTGAGGCGGCTGCCGATCTGCAGCGCGAAGTGATCGTAGACCGCCCCCGCCGCGAGCTGGGCGTAGGCGTTGGCGATGTGGAACGCCGCGCGGCCCTCGTTCTGGAGCTGGTAATGCTCCAGATGCGCGCCCTCCTCCAGCCGGATTTCCGACAGCATGGCGCTGAGATAGGCCCCGTCGCCGATGCCGGCATGGCTTTCGAAGATCGTCGCCCTGGCATTCTTGCCCAGCACCGCCAGCAGGCGGGGGAAGAAGGCCACCGGCTTGTCGCCGCCTTGCGTGGAGACGCCGATGGAGACGATATGCAATGGCTTGTCCAGCACCGCGCCCTCGGCCAGGGACAGCACGATTCCGTCTTCCATCAGCGCGGTGTTCAGATCGATGAAGGGATTCTCCACCGTCTCGACCACCCGGCCCAGATGGGCGGACAGGATGCCCTCCTCCCGCCGCAGCGCCTCGGACAGGGGCAGCAGCGTCACGCCCGCCGGCAGATCGTCCAGGGTCGAGAGATCGGCGCGCAGCTTGCCGTTCACGAAGGCCAGCACATGGCCGTTCACCGCCAGCAGGCTGGATCGCGGCAGGCTGTCCAGCGCCACCGGCGGCAGCGCCTGCGCCAGGGCGAAATCGGTCGCCACCAGATCCTTCAGATTGGTGAAGCGCCAGGCCTCCACGCGCGGCGTCGGCAGGCCAGCGGAGCGGTAGCGCGCGGCGCTTTCCTCGCGCAGCCGGTTCAGCCAGCCGACGCTGTGATGCGCCAGGGTCGGCGCCAGCTCGGCATAGCGGTCGGCCAGCACGGCCGGGTATGAGCGTTCCATCGCCATTGCCGCCTCAGGCCGCCTCGGTGTCGGCATAGCCGGCATAGCCGGTCGATTCCAGCTCCTGCGCCAGCTCCTTGCCGCCGGAAGCCACGATGCGGCCCTTGGCCAGCACATGCACCTTGTCGGGCACGATATAATCCAGCAGGCGCTGGTAATGGGTGATGACCAGCATCGACCGCTCCGGCCCGCGCAGCGCGTTCACGCCGTCGGCAACGATGCGCAGCGCATCGATGTCGAGGCCGGAATCGGTTTCGTCCAGCACCGCGAAGCGCGGCTCCAGCACCGCCATCTGCAAAATCTCGTTGCGCTTCTTCTCGCCCCCGGAGAAGCCGACATTGACCGCGCGCTTCAGCATCTCGTCGGTGACGCCCAGCAGCTTGGTCTTCTCGCGCAGCAGCTTCAGGAACTGCATGGCGTCCACCTCCGCCTCGCCGGCCGCCTTGCGGCGGGCGTTCACGGCGGCCTTCAGGAAGGTGGTGTTGGCGACGCCGGGAATTTCCACCGGATACTGGAACGCCAGGAAGATGCCGGCGATGGCGCGCTCGTCGGTCTCCATTTCCAGGATGCTCTTGCCGTCGAACAATATGTCGCCCTCGGTCACCTCATAGCCCTCGCGGCCGGCGATGACGTAGGACAGGGTCGACTTGCCGGAGCCGTTCGGCCCCATGATGGCGTGCACCTCGCCCGGCTCGATGGTTAAATCGATGCCCTTGAGGATCGCGTTACCGTCAACGGTGGCGTGAAGATTCTTGATTTCAATCAGTGACATATTTTTATCCGTTCATCCGCGGCGGCAATCAGCCGACGCTGCCTTCCAGGCTGATACCGATGAGCTTCTGCGCCTCGACGGCGAACTCCATCGGCAATTCCTTCATCACTTCCTTGCAGAAGCCGTTCACGATGACCGACACCGCATCCTCCTCCGACAGGCCGCGCTGCTGGCAGTAGAACAGCTGGTCCTCGCTGATCTTCGCGGTGGTCGCCTCATGCTCGACCTTGGCGGTCGGGTTGCGCTGCTCGATATAGGGCACGGTGTGCGCGCCGCATTTGCTGCCGATCAGCAGGCTGTCGCACTGGGTGTAGTTCCGCGCGTTCTCCGCCTTCGGCATGATCTTCACCAGGCCGCGATAGGTGTTGTTGGCGCGCCCGGCCGAGATGCCCTTGGAGATGATCGTGGAACGGGTGTTCTTGCCGATATGGATCATCTTGGTGCCGGTATCGGCCTGCTGCCTGTTGTTGGTGATGGCGACGGAATAGAATTCGCCCACCGAATTGTCGCCCTGCAGGATGCAGCTCGGGTATTTCCAGGTGATCGCCGAGCCGGTCTCGACCTGGGTCCAGGCGACCTTGGAATTGCGGCCCCGGCAGGCGGCCCGCTTGGTGACGAAATTATAGATGCCGCCGACGCCGTTCTCGTCGCCCGGATACCAGTTCTGCACGGTCGAATATTTGATCTCGGCATCGTCAAGCGCCACTAGCTCGACCACGGCGGCGTGCAGCTGGTTCTCGTCGCGCTGCGGGGCGGTGCAGCCTTCCAGGTAGGAGACGTAGGAGCCCTCGTCGGCGATGATCAGCGTGCGCTCGAACTGTCCGGTCTCCGAGGCGTTGATGCGGAAATAGGTCGACAGCTCCATCGGGCAGCGCACGCCCTTGGGGATGTAGACGAACGACCCGTCGGTGAAGACGGCGCAGTTCAGCGTGGCGAAGAAATTGTCGCTGTAGGGTACCACCGAGCCGATATACTGGCGCACCAGATCGCCATGGTCGCGCAGCGCCTCGGAGATTGAGCAGAAGATGATGCCCTTCTCCTCCAGCTTCTTCTTGTAGGTAGTGGCCACCGACACGCTGTCGAACACCGCGTCGACCGCCACGCCGGCCAGCCATTTCTGTTCCTGCAGCGGAATGCCCAGCTTCTCGTAGGTCGCCAGCAGCTCGGGATCGACCTCGTCCAGGCTCTTCGGCTTGTCGTCCTTCGACTTGGGCGCCGCGTAGTAATAGGCGTCCTGATAATCGATCGGCGGATAGCCCAGCTTCGCCCAGTCCGGCTCCTCCATGGTCAGCCAGTGGCGATAGGCCTTCAGCCGCCATTCCAGCATCCAGTCCGGCTCGCCCTTCTTGGCCGAGATGAAACGGATGGTCTCTTCGCTCAGCCCCTTGGGCGCGCGCTCCATCTCGATGTCGGTGACGAAGCCGTACTTGTACTTCCGGTCTTCGAGCGCCTGGACCTGTTCGAGGGTTTCTGCCGTACCAACCATGATGTCTTTGCCTGTTATCGTCTCTATTGCGCGGTAGCGACGGCGCGGCGGCCGGGCGTCAGCGGGAACGGATCGAAGCCGGCCGGCACGGTCAGCATTTCCTGCAGCGTCACCGCCGTCAGCGCGTCGCGAATCGCGCGGTTCACCTTGTCCCAATTGCCGCGCATCGGGCACAGCGTCTCGACCTCGCAGCCGCCGCTGGCGCCGTCGACGCAGGCGGTCAGCGCAATCGGCCCCTCCATCGCGGCGATGATCTCGGCGACCGTGATCTGGTCGGCGTCGCGGGTCAGCGCATAGCCGCCCAGCACGCCGCGCTGCGAGGTGATGACCTTGCCGTTCGCCAGCATCTTCAACACCTTGGAGACGGTGGGCAGCGGCACGCCGGTATCCTGCGCCAATTGCCCGGCGGTGCGCGATTCATCGCCCTGGGCCAGTTGTCCCAGCAGCACGATCGCGTAATCTGTCAGCCTGTTCAGCCGGATCATAACCCTGCCTTCCGTCGCCTATGAACATCGCCGGACCAAAGAGGACTGGATTAGTACGATATAATTTGCGGTGGTCAAGCAGGAATTCAAGCGCCACAAGCACTTGATAGCGATTCTCAACGGAAATCAGGCGCCGATCACCACCGGCGAGGCCATCTGGCGCAGCGTCTTCACCACGGCCTGGGCGACCAGGGTGCTGGTTTTCGGATTGCTTTCGCTGGGGACCAGATCCTCGACGAAGCGGAAGCTGCCGAACGAGCCGCTAGCCTCCAGCTCGGCCACATGGGTGGTGATTGTGGGGTCGGCGATGATGCGCAGCTCGGTCTTGTCCAGGCCGATTCCGGCCAGCGAGACCGAGGCGGAGATATTCACATTCTGCGGATAGAGCTTCGCGCCCTCGCGCGGCGAGCCTTCGAACAGCACGGTCGGCTCGACCATGGAAGCAAGGTCGTGCGTCTCCTCCGCCACGGTGCCCTTCCAGGCGTCGGGGTGCTTGCGCACGGTCATGCGCACCGCCTCCAGCCCGGTGACGGCGGCCGCGGTGAGGATATCCAGCGCGCCAATCCCCGCCGAAGCGATGATGAGCCGGCTGCCGGCCCGCTCCGCCGCCTCGACGCAGCGCTCATACAGCCCCTCGTCGGCGGCGAACACGCCGGTGGAGGTGACGATCAGGTCGGAGCCGCTGGCCAGCGCCTTCTCGCCATAGTCGCGGATCGCCTGATGGCCGGCCCCTTCCAGCACCACGTCGAAGGCCTGGCCGAAAAAGCGCTCCGGCTCGGTCATCATGAAGGGCTCGCCCTCCTTCGCCTCGCGCGACCGGCGCACCAGCACGGCCGGGATGCTGATATTCGGGTCGCCCGCCAAGGCCTCGCAGACCGCCTTGCCGATGGCGCCGTAGCCGATCATTCCCAGCCGCATGTCGTTCTCCTTTTAAATCCGGCTTTCCAGCGCGGCGATCTGCTCCGGCCCGAAGCCCACCAGCCGGCGGTCGCCCAGATCGATCACCGGGCGCTTGATGACCGACAGGTTTTCCAGCATCGCCGGCACCGGGGCGGCGCCTTGCAGCACCGACTGGGTGGAAGCGTCCAGCTTGCGCCAGGTGGTGCCCTTGCGGTTAACCAGCGTCTCGGTGCCCAGCTCCGTCACCCAGGACTGGGCGGTGGCGGCGTCCAGCCCCTGCTTCTTGAAGTCGTGGAAGCTGTATTCCACGCCCTTCTCCTCCAGCCAGCTCCGCGCCTTCTTCACCGTACCGCAATTCGGAATGCCATAGAGCGTGATCATTTAACGAGTCTCCAACGTTCGCGTTTCCTGCCATGTCCTTCGAGACGGGCTTCGCCCTCCTCAGGACGAGGGAGCCGGCGGCCCCACTGGGTGACCTCATGCTGAGGAGCC
>NZ_LPXN01000150.1 GCF_001618175.1 Oceanibaculum pacificum | reverse complement strand
CGGAAGGGGAGAGGGATGCGGGAGCTTGGCGAATGTAATGAGCCTAGCGAAGGCTGGGTGAGGGGAAACCCCGCCTTACCCCGCCTGGGTGCCGCCGATGGTGAGGCCGGACATCTTCACCGTCGGCTGGCCGACGCCGACGGGCACGCCCTGGCCGTCCTTGCCGCAGGTGCCGATGCCGTCATCGAGCTTCAAGTCATTGCCGATCATGGAGACCTGGGTCATCGCCTTCGGGCCGTTGCCGATGATGGTCGCGCCCTTCACCGCCGGGCCGATCTTGCCGTCCTCGATCAGATAGGCCTCGGAGGCGGAGAAGACGAATTTGCCCGAGGTGATGTCGACCTGTCCGCCGCCGAAATTCACCGCATAGAGGCCGCGCCCCTTCACCGAGGCGATGATTTCCCGCGGGTCATGCTGGCCGCCCAGCATGATCGTGTTGGTCATGCGCGGCATCGGGTGATGGCCGAAGCTCTCGCGGCGGCCGTTGCCGGTCGGCTTCATGCCCATCAGGCGGGCATTCTGCCGGTCCTGCATATAGCCGACCAGGATGCCGTCCTCGATCAGCACGGTGCGCTGCGAGGGCGTGCCCTCGTCGTCCACGGTGAGCGAGCCGCGGCGGTCCGGCATGGTGCCGTCATCGACCACGGTGACGCCCTTGGAAGCCACCTGCTGGCCGATCTTGCCGGAAAAGGCGCTGGTCTGCTTGCGGTTGAAATCGCCCTCCAGTCCGTGGCCGACCGCCTCGTGCAGCATGACGCCGGGCCAGCCGGGGCCCAGCACCACTTCCATCTCGCCGGCCGGGGCCGGGATGGAGCCGAGATTGACGATGGCCTGGCGCAGCGCCTCGTCCACCTGGCCCCGCCAGGTCCTGGGGTCGAGATAGAGATCATAGGCGGTGCGGCCGCCGGCGCCGCTGCTGCCGGTCTCCATGCGGTCGCCGTCACCGACCACGACGGAGACGTTGAGGCGCACCAGCGGGCGGATATCGGCGACGCGCTGGCCGTCGGCGCGGATGATCTGCACCGCCTTCCAGCTTCCCGACACCGAGGCCGAGACCTGGCGCACGCGCGGATCGCTGGCGCGGGCATAGGCGTCGATATCCTGCAGCAGCTTCACCTTGGTCTCGAACGGCACCAGGGAAAGCGGGTTGGCGTCGGTATAGAGCTGCCGGTTGGTGCCGATCGGCCCGTCCGCCAGCGTGCCGCCATGGCCCGACTTCACCGCCTGCACGGTGGCGGCGGCGCGGCGGATCGCTTCCTCTGACAGATCGGCGGCGTGGGCGTAGCCGGCGGCGTCGCCCAGCACGGCACGCAGGCCGAAGCCCTGCGCGGTGTCGAAGCTGGCGGCCTTCAGCCGGCCATCGTCGAAGCCCAGGCTTTCGGACTGGCTGTATTCCAGATACAGCTCGCCATCGTCGGCGCCGGACAGCGCGTCGCCGACCAGGCGCTCGACCCTGCTGCGGTCGAGGCCGGCGCGGGTGAAGAACAACTCGTCTGTCTGGGTCAGGGCGCTCATCGGTTATCCTTGAGGGCTATGCTATGGTTATGCCTAGAGCATATAGGGGCTGCGGCGGCCGGCAACCACCGTCTGTCCCGCAAACGGGGGAGCGGAAGCAAGCGTCATGACGCCGGAACGGGGAAGCTTGCCGGTCGAACATCCGCAGCGGCGCGGCCTGCACGAGGAGGTGCATGCCCGGCCGTTCGAGCCGCTAACCGCGCCGGCGCGGCTGTCGCATCTGGCGGTGCTGACCGGCGAGGCGGCGGCCGGGCGCGAGCGGGTGCATCTGGCCGGTCTGTGCGCGCGCTTCGGCGCCCCCGCCCCATCGCCCGAGGCGACGCAGATCCTCGTCGACCTGGGGGGCTTCCGGCTGCGCTGGGAGCGGCACACGGAATTTTCCACCTATGGCTTCATCGTCGAGGGCGGCTTCGAGGAGGCCTTCGCCGATACGGCGATGAACCGGGTGCCGGCCGACTGGCTGGCCGGTCTGCCGGGCGAGGTCATCGTCGCCATCCATGTCGCGGTGGAGGGCCGGGACGCGCCGCGCCGGGGCGTTTCCGAGATCGCCGCCCTGTTCGGCAGCGCCGCGCTGGCCGGCAGCCTGATGAGCAGCGACGCGGCCGCCGCCTGGACCGATTTCCGGATTCGCGAGGACGGGTTCAGCCGGCTGTTTGTGCAGGATTACGCCATGGGGCCACGCCGCACCGGCCGGCTGATCCGCCGGCTGCTGGAGGTGGAAACCTACCGCATGATGGCGCTGCTGGCCTTTCCGCCGGCGCGCGCGGCCGGCCCGGCGCTGACCCGCATCGGCGACCGGCTGACCGAGATCACCGGCGCGCTGGCGCAGGGCGAGACCAACCAGGAGGATCGCCGGCTGCTCGACGATCTGACCGGGCTGGCGGCGGAGTTGGAGCGCCTCGGCGCCAGCCTGGCCTACCGGCTGGGGGCGATGCGCGCCTATGACGCGCTGGTCGCCCAGCGGCTGGAGGAGCTGCGTGAGAACCGGCTGGAAGGGTTGCAGACGGTGGCGGAGTTCCTGAATCGCCGCTATGCCCCGGCGATCCGCACCTGCGAATCGACGCAATCCCGGCTGGACGAGTTGTCGGTGCGGATCGGCCGGGCGAGCGATCTGCTGCGCACCCGGGTCGATGTGCATCTGGAAGCGCAGAATCGCGATCTTCTGGCCTCGATGAACCGCCGCGCCAAGCTGCAACTGCGCCTGCAGGAGACGGTGGAGGGCCTGTCGGTCGCCGCCATCAGCTATTATGTGATCGGCCTGCTGGGCTATCTGGCGAAGGGCGCCAAGGCGGCCGGCGCGCCCCTGCCGCCGGATCTGGCGACCGGCGCGGCCATCCCGGCGGTCGTGGCGCTGGTCTGGCTGGGCATGCGGCGAATGCGCCGGCGGCTGTCGCGCCAGATGGCCGAATCCGGCGAGGAAGAGGGCGCGGGAGGCAAGACAAGTGCTTAGTTTAGATAGCGCTTATTGCCGCGAATCCGCCAAACATGCGACATCAGGTCACAATTCGCCCTTGCCCGATGCGGATAAGATAGCTAGACACCCAGGGCACGGCCGCGCTCCCCGTTTTTGGGCGGGATGGCCGTTGCCCGCCGCGTTGCGTGGGGCCGTTCCGGCTTCACGGGATTGTCGACGGCACGTGCGGACGGGTTCTGGCCAGGGATGAGAGTAGGATGCCTAGCAATACGATGCGTTTAGCCACCATCTTCTTCGCCTTCCTGGGCGCCGCGCTGGCCGTTGTCGGTCTGGCGAGCGGCGCTTGGGCCGCCGAGCCGCAGCCTTGGCAGCTTGGCATGCAGCAGCCCGCCTCGGTGGGCAAGGAAAGCCTGCATTCGCTGCATAATCTGCTGCTGTGGATCATCACCATCACCACGATCTTCGTGCTGGCGCTGCTGGTCTATGTCTGCGTGAAGTTCCGCGCCGACAAGAATCCGAACCCGTCCAAGACCTCGCACAACACGATGATCGAGGTGCTGTGGACGGTGATTCCGGTGGTCATCCTGGTGGTGATTGCGGTGCCGTCCTTCCGGCTGCTCTATTTCCTGGATCGCACGCCGAACGCCGACATGACCATCAAGGTCACCGGCCACCAGTGGTACTGGAATTACGGCTATCCGGATCATGGCGATTTCGCCTTCGACAGCTATATGATCCCCGAGAACGAGCTGCAGCCGGGCCAGAAGCGCCTGCTGGACGTCGACAATCCGCTGGTCGTGCCCGCCGGCAAGAACATCCGCGTGCTGGTCGTCGGTTCCGACGTGCTGCACAGCTGGCTGGTGCCGGCCCTGGGCGTGCAGCTCTATACGGTGCCGGGCCGCACCAACGAGACCTGGTTCAATATCGAGGAGCCGGGTGTCTATTACGGCCAGTGCAACCAGATTTGCGGCGTGAACCACGCCTATATGCCGGTCGCGATCCGCGCCGTGCCGGAGGCTGAGTTCAACGCCTGGGTCGAGAAGGCCCGCGAGGAATTCGCCAGCAAGGATGGCGGCGGCGACGTCAAGGTCGCTAACGCGGCGCGCTGAGCTGGGATTGCCGGCCCGGTATTTTCCGGGCTGGCTGGGATGAGTTGGGCGCTCCCCCGCGGGGGACGCTGCAAGCAAGGAAGGGTTGATCCATGGCGCAGGCATCGGCAGCGCACGACCACCACGATCATCACGATCACCATCCGACCGGATGGCGCCGCTACGTCTATTCGACGAACCACAAGGACATCGGCTCGATGTACCTGGTGTTCGCGATTCTCGCCGGCATCATCGGCGGCCTGTTCTCGCTCTATATGCGCATGGAGCTGCAGGACCCCGGCATTCAGTACATGTCGGGCGGCCAGGAATGGAACGTGATCATCACCGCCCACGGCCTGATCATGATCTTCTTCATGGTCATGCCGGCGCTGATCGGCGGCTTCGGCAACTGGTTCGTGCCGCTGATGATCGGCGCGCCGGACATGGCCTTCCCGCGCATGAACAATATCAGCTTCTGGCTGCTGATCCCGGCCTTCGCCCTGCTGCTGATGTCGGCCGTTGTCGATGGCGGCGCCGGTACGGGCTGGACGATCTATCCGCCGCTCTCCGGGCCGAACGGCCAGCCGGGCATGGCGGTCGATCTGGCGATCCTGTCGCTGCACGTCGCCGGGGCGTCCTCGATCCTGGGCGCGATCAACTTCATCACCACCATCTTCAACATGCGCGCGCCGGGCATGACGCTGCACAAGATGCCGCTGTTCGTGTGGGCGATGCTGATCACCGCCTTCCTCCTGGTGCTCTCGCTTCCGGTCCTGGCCGGCGGCATCACCATGCTGCTGACCGACCGTAATTTCGGCACCTCCTTCTTCGACCCGGCCGGCGGCGGCGACCCGATCCTGTTCCTGCACCTCTTCTGGTTCTTCGGCCATCCCGAGGTGTACATCATGATCCTGCCGGCCTTCGGCATCATCAGCCACATCGTGTCGACCTTCTCGCGCAAGCCGGTGTTCGGCTATCTCGGCATGGCCTACGCGATGGTCTCCATCGGCTTCGTCGGCTTCATCGTCTGGGCGCACCACATGTTCACGGTGGGCATGGACGTCGATACCCGCGCCTACTTCACGGCGGCGACGATGGTGATCGCGGTGCCGACCGGCATCAAGATCTTCTCCTGGATCGCCACCATGTGGGGCGGCTCGATCAAGTTCGACACGCCGATGCTGTGGGCGATCGGCTTCATCTTCCTGTTCACCGTCGGCGGCGTGACCGGCGTGGTGCTGGCGAATGCCGGCGTCGACGTGGCGCTGCACAACACCTACTACGTCATCGCGCATTTCCATTACGTGCTGTCGCTGGGTGCCGTGTTCGCGATCTTCGCCGGTTTCTACTACTGGATCGGTAAGATGAGCGGCCGGCAGTATCCGGAGACGCTGGGCAAGATCCATTTCTGGATGACCTTCATCGGCGTGAACCTGACCTTCTTCCCGATGCACTTCCTGGGTCTGGCCGGCATGCCGCGCCGCATCCCGGATTATCCGGATGCCTTCCACGGCTGGAATATGGTGTCGTCGATCGGCGCCTATATCTCGGTCGCCGCCATGTTCTTCTTCCTGTTCGTGTGCTTCCGCACCTTCACGGCGGGCAAGAAGGTCGGCGACAGCCCGTGGGGCGAGGGTGCAACCACCCTGGAGTGGACCGTCAGCTCGCCGCCGCCGTTCCACACCTTCGAGGAAATCCCCCGGGTCAAGTGACCCGGGGCTTCCCCTTTTTCGCGAACCGAACGGGATAGCCAGACGTGTCCGACGTCCAGCTTCAAATGGGTCAGCCGGCGCAGGCGGGGGGTGAGAGCCCCTCGCTCGGCGTCGGGCATGTGCGCGATTACCTGGCGCTGCTGAAGCCGCGCGTCATGTCGCTGGTGGTGTTCACCGGCTTTGTCGGCCTGCTGCTGGCGCCCGGTTCGATCCATCCGGTGCTGGGCACCATCGCGATCCTGTGCATCGCGGTCGGGGCCGGCGCGTCGGGCGCCATCAACATGTGGTATGACCGCGATATCGACGCGATCATGCGGCGCACCCAGGGCCGGCCCATCGTCACCGGACGGGTCGATGGCGAGGCCGCCCTTGCCTTCGGCATCGTGCTGTCGGCCTTCTCGGTCATGATCATGGGGCTGGCGGTCAATTGGACGGCGGCGGCCTTGCTGGCGCTGACCATCGGCTTCTATGTCTTGGTCTACACCATGTGGCTGAAGCGCAGCACGCCGCAGAACATCGTCATCGGCGGCGCCGCCGGCGCATTCCCGCCGATGATCGGCTGGGCCGCGGTGACCGGCGATATCAGCCTGGATTCGGCGGTGCTGTTCGCCATCATCTTCATGTGGACGCCGCCGCATTTCTGGGCGCTGTCGCTGTATCGCTGCGAGGATTACGCCCGCGCCGGCGTGCCGATGCTGCCGGTGGTCGCCGGCAAGGCGGAAACCCGGCGCCAGATCCTGCTCTATTCGCTGCTGCTCGCCCCGCTGGCGGTGCTGCCCTGGGGGCTGGGCACGGTCGGTGCGCTCTACGGCATGGGCGCCATCGTGCTGGGCGCGCTGTTCCTGCTGGGGGCGGTGCGCATCTGGCGCGAGGGCGACGGCCCGAAGGCGGAGAGCGCGGCCAAGCAGCTTTTCGCCTATTCGATCCTCTATCTGTTCCTGATCTTCGCCCTGATGATCCTCGACCGCGCCTGGACTTTCGGGGCGGCGGCGTGAGCGCGATGCAGGAACATGAGAAAAGCGGCATCGACCGCCGGGATTTCCGCCGCAGCAAGCGCGCCCGCAACACGGCCCTGCTGGCGGTGCTGCTGGGGCTGGCGATCCTATTCTACATCATCACCGTCGTGAAAATGGGGTAAGCGGATGGCCGACCGACCCACCGAACGATCGAACAATAGGAACCTGGCCGTGGTGGCCGGCATTGTCGGCGTGATGAGCGCGATGACCGGCCTGGTCGTCTACAGCCCGACGCTCTACACCATGTTCTGCGAGGCGACCGGCTTCGGCGGGGCGACCAAGCGGGCCGAGGCCGCGCCGGACTCGCTGGCCGAGCGCCGCATCACCGTGCGCTTCGACGCCAATGTCGATCAGGGCCTGCCCTGGAAGTTCAAGCCGCTGCAGGTCAGCGAAAAGGTGCAGATCGGCGAGAACGGCCTGGCCTTCTATACAGCGACGAATACCGGCAGCGAGCCGATCGTCGGCACGGCGACCTACAGCGTCACGCCCTACAAGGCGGCCGCCTATTTCGCCAAGATCCAGTGCTTCTGCTTTACCGAGCAGGTGCTGGAGCCGGGCGAGAGCATCGAAATGCCGGTCTCCTACTTCGTCGATCCGCTTCTGCTGGCGGATCGCAATTTGGACGATGTGAGCACGATCACACTGAGCTATACCTTCTTCCGGGCGAAGGACCAGCACCTGGCCGCCCCGGGGAAGCAGACCAGCCAGTTGCCGGCCGATGCGCGGGTCAATTGAGTTGGATGGTTCTATTGCTGTCGCCGGCCGCCACGCCGGGATTATCTGAAGGGGTTCAAGAGGGATGAGCGAAGCACACGCCACGCAGCACAAGCATCCGTACCATCTGGTCGATCCCAGCCCGTGGCCGTTCGTCGGGTCGATGGCCGCGTTCGTCACGGCGATCGGCGGCGTGATGGTGATGCATGACAAGACCCCCTGGGTCCTGGCCATCGGCCTGGCCCTGGTGCTGGCCACCATGTTCTTCTGGTGGCGCGACGTGGTGCGCGAGGCAAATAGCGGCCTGTACCACACCAAGGTGGTGCAGCTCGGCCTGCGCTACGGCATGATCCTGTTCATTGCCTCCGAGGTGATGTTCTTCGCCGCGTTCTTCTGGGCCTATTTCGCCGCCGCCTTCTATCCCACCGAGGCCATTGGCGGGGTCTGGCCGCCGGCGGACATCAAGACCTTCGATCCGTTCGACCTGCCGTTCCTGAACACGCTGATCCTGCTGATGTCGGGCTGCACGGTGACCTGGGCGCATCATGCGCTGATCGAGGGCAACCGCCGCGACCTGATCCGCGGCCTGTGGTTGACGGTTCTGCTGGGCATGTCCTTCACCGCCCTGCAGGCCTACGAATACAGCCATGCCGCTTTCGGCTTCACCGACGGCATCTACGCCTCGGCCTTCTACATGGCGACCGGCTTCCACGGCTTTCATGTGATCGTCGGCACCATCTTCCTGGCGATCTGCCTGATTCGCTCCTACAAGGGCGACTTCACGCCGGAGCAGCATTTCGGCTTCGAGGCGGCGGCCTGGTACTGGCATTTCGTCGACGTGGTCTGGCTGTTCCTGTTCGTCGCCATCTACTGGTGGGGCGCCTGAGCCCCATCGAACAGCCGACGAAAGCGGGCTGAGGATGGCCGACCCCTCTTCTCAGCCCCCCTCTTCCGGGCTTTCGTCGATCCTGACCGGTTTGGCCTGCCGCTGTCCGCGCTGCGGACGCGGCAGGCTTTTTTCTGGCTATCTGACGGTGGCCGAAAGCTGCACGGCCTGCAGCCTGGATTTGCGCAATCACGACAGCGGCGACGGCCCGGCCTTCTTCGTCATCTTCGCCCTGGCGTTTATTGTCACACCCATCGCCCTGCTGGTTGAAAGCGCCGTTGCACCCCCCTTATGGTTGCATGCCGTCCTGTGGTCGGCCGTGACGCTCGGCGGGGCCCTGGCCCTGCTGCGTCCGTTCAAGGGCGTGCTGATCGCCCTGCAATACAAGCATCGCGGAACCGCCAATGACTGACGGAAACTCCCTGTCGCCGCGGCCGTCGTTCGGCTTCCGGCCGCGCCTGTGGCCAACGCTGATCGCCCTGCCGATGATCGTGGTGATGCTGGGCCTGGGCGCCTGGCAATTGCAGCGCCTGGCCTGGAAGGAAGGGCTGATCGAGCGGCTTGAAACCCGCATGTATGCGGAGCCCATCGCCCCGCCGGCCAACGATGTCGATATCGAGGATGCGGAATTCCGCCGGGTCCGCGCCGAGGGCCGCTTCCTGAACGAGCAGGAGATGTTCCTGGTCGGCAGGCCGGAGAAAGGCACGGTCGGGCTGCATGTCGTCACCCCGTTCGTCACCGGCGATGGCCGCACCCTGCTGGTCAATCGCGGCTGGATTCCCGACGACCGGCGCGAGGCGGCCAAGCGCCCGAACAGCCAGCCCGAGGGCATCGTGACGCTGGATGGCATCGTGCGGCGTCCCAGCATGCGCAACGCCTTCACCCCGGATAACGAGCCGGAGAAGAATCTCTGGTTCTATGTCGACATCGCCGAGATGTCGCAAAGGGCCGGCGTGACCGGCGTGCCGCCCTACTATATCGACGCGCTGCGCGAGGGCGACAGCCGGATCCATCTGCCCATCGGGGCGGACCCGCGGATCGGCCTGCGCAACGAGCATCTGCAATATGCGATGACCTGGTTCCTGATGGCCCTGGGGCTGATCGTGGTCTATGTCGTCTGGCATCGCCGGGCGGATCGCGGCGAGGTGTGATGCGCAATTCGGCCGCCGCCTATGAGGCGCTGACCCGCCGCTTCCACCGCCTGTCGGTGCTGGATCAGGTCGGCGGCATCCTGCACTGGGACCATGCCGTCATCATGCCGGAAGGGGCCGCCGAGGCCCGCGCCGAGCAGGTGGCGACGCTGGACGTGCTGGGCCACGAGCTGATGACAGCGCCGGACATGGCCGATCTTCTCGCCGCCGCCGAGGGCGCGCCGCTGGAGGAGTGGCCGGCCGCCAACCTGGCGCTGATGCGCCGCCGGCATGCGCATGCAACGGCGGTGCCGGCCGATCTGGTCGAGGCCCGCTCCAAGGCCTGCTCGGCCTGTGAGATCGCCTGGCGGCAGGCCCGCAAGGAGAGCGACTTCGCCGCCGTGCGGCCATATCTGGAAGAAGTCGTGCGCCTGACCCGCGAGATGGCGGCGGTGAAAGCCGAGGCGCTCGGCCTTACGCCCTACGACGCGCTGCTGGATTCCTACGATCCAGGCAACCGCGCCGATCTGATCGACCCGATCTTTACCGACCTTGCCGGCTTCCTGCCCGGTCTGCTGGACGATGTGCTGGCCGTGCAGGCGAGCGAGCCGCCGCTGCAGCGGCCGCAGGGGCCTTTCCCCATCGATAGCCAGGCGGCGCTGGGCCGGCGGCTGATGCAGGTGGTGGGGTTCGATTTCAATCGCGGCCGGCTGGATGTCTCGCTGCATCCTTTCTGCGGGGGTGCTGCCGACGATATCCGCATCACCACCCGCTATGACGAGGCGGATTTCACCCAGAGTCTGATGGGCGTGCTGCACGAGACCGGCCATGCGCTGTACGAGCTGGGTCTGCCGGTGCAGCCCTGGCGGCATCAGCCGATCGGCGTGGCGCGCGGCATGACGGTGCATGAAAGCCAGTCGCTGCTGATCGAGATGCAGGCCTGCCGGTCCCGCGCCTTCCTGGAATTCGCCGCGCCGCTGATCCGTCAGGCTTTCGCGGTCGACGGGCCGGCCTATACGGTCGATGGGTTGCAGCGGCTCTATACCCGCGTGTCGCGCAGCTTCATCCGCGTCGATGCGGACGAGGTGACCTACCCGCTGCATGTCATCCTGCGCTACCGGCTGGAGCGCGCCATCGTCGCCGGCGATCTTGCCGTGGCCGATCTGCCGGGGGCCTGGAATGACGGCATGCGCGGCCTGTTGGGCGTGACGCCGCCGGACGACCGGCGCGGCTGCTTGCAGGATATTCATTGGTTTGACGGGGCCATCGGCTATTTCCCCACCTATACGCTGGGCGCGATGATGGCCGCCCAGTTGTTCGCGGCCGCGACCCAGCAGGATGACGACATCCTGCCCGGCATCGCGCGCGGCGATTTCGCGCCGCTGGTCGCCTGGCTGCGCGCCAATGTGCACGCCCATGGCTCGCGCTATTCAGCCGACGAGCTGCTGACCCGGGCCACCGGCGCGCCGCTCGGCACGGGGGCCTTCAAGACCCATCTGCACCGGCGCTATCTGGGCAAATAGCCGGCTGTCCGCAGGATCGGCGCGCCGCTGCGGCTGATCGGCGCCATGGTGCCGTCCGCCAGCTCGACCGCGCCGCTGCCGCGCCGCCAGCGGGCCGTCTTGATCGCATCCGCCGCCACCCACCAGGAGCGGTGGATTCGGTAGCCATGCGCGCCGTCCAGCTCCGCCACCGCATCGGCGAAGCGCAGGCTCAGCAGCTCCTCCCCGGCGTCGGTATGGACGCGCACATAATGGTCGTAGGCTTCCAGCGCGAACAGCCGGGCGGTGCGCCGCCGGGCCGACAGGCGGGCGCGGAACCGGGCCTCGACCTCCGGCAGCGGCGGGGCGATGATGGTCTGCGATTCGACGATCCGCTTCGGCGGGCGCTGCACCACCAGCCGCAGCGCCATCGCCACAAGGCTGATGACGAACACCTGCCAGAGCAGATTGAGCAGGAAGCCACCGGGCAGCCCGTGATGATGCTCCATGATCGCGGCCTTCGCGCCGATCACCACCGCCGTGACCGGCGGCGTCATCGCCAATGAGGTAACGAGGATTCTGCGCCAATCCGGGGCGATCCAGCGGCGCAGCACGCGTTCCACCGCGATGCCGATAAGGCCGCCGGCGACCATCACGAACAGCCAGAAGGGATAGCGCTCGACCGGCGGTTCCTGCGCGGTGCCATAGGGGCCGATGACGCCGAAGAAAAGTCCGAAAGCCAGCAACAGGGCGATCTCCGCGATCCCGCCGATTGCCGACATCTTGCTCATTTTCCTCACACCGCACCACTCACGCAGCCGCTGCACCGTTCGCGCAGCCACTATAGCCCGCGCCGGCCGTTGGCAGCAATTTCGGGGCTCCACCACAAGGGAGGCTCAGTGTGTCGACGACATTCTTCGACCGGGACGCCGGCGGCGCGCGGCTGCTCTGGGGCGTCGCGGCCCTGGCCAGCGTGGCTATCGCCCTGGCGTCCTTTCGCTATCTCGTCGGCTTCGGTCCGATGCCGGAGCCGATCATGGCCAACGCCTATGCCAATCCCTGGCTGCCGGTTCATGTGGCCGCCGCGGCGACGGCGCTGCTGGTCGGGGCATTCCAGTTCCTGGGTGGCGTCCGGCGGCGCTGGCCGGCGCTGCATCGCTGGACCGGTCGGGTCTATGTCTTTGCCTGCCTGGTCGGCGCCGTCTCCGGCTTCGTGCTGGCGCTGGGCACCACGACGGGCCCGGTGGCGACGGCGGGCTTCGGCACCCTGTCCGTCGCGTGGCTGATCACCACTCTGCTGGGCTGGCGGCGCGCCACGCAGCGGCGCTTCGCCGCGCACCGGGCCTGGATGATCCGCTCCTGGTGGCTTACCTTCGCCGCCGTCACGCTGCGGATCTATCTGGGCGCTTCCTTCGCCACCGGCCTGCCGTTCGAGCTGAGCTATCCGGCGATCTCCTTCCTGTGCTGGGTGCCGAACCTGATCGCGGCGGAGCTGTATCTGCGCCGGCAGAGCGCCTAGCGCCCTTGCGCCTGTCCGCGGCTTCATGGAACAGTTGCGGGAAGCAACAAGCCGGAGGTCGTCATGCATCGCCGCCATCACGATATGGGCGGGCTTCCCGCCGGGCCGGTCGAGCAGGTCGAGCATGATTACGCGCCATGGGAGAAGAAGGTCGACGCGATCATGCGGCTGCTGACCGACAAGCAGCGCAAGATCATGACCGTCGACGAGCTGCGCCGGGGCATCGAGGAGATGGGGCCGGGCATCTATGACGAGCTGACCTATTACGAGCGCTGGATCGGCTCCGTCACCAACAATCTGATCGAGAAGGGCGTCATCACCGTCGATGAGCTGGGCCGCGCCATGGAAGAAGCGCAGGCCCGTCACGCCGAGGCGGCGAAGGCGGTGTGCCCATGAGTGGAGAAGCCGCGACCGACGCGCGTTTCAGGCCCGGCGATGCGGTGCGGGTGCGCCGGGCCTATCCGCCCGGCCATGTCCGGGCACCCTTCTTCTGCCGGGGCAAGCAGGGCGTGGTGGCGGAGCTGGTCGGCGCCTTCGCCAACCCGGAGGAGCTGGCCTATGGCCGCGACGGAAGGCCGGCCCTGCCGCTCTACCGCGTGCTGTTCCGCCAGGCCGAGCTGTGGGATGGCTATGACGGCCCGGCCCAGGATACGGCGGTGATCGACGTCTATGAAAACTGGCTGGAGGCGGTGCGATGAGCGGGCACGACCACGACCATCCTCACGGGCATGACCACGGGCATCACCACGGCCACGACCATCATGACCACCATCACCCGCATCCGCACCAGCCGGATATCGAGGATCGCCCGCTGACGCATTATCAGGCGATGACCGAGGCGGTGGCCGACTTGCTGGTCGCCAAGGGCATCGTCACCCCGGCCGAGCTGCGGAAGATGCTGGAGGCCATCGATTCCAAGAGCCCGGCGGCGGGATCGAGGATGGTCGCCAGGGCCTGGACCGACCCGGCTTTCAAGCAGCGCATGCTGGCCGATGTGATCGCGGCGGCGGCGGAGCTGGACATCGATGCCGGCGGCATCCCGATCAAGGCGATCGAGAATACCGAGGGCGTGCACAATGTCGTGGTCTGCACGCTGTGCTCCTGCTATCCGCGCCTGCTGATCGGCCTGCCGCCGGACTGGTACAAGGCGCGCGCCTATCGCAGCCGGGTAATTCACGAGCCGCGCGCGGTGCTGAAGGAATTCGGCACCGAGATCCCCGACGATGTCGAGGTGCGGGTGCATGATTCCACCGCCGATCTTCGCTATCTGATCATCCCGGCGCGCCCGAAGGGCACCGAGGGATGGAGTACGGAGAAGCTGGAGGCGCTGGTCACCCGCGACACCATGATCGGCGTCGCGGTGCCAGCGGTTTAGCCGAGCAGCTCCAGCCCGTCGCCCGTGGCGATGACGCCCGACTGCTCGACGGTGGCGTACAGCCCCATATCGATATGGCCGAAGCCGCGCCGCAGCGCGAGCGGGATGTTCGTGTCCCGCTCCGCCGTTGCCGGATTCACGCTGGTGGCGGCGCAGCGCTCGATCCGCTTATAGATTTTCAGGATCGCCCCGCCGATCTTCAGGCGCGTATCGGGCAGCCAGGAGAATTCCTCCCAGGCCGGCAGCCCGTCGAGCAGGATATTGCCGCGAAACCGCACCGGATCGACCGGGCCGCCGACCACCCGTTCCAGATCCTTCACGCTGGCCAGGTTGATCAGCGAAATCTTGCCGTTGCGCGAATCGGTGAAGAAATCGCCCGACGCCTCGACGATGCGCGGCGCGCCCCGCACCTCGCCGGCCAGGAAGGCGCGCAGGAAATCCTCGATGATGGTTCGGCCCAGCGGGGTCTGGATGTTGGCCCGCGCCACCTGCCGTCCGTCGCGCTTCAACGCCAGATGGCCGGTCTCGGCCTCATAGTCGGCGACGATGGCGGCCAGCCGGGCGCAATTGACGAGCTGCAGGAAATTGCTTTTCGGGGCCCAGCCATTATCCGCCGGCAGATCGATGGCGGAGCCGTGGGCGATGCCGAACCGCCGGTCGTCGGGCAGGCCGGCGCCGCTCTCCAGAGTCGCGGAATCGATGTCCTGTGCGCTCATTCCCTTCACCGGGTAGCGACACAGACGGGCTATGGTTGCAACATGGGTCATGTCGCCAGTGTCGGCAGGCGGAGGGCGCGCTGTCAACGCGGCATATGGATGCGCAATGCCGGGTCCGATCTTCCACCACCGCCCTCTTGTGTTGCAGATTTGGCACGCCATTTCTAGCGAGGAGCATCGTCCCTCTTCACCGTGCGGTCGCCGCCAGGCGGGGCCGCCGGGAATGGCCGATGTGTCGCGATAACGGAGACAAGATCATCATGGATATCGAGAAATTCACCGAGCGCTCGAAGGGCTTTCTGCAATCGGCCCAGACCCTGGCGCTGACCAGCGGGCACCAGCGCCTTGCCCCGGATCATCTGCTGAAGGTGCTGCTGGACGATGCCGAGGGGCTGGCGGCCAATCTGATCCGCGCGTCCGGCGGCGATCCGGCCAAGGCGTTGAGCGCAACCGAAGCGACGCTGGCGAAGCTGCCGCGCGTCGAGGGCAGCGGGGCCGGCCAGGTCTTTCTGTCGCCGGAGCTGGCGCGCGTGCTCGACCAGGCGACCAAGATTTCCGAGAAGGCCGGCGACAAGTTCGTGACCGCCGAACGGCTGCTGCTGGCGCTGACGATGGCCGACGGCACCGAGGCCGGCAAGGCGCTGAAGGAGGCGGGCCTGACCCCGCAGAAGCTGAACGAGGCGATCAACGATGTCCGCAAGGGCCGCACCGCGGATACCGCGACGGCCGAGCAGGGCTATGACGCGCTGAAGCGCTATACCCGCGACCTGACCGAGGTGGCGCGCGAGGGCAAGATCGACCCGGTGATCGGCCGCGACGAGGAAATCCGCCGGACCATCCAAGTGCTGTCGCGCCGCACCAAGAACAACCCGGTGCTGATCGGCGAGCCCGGCGTCGGCAAGACCGCCATCGTCGAGGGGCTGGCCCAGCGCATCGTCAATGGCGACGTGCCGGAGACGCTGAAGAACCGCCGGCTGCTGTCGCTCGACCTGGGCTCGCTGATCGCCGGGGCCAAGTTCCGCGGCGAGTTCGAGGAGCGGCTGAAGGCGGTGCTGAGCGAGATATCCTCGGCCGCCGGCGAGATCATCCTGTTCATCGACGAGATGCACACGCTGGTCGGCGCGGGCAAGGCGGATGGGGCGATGGACGCCTCCAACATGCTGAAACCCGCCCTGGCGCGCGGCGAGCTGCATTGCGTCGGCGCCACCACGCTGAACGAATACCGCAAACATGTGGAGAAGGACGCGGCACTGGCCCGACGCTTCCAGCCGGTCTTCGTGTCCGAGCCCTCGGTGCCGGAGACCATCTCGATCCTGCGCGGTTTGAAGGAGAAGTATGAGCTGCATCACGGCGTGCGCATCACCGACAGCGCCATCGTGGCGGCCGCCCAGCTCTCCAACCGCTACATCACCGACCGCTTCCTGCCGGACAAGGCCATCGACCTGATCGACGAGGCCGGCAGCCGCCTGCGCATGCAAGTCGATTCCAAGCCGGAGAATATCGATGAGCTGGACCGCAAGATCATCCAGCTGAAGATTGAGCGCGAGGCCTTGAAGAAAGAGACCGACTCCGCCTCCAAGGAACGCCTCGTGAAGCTGGAGGAGGAACTGCAGGAGCTGGAGGATGAAAGCGCTGCCCTCACCGCGCAATGGATGGGCGAGAAGGAGAGCATCTCCGTCGGCCAGAAGCTGAAGGAGCAGCTCGACCAGGCCCGCACCGAGCTGGAGATCGCCCAGCGACGGGGCGAGTTGCAGCGCGCCGGCGAGCTGATGTACGGCGTCATCCCCGACCTGGAGAGGAAGCTGAAGGACGCCGACGATTCCGCCTCCCACCGGGTGCTGAAGGAGGAGGTGACGCCGGAGGAGGTGGCGCAGATCGTTTCGCGCTGGACCGGCATCCCGGTCGACAAGATGCTGGAGGGCGAGCGCGACAAGCTGCTGGCGATGGAGGCCAAGCTGCGCCAGCGCGTGATCGGCCAGGAGGCGGCGGTGATCGCCGTGTCGAACGCCATCCGCCGCGCTCGCGCCGGACTGCAGGACCCGAACCGGCCGATCGGCTCCTTCCTTTTCCTCGGCCCCACGGGCGTGGGCAAGACCGAGCTGACCAAGGCGCTGGCCGAGTTCCTGTTCGACGACGAGCAGGCGATGGTGCGCATCGACATGTCGGAATATATGGAGAAGCATGCCGTCAGCCGGCTGATCGGCGCGCCCCCAGGCTATGTCGGCTATGAGGAGGGCGGGGCGTTGACCGAGGCGGTGCGCCGCCGGCCCTATCAGGTGATCCTGTTCGACGAGGTCGAGAAGGCCCATCCCGACGTGTTCAACGTGCTGCTGCAGGTGCTGGACGATGGCCGGCTGACCGACGGCCAGGGCCGCACGGTGGATTTCCGCAACACGCTTATCATCCTCACCTCCAATCTCGGTTCCGAACTCATGGCGCAGGACGCCTATGCCCTCAGCAAGGCCGACCAGGAGCTGACCCGCGCCAAGGTGATGGAGGTGGTGCGCGCCGCCTTCCGCCCGGAATTCCTGAACCGTCTGGACGATATATTGCTGTTCCAGCGGCTCAGCCGCGAAAACATGACCGGTATCGTCGATATCCAGCTCGGCCGGTTGCGCGCGCTGCTGGAGGACCGGCATCTGACGCTGGAGATGACGCCGGCCGCGCTGGCCTGGCTGGGCGATGCCGGCTACGACCCGGTCTATGGCGCCCGGCCGCTGAAGCGGGTGATCCAGCGCGAGCTGCAGAACCCGCTGGCGACGATGATTCTGGACGGTTCGATCCGCGATGGCGACGCGATCCGCGTCGATGTCGAGGATGGCCATCTGGTCATCAACGGCCGCCGCATCGATCAGGAGGCCGCCGACTGAGGCTGATGGAGGGACGCCCGCCGCCGGCCCCTTCGAGACGCCCTCTGACGAGGGCTCCTTAGGGTAAGGGTGGTTTGGGACATTCCGCCGGTGCTGCTTGGTGACCGCATGCTGAGGAGCCCCGCAAGGGGCGTCTCGAAGCATCGGGC
>NZ_LPXN01000149.1 GCF_001618175.1 Oceanibaculum pacificum | reverse complement strand
CGCGCAAGGCCGCCGAGGCCGTCCACGCGGAGCCTGACGTTCAGCCCGTCCGTGCCGATGTCCACGCGTTCCAACAGCAGCGCCACGATGCGCGCCTGCTCGGCGGGGAAGAGTTTGTCCCATACCAGGTCCATTTGCTGCAGCGCCGTGCGGGCGTCGGCTTCGGCAATGTCGCCGGCATGTGTACGCGCGACTTTCCACGTTCCTGCGATGATCTCCGGCTGGCGGAGTACGGCGCGGAGCTGGTCGATGACGACGGCCTCTATCTCTCCAGCGGGAACGCGGGCCACGGGGCAGGACCCGGCACCATGTTTCAGCACCGTCTGGCTGACATAATAGCGGTATAGCTTGCCGGCCCTTCGGGTGTGAGTGGCAGAAAAGGCTGCGCCATCGGGGCCGTAAAGTAGGCCTTTCAGCAGTGCCGGTGTATTGGCGCGGCTCCGAGCGGCGCGCCTGCGGGGGCTTTCCTGCAGAATGGTGCGGACGCGGTCCCATGTCTTGCGATCGATGATGGCATCGTGCTCACCGGGATAGCTGTCACCTTTGTGAACCGCCTCGCCGATGTAGGCGCGGTTGTTCAGCATCCGGTAAATATGTTTCTTGTCGACGCTGTTCCCACGGGGCGTGCGCATATTGCGCGTCGCGACCTCGCGCGCCAGTTCGGTGCCCGAACCGATCTCAAGAAACCGCGCGAATATCCAGCGGACATGTTCGGCGCGCTCGTCGTCCGGTACCAGCTTCCGGTTCTCGACCCGGTAGCCATAGGGCGGGACGCCGCCCATCCACATTCCCTTCTTCCGGCTGGCGGCCACCTTGTCTCGGATGCGCTCGGCGGTGACCTCGCGCTCGAACTGGGCGAAGCTCAGCAGGATGTTCAGCGTCAGGCGGCCCATCGACGTAGTGGTGTTGAAGGATTGCGTGACCGAGACGAAGGTTACACCGTTGCGGTCGAATACTTCGACCAGCTTCGCAAAATCCGCCAGCGAGCGGCTGAGGCGGTCGATCTTGTAAACTACCACGACGTCGATCAACCCGTCTTCGATGTCGGCCAGCAGGCGTTCCAGGCCAGGGCGTTCCAGCGTGCCGCCCGAGATACCGCCGTCGTCATAACGATCACGGACCAGTACCCAGCCCTCGGAGCGCTGGCTGGCGATGTACGCTTCGCAGGCCTCGCGCTGGGCGTGCAGGCTGTTGAACTCCTGCTCAAGACCCTCCTCCGAGGATTTTCGGGTGTAGACCGCGCAGCGCAGCTTGCGGAGGATCTTTGGTTTTTCCGGCGCCCTTGTCATGTCCGCCGCCTATGGTTCTTGAAGCCGAAGAATACCCAGCCATTCCAGCGGGTGCCTGTGATGGCACGGGCAATCGCGGAAAGCGACTGGTAGGGACGAGCCTGCCATTCGTAACCGTCGGCTGTAACCGTGACGATGTGCTCGACACCCTGCCACTCGCGGATCAGCCGGGTGCCGGTGATCGGGCGGTCGCGGTCGAGACGCATGCCGCGCTTCTTTTTGTCGCCTCCGTCCAGTTCCTCGCCGAGCCGTTCCAGCCGCCGGATCGTCTCCGGTTTCAGCCCGCCATAGGCGAATTCCTGGATGCGATAGGCGATGCGGCTTTCGAGATAGCGGCGATTGAACGGCGGCGGCTCGCTGTCGAACAGGTCGCGCCACTGTTTCTTCAGGTCGGGCGTCGACGTGGTCTTGAGCGCGGCTAGGCGCGCGGGGATGGGATCAGGCTTGTTCATGCATTTCTCCGATGAGTTGGAGTTGCATGACGGCATTGGTCGAGAGGATAGTGTAGGCAACTTTCTCCAGTCGCGTCAGATACTTCGTCCGTCTCCCGCATCCGCAATCGAACCAGCCCGAGCGCCAGCAAGGCGCACAGCTCATTGCGGCGCTCTGCGGGCGTCATCTGGTCGGGAGGGAGCGGGTTCGGGCGCTTCATGTCTCGGTCGCTATTCTCGATGGTGTCGTTACCGATCAAAAGCCACCCGGCCGCCCGGGATGGGACATCTCAGCGGAACGGGATGCGGAAATGCGAACAGGAAGAGAACATCAGGGCTTGCTGATCAGGGATTTGTCCATGATTATCTCAGGTTGAATCAATCGAGAGCAGTAGTGCAGTGAGGTGAGTTCATGGCGCGGAGGAAGAGCGAATTCGGACCGAACCTCGGGAGTATCCTTCAGGGCGCCCCGGCTGCGCTGGTCCGGCAGTTTCTCGCCAGCTTCAAACGGCCCGACGACACTCTTCTCGCTCCGCCGGAAATCACTGAGGGCACGACCGATGATCAAGGCAAGGCAGCGCTGAGTGCGTACCTGCGTTCGGAGGACAAGGAAATCATCGGGCTACTTGAAGGCATCGCTGGCGCTCTGCTCGACATGGGCCAGGACAAGGGAGCGACCTCACTCGAAACGGTTGCGGGCCAACGGCTGCAGAATGTCGACTACGACCAGTTTGAGTCACAGCCTGACCTGCTGTGTAAGAGCATCTGGATGCGCACGGTCTTCCCGATGCACTTTCACGACGCCCAGAGCTTCTATGCCGCGCGGCGCTATCGAGAACGGCGGACGTACTACACATGCTGCGAGGTGGACTTCGACCACGCTTCTGTTGCCGACACAGACGGAATCCCTGACGAGAAGCTCTGTGACGCTGTTCAGGAAGCTCTGGGACTGAAAGGCAAGGTCACCGCGTCCGTCCTCGAATTGCCCGAGACCGCCAACTACCCGCCGTCCTTCATGGTCGCCCTGCGCCATCCCGGGCCCCTGTCGAGCATCGACAATCATCGCGAGGAAGGGGGCTGGACTGTCCACTACTACAGGCCATCACACGAGGCTGTCCTAATCTACACGCCCAAGCTGAAGAAAATCGAGGTTGCATCTGCCAGCGGCGAGGTTCGCGAAAAAACCTCCAAAGTCTTCGCGGAGGTCGTTCTAGGGCGCCCGCCTTCGGCCAAGCCGCTGACCCGCCGAGAGTTTAACCTCGAACGCTTCAGGTCCTCCTTCGATCTGGATCGCCCAGATTTCGACGATGTCGAGATCACGCTGGCGGCGGTAGTCGAGGCCGAGGTGCGCCTCGGCTCGTGGGGCCGGCGGCTGAACATCAAGGTGACCATAGAAGACACGATGGAGGACGTTGTCCGGAAATACGTCGCCAATTCAGCCACCCTGATCCGGAGTTTCGGCTTCACAAAAATCGCCATCGCAATTGGTTACACCCGTCGATCAGACGGCAAGAAGGGAACCTTCCGGGTCTCGATCTCGGATGGCAGCAGTTCGGACGTGCAGAGCATGCGCGATCCGTTCCTTCGGGACCTAGGGTTCCGACTGCTCGAACACTGGGGTCTTACGCAGAACCTGCGGACGCTCACCGATCAGGAACGGGCTCAGTGGTTCGGCTTTCTTTTGTCGCTGTACGACCTGCCCAGCGACACTGTTGCAGGTGCGTTCTTCAACTCCGCGGGCGTCGATCCAGCCCGTCTGGTGAGTGCGCGATTGATTGCCCGCAAAGGGCGGCAGGTGATTGGGCTCGCCGAGGATGACGATGAGGTTGTCGAAAGTGAGCAGCAAACGGGTCCGGAGCCAGGGACGGTTCGACAAACCGGTTCCTTTGGGGAGGCGGACGGATTGCGTCTCGACACCAATGCGATCGAGTACGGGATCGATCGAGCATGGCTCGCCGAAACTATCCTCAAGGCGATATCTGGCTCTCTCGGCATCAGGAACATGGAAACTATCAACGAGTTCGTCGTCTCGCTTGGGCCGATGGCACTGGGTGAGCGAAAGGTCCCGCTTTACCTGGCGCGCCGCCTTGCCGATCTGAAAGCCCGCGAGAATGTCGAGAATGCGCTTCGGTCGCGGCATACAGCGGGCCCCGGTCTCGTACTCGCCGTTTCCGATGAGCCGCCGCAATTCCTCGGGCCGAACGTCGTTATCGCGCTGCGCGACCTGCTGCTGAACGACGGAAGCCTCGGCGATCTGGACCGAGAGGAAATGGCCCGGCGATTCGAGGCGAACCGAACGCTGGCGACCTCTGCGCAAGTCGCTCAGGTTGTACGACACACGCCTCGCTCTGCGACGCTCATCATCCCTGGTCTCGAGCCGCTCACGCTCGACGGCGCGGGCCAGATCCAACTCTTCGAAAGCCTTGTTGAAGCTGCGACCGATGGCACAGGCCAGCGGCTGACCAAGGTGCTGATGGACGGGATGGGGTCTGACAATCCCAGACAGCTGTTCTCTTCCGGCGCATGGGCGAAGGCTCATCCGACTTACATCCGGCACGGCTCGAGCAATCGCTATTGGCGTCTCGGCGAGGCGACCGACACCGCGTGATCTAGAGTTCATCTAGGGTTTCGGGCGGGACGGTCTAACAAACCGCTGATTATTGGAAGGGCTCCACATCAGAGGAGCACTTCGATGCCGACTCCCTTCCCCCCGCGCCAGGCAGCCCAGACGAGCTGGTCCGGCGCAGCGACGACCAAGCCCACCACCCACAACTCGGAATGGCGCTGCACGCGCTGTGACAAGCTGCTCGGCGTCTGCCGGGACGGCCGCATGCACCTGCGCTTCGCGCGGGGGCACGAGTATCTCGTGGGCTTTCCGGTTCAGGCCACCTGCCGCGGCTGCGGCACGCTGAACCACGCGACCGCGCCCGCGCGCTGACGCGCGCATTCACCTACCCCCCGAAACAGCAGAGACGCGCGACGTCCTGACTTGGCCACCAGAAGGCGCCGGACGCCTGGCCGCAAGGCAGGCGTCCGATGTCCTTCGCGTGGCACAAGATTCGTGAGCATCTCATGCATTCATCCACCAACCTTCACTTCCAGCGTAGCTTCGATGTCATACGGCGCGATCAAGCCGTGCTCGTGCCGTTCCGGGATCCGGCGGCCCTGCTGGATGGGCTGCACCGCACCCAAGGCGATCAAGGCCGGAAGAACCTCATCCTCGCGGCCCTCGTCGAGGCGGCGCAGGGCGACGGGCCCGCGTCCGACTGCGCGCTGACGATCTTGCTGCTGGCGCTCTGGCCCGGCCTCGACGCCATCCGGCGCCGGTCGATCTGGCGCAGGATCGGTCCTGCCGACGAGATCCCCTCCGATCTTCTGGCGCGCACGGTAGAAGCGGTCCGTGGCCTCGACCTCGGCCGCGTCAACTGGATTGCGGCCACGATCCTGCGCAACGTCGAGCGCGACATCGTCCGCGCGCGCCAGCGCGAAGTGGCGCGTGAACGCCTCGCCAGCGACGTCGAACCCGACGACATGTGCACCGATCTGATCGGCGGACAGCCCGCTCCGGAAGCCACACACCTGCAGAACGATCTGCACAAGCTGCTCGGCACGGATGCCTTGCTGGTGATCCGTGTGGCGATCGAGGGCTTCTCGCAGGTCGAGGTGGCTGTCGAGCTCGGTCTGACCGAGGTAGCCGCCCGCAAGCGATACCAGCGCGCCATGCGCAGGCTGCGCGCCGCCTTTCAGGAAATCCACTGAGCCGATGTCCCGATCCGGTTCCACCGACGGCTTTTCCAGTTCGAGTGCCTGGAGCGCCTTCACTCCAACCGAAAGCAGACACGCATGAACCGTACTGCCGACCTGTCACTTGAGGACTTCCGGCGGCTCCCGGGGCTCTACCGACGCTGGGAACTGACCGAGGTCTGCGAGCCCAACCGCAGCTACCAGATCGAGGACGCCGGTACCCATGCGGATGGGACGCCGCTGCTGGCGATCTATGTCGCCGATCCCGCGCCCGACGCGAGGAAAGCGGCGTGATGGGTTTTTTCGATCATTTCATCTCAGGGAGAAAAGCCATGCCGGACCAACCGGATGACATCATGCGTCTTCGCCAGGCGCACCATGCGCTCGAGGATCTTCCCGAAACCATCATCCTTGCGCAACAGCCCGGCGGTGAAGCGCGCGCGCCGTTGCAGGTCGTGGAGGCGACCGTCGACGAAATCGCCTTCGGAATCATCGCGGCAGAACAGGAATGCTCTGCAGCCTATCGCCGCTCCGCCGCGCTCCAGCGGCTCTACAAGCTCGCCCGCGAGGCGGGGTGCATCGGCTCTGACCGCGCCGCGCCAGCAGTGCAGAACAAGGAGGGCCAGTGATGGCCCTTCCCATCATCGGCGCCGACGAACGGCTCGCGCAGCGCAAGGGCATCAAGGGTGTGATCTTCGGCCGGTCCGGCATCGGCAAGACCAGCCTGCTTTGGACGTTGAACGCCTCGACCACGCTTTTCCTCGATCTCGAGGCCGGCGATCTGGCGGTCGAGGGGCTGGAGATCGACACGCTCCGGCCTCGCACCTGGAAGGAATGCCGGGATTTCGCGGTGTTCATCGGCGGGCCGAATCCGGCGCTGCGCGAGGAGCAGCCCTATAGCCAGGCGCATTTCGACGAGGTCTGCGGGCGCTACGGCGACCCGACGGTGATCGGAAAGTACGAGGCCGTCTTCATCGACTCGATCACCGTGGCTGGGCGGCTCTGCTTTCAGTGGTGCCGTGGCCAGCCCGAGGCATTCTCGGAGAAGACCGGCAAGCCCGACATTCGCGGCGCCTACGGGCTGCATGGCCGCGAGATGATCGGCTGGCTGACCCACCTGCAGCACACGCGCGGGAAGCATGTCTGGTTCGTGGGCATCCTCGACGAGCGGCTCGACGACTTCAATCGCAAGGTGTTCCAGCCGCAGATCGACGGCTCGAAGACCGGGCTCGAACTGCCCGGAATCGTCGATCAGGTCATCACCATGGCCGACATCCCGGACCCCGGCGGCCAGCCGCAGCGCGCCTTCGTCTGCCAGACGCTGAATCCCTGGGGCTATCCGGCCAAGGACCGCTCCGGCCGTCTCGACATGGTCGAGCCGCCGCATCTCGGCCGGCTGATGGAGAAGATCCAGCGCCCCGCGGCGCCAGCCTCCGAACGCCTGACCTGGCCGCCGGTGACGCCCGCCGATCCCGCGCCCGCTGAGGAGCCCAGTCATGGCTGAGCGCCTCTCGCCACGCCCGGTGTCCCGATCCGGTCGCCGGGTTGGCTTTTCCCCTCTGACGCCGCTGCGCGTCCGATCCTGCAACTGAAAGGAGCCGCGCAATGTCCGGACCCTGGAACGACTTCAACTCCGCGCAATCTAACGCCAATGTCATCCCGAAGGGCACGCTCGCCAAGGTGCGCCTGACGCTCCGCCCCGGCGGCTACGACGACGCCTCGCAGGGCTGGACCGGCGGCTGGGCGCGCCGCGCCGCTACCGGCGCCGTCTATCTCGACGCCGAGTATACGGTGCTTGAGGGGCCATACGCCCGGCGCAAGATCTGGTCGCTCATCGGCCTGTACAGCCCCAAGGGCCCGGACTGGGCCAACATGGGGCGCGGCCTGATCCGCGGAATCCTCAACTCGGCGCGCGGCGTGTCCGACAAGGATAACTCGCCTGAGGCGCAGGCGCGCCGCCGCATCAACGGCTTCGGCGATCTCGACGGGATCGACTTCATCGCCCGTATTGACATCGGCCAGGACACCAATGGGGAAGACAAGAACGAGATCCGTGCCGCGGTCACGCCCGATCACCGCGACTATGCCGCGCTGATGGGCGCGGTCGCGCCTCAGTTCTCTGCCGCCCCGGCGCAGGGTAGCGCCCCGCAGGTTGCGGCGACCTCCCAGCCCAGCCAGATCGAGCCTGTGCAAGGTGCAGCCGGTCGCCCGAGCTGGGCGCAGTAAGGAGAACCCAGCCATGCGTCTGCGCCCCCGTCAGAAGGTGTTCGTCGAGCGCTGCGTTGCTGCACTCGCTTCCCGCGACAATACGCTGGGCGTGGCGCCTACGGGCGCGGGCAAGACCGTCATGCTTTCGGCGGTTGCCGGCGAGACGATCAGCAGCGGCGCCAGGGCCTGCGTGCTGGCGCACCGCGACGAACTGACGGCACAGAACCGTGCCCGCTTCCAGCGCGTGGTGCCGGGCATGTCGACCTCTGTCATCGACGCCACCGAGAAGAGCTGGAAGGGCCAGGTAGCCTTCGCCATGGTGCCGACGCTGGCGCGCGCCCCGAACCTCGCCGACATGCCGCGTCTCGACCTGCTGGTCGTCGATGAGGCACACCATGCCGTCGCCGACAGCTATCGCCGCATCATCGGCCGGGTGCGCGAGGCCAATCCCGACGTGCGGGTCTTCGGGGTCACGGCGACGCCGAACCGGGGTGACCGGAGGGGCTTGCGCGAGGTCTTCGACAATGTCGCGGACCAGGTGCGACTGGGTGAGATGGTTGCTTCCGGTCACCTCGTTCCTCCGCGCACCTTTGTCATCGATGTCGGTGTGCAGGACGAGCTGCGCTCGGTCCGCAGGACGATGTCGGATTTCGACATGGCGGAGGTGGCGGGCATCATGGACCGCGCGCCGGTCACTGACGAGGTGATCCGGCACTGGAAGGAGAAGGCAGGCGACCGGCAGACCGTGGTGTTCTGCTCCACCGTCGCCCACGCCGAACACGTCACCGAGGCGTTCAAGGCGGCGGGCGTTTCCGCCGCGCTGATCCATGGCGATCTGGAGGCCGAGACGCGGAAAGCGCTTCTGGCCAGCTACGCGGCGGGCGACATCCGCGTCGTCGTCAATGTGGCTGTGCTGACCGAAGGCTGGGACCACCCGCCCACATCCTGCGTCGTGCTGCTGCGTCCCAGCTCCTACAAGTCCACCATGATCCAGATGGTCGGGCGCGGCCTGCGCACCGTCGATCCCGAGGAATACCCCGGCATCGTCAAGACCGACTGCATCATCCTCGATTTCGGGACGTCGAGTCTGATCCACGGCACGCTGGAGCAGGACGTCGATCTCGACGGCAGGGCCGAGACCGGCGAGGCGCCGACAAAGACCTGCCCGGCCTGCGCGGCGGAGATTCCGCTCGCCACCACCGAGTGCCCGCTCTGCGGCGAGGTTTTCCCGCGTGAGGGCGTTGGCGAGGGCGGGGGCACGGCGCCGCTCTCGGGCTTCATGATGACCGAGATCGACTTGCTGAAGCGGTCCAGCTTCGCCTGGGTCGACCTTTTCGGCACGGACGACGCGCTGATGGCGGCGGGCTTCGCAGCCTGGGGTGGTATCTTCTGGATGGACGGAATCTGGTATGCCATCGGTGGCGCGAAGGGCGAACGTCCGCATCTGCTGGGTGTCGGCGAGCGCACCGTCTGCCTGGCGCAGGCCGACGACTGGCTGAATACCCACGAGACCGACGAGAGCGCCTTCAAGACCCGCTCCTGGCTACGCCAGCCGCCGACCGAGAAACAGCTCCAGTACCTGCCGCCCGAGTGCCGGCACGACTTCGGTCTGACGCGTTATCGCGCCTCGGCGCTGATGACCTTCGGTTTCAACAAGCGCGCCATCCGGCAGCTGATCGACACGGCCGCAAGCCCCGAACGGAGGGCGGCATGATCGATGACACCTGCCACCCCCACCATCGCCGCGGACCGGTGGCGGCTCTGGTATCCGCGTGGAATGCTCTGTGCTGTCTGCCGGCAACCCACCCGTGGTTTTGGCTGGTTCGATCCGCGCCGGTCGAAACGACCCCGGCCGCCGGTCTGGTTCTGCTCGATTCCCTGCCAGTCCTTCTGGACGCGTTTGGCACGGGAGGGTTTCGCCATGGTTGACCTGACCGAGGAAGAACGCGCCGCGATCACCGCCACCATGCAGCGCGTGGCGCTGCTGATGGACGAGATCGGCTGGGCCACCCCGCTGTCCGAACTGACCGAGGCACAGGTGCGCGCGCTGATCGAGGAAGCCGTCGAGGGCTTCCGTGAGGCCATGTCCGACATCGCCTGGGTGCAGACGGCGGAGGTGCCGTTTTGACCCTCGATTACAATCACCGGCCCAGCTTCGCCGAACGGGTCAATGCTGCCGTGGATCGGGCGCTCACCGCCGATCAGGCCATGCGGCCGCGCCGCGATTACCTTGGCGGATCCCGCCTCGGCCATGCCTGCGAGCGCGCCCTGCAGTTCGAGTTCACGGCGACACCGAAGGACGAGGGCAAGGACTTCTCGGGCCAGTCGCTGCGCATTTTCGCTATCGGCCACGCGCTCGAGGATCTGGCGGTCGCCTGGCTGCGCGACGCGGGCTTCGACCTCTACACGCGCAGGGGCAACCGGCCCGATGGCGGCCAGTTCGGCTTCTCCGTCGCCGGCGGGCGCATCCGCGGTCATGTCGACGGCATCATCGCTACCGGACCCGAGGACCTCGGTCTCGCCGTTCCCGCTCTCTGGGAATGCAAGACGATGAACGCGAAGAACTGGCGCGCCTGCGTGAAGGACGGCATCACGAAGTCTAAGCCGGTCTACGCCGCCCAGATCGCGCTCTACCAGGCCTACATGGAGGGGACAGTCCCCGGACTCTCGGATGCGCCCGCGCTCTTCACCGCGATCAACAAGGACACGGCCGAGCTCCACCACGAGCTCGTCCCCTTCGACGCCAATCTCGCGCAGCGCATGTCCGACCGCGGTGTCCGGATCCTGCAGGCGACCGATGCGGGCGAAGTCCTGCCGCGCGTCGCCACCACGCCCGATTACTTCGAGTGCCGCTTCTGCTCATGGCTCGAGCGCTGCTGGAGGCTCGAGCCATGAGCGACGACGGCATCCTGCATTTCAACCCGTGGATGGACTTCAACGATGGGCCGCCATCCGAGAACCCGTTCGGCTGCGATTCCGATCCCGAGCAGATCGCCCTCTTTCTCGACACGGTCTTCAGCTGGTGCGAGGGGCTGATCCCGCTTCGCGGCTTCGTCGACAAGGGTCAGGGCCGGGACGGCAAGCCGCACAACATCTGGATCGCGGCCGACGACACCGCACCAGGGAAACTCGCGACCTTCGCCGCGTGGGCGAACCGCGAGGGGGCGGCGGTCTATGTCATCCCCGGCACGGTCGCCGAACAGGGTCAGGCCCGAGCCGCCGACGTGTTGCAGATGCAGGCCATCGTCGTCGATCTCGACGCGGGCGACATCCCGGCGAAGTTGGACCATGTCACCCGCCACCTCGGCCCGCCGACGCTCATCATCGAAAGCGGCGGGCGCACGCCCGAGGGGGCGGCGAAGCTACATGTCTGGTGGAAACTGACCGAACCCGCCGAGAGCGAAGAGCTGGCCACCCTCTGCCGCCTGCGGGGCGAGATCGCCGTGAAGGTCGGCGGCGATACCCATTTCCGCTCGGCACACCAGCCGATTCGGGTGCCGGGCACCGTCTATCACAAGCATGGTCATCAACGCCTCGTGCAGATCCGTGAATATCGCGCGGTCGAGGCGGACCTTGCGGAGTTCGCCGAACAAGTCGCCGCGATGCCGCCGCTTCCCGGCGTGGGCTTCGCCAGCGACGTCTCGGCCCCGCAGGCCAAGCCCGGCATCGACGCGGTGCTCACCACGCCGGTGCGCGAGGGCGCGGTTGATGAGTGGTCCCGGTTCCAGGGAGCCAGCGCCGCCATCGGCCATTACATCCGCCTGGTTCACGAGGGCCGCCTCGACCCCTTCACGGGCTGGGAGGCGATCTGCGGCTACAACACCGCCATGCTGCGCCCGTCCTGGCCGCTCGATCGGCTACAGGCCGAAGCGGAACGGCTCTGGGCGCTGCATGTGAAGCGCAACGGTCCGCCGCTCCTGCGCGCAGCCCATGTCCACGCCCCGGCCAGCCCGCTGCAGACCTTCAGCCTCGGCGCGCTGCTCGACGACACCAGTCCGATGCCGGAGGACATCATCGGGCCGCGGGTGCTGACGCCGGGCGGGCTCCTGGTGCTGGGCGGCGCGCCCAAGGTCGGCAAGAGCGACTTCCTGATCTCCTGGCTCGTGCACATGGCGGCAGGCGTGCCGTTCCTCGGGTTCACGCCGCCCCGGCCGCTGCGCGTATTCTACCTGCAGGCCGAGATCCAGTATCACTATCTGCGCGAGCGCATGCAGCAGATCGCGCTGTCTGCCGCCGTGATCGCCGCCGCGCGCGACACCTTCGTCGCCACGCCGAAGCTGAAGCTGCTGCTCGACGCGGAGGGCGTCGCCCGCGTGGCCGAGGCGATCCGGGCCGCATTCCCCGACGCACTGCCCGACATCATCGTCATCGACCCGATCCGCAACCTGTTCGATGGCGGCCCCGAGGGCGGAGGCGAAAACGACAACAGCGCCATGATGTTCTTCCTTAAGGACCGGGTGGAGCTTCTCCGCGATGCCGTCAATCCGGACGCGGGCGTCATCCTCGCCCACCACACCCGCAAGGCCACCAGGCATCAGGTCAAGGACGATCCCTTCCTCGCGCTCTCCGGCGCAAGCGCGCTGCGCGGTTTCTATACCTCGGGGCTGCTCATGCACCGGCCCGACGATGACAGCACCGTCCGCAGGCTGGAAATCGAGCTGCGGAACGGCCCTGCGCTGCCTGGGAAGCTGATCGACAAGGAGAAGGGCGAATGGGTCGAGCTGAACCCACTGAACGAGCGTCTGGTGCGCAAGGAGGTCGGCGCCAGGCTCGATGCCGAGCGGCTGCGCAAACACGATGTCATCCTCGGCATGCTGCTTGATGAGGCGGCCAGCGAGCGCCTCTACACCGCCATGCAGTTCGCCGAGACCTTCGAGAACCGGGGCGGTCTGGGCAGCAAGCACACGATCCGCGAGCGCCTCAGCGTGCTGGCAACCAAGGGCTTCGTGAAGTTCCTGCGCGACCCCTCGGGGTTCGGCTTCCCCGTCACCCGGTCGCGGTTCGGCTACCTCTGCGTCGAGGGCATGCAGTTCGGCGCGCCCGTCGAGGAGGTCGATCCGGACACCGGCGAGGTCAACACAACCGCCCGTCCGGTCCTGCCCAGCCACTTCAAGTGCCCCCAATCCGGGCTCTGCCTGCAGGTCGAAAACCCTGCCGTCTGGGTCTACCCGGAGGGGCTCGAGGACGACCTAACTCATATGAGTGAGGCCTGACTCATATGACGGCGCGAACTGTTTACTCAATGAAATCAATAGATTACGGGCAAATAAGAGTCAGGTCCCTGACTCATGCCCGAAGACTTCATGAAGTCTTATTCCGCAATGATTTCAGCCACTTGAACGCCTCGGAACAGTTAGGTGTCAAACCCCCATACTACGTATGGGAGGGCCACCCCACAGGGTTGCCCACTCCTCCCATACGTCCGGGCCAGCCGCGCGCACCGCCGTGACGGCCTGTTGTGCTTTCCCCATCCGACGACGGCGGCACCGTACCGCCAAGCACCAGACCGCCGTTGTCTTCCACCACCACAGGCCACCGGCAAAGGAGACCCATCATGGCTCAGCCGACTCTGATCCCCAATTGCGACGGCGCAAGGTTTGAATCGCTGCCGCTCGACGCCCGCCGCAACCAATGCATCCTCGCGCTCGACCTCGGCACCACGACCGGTTGGGCGATGCGCGGCCATGACGGCCAAATCACCAGCGGCACCGTCTCGCTGCGCCCCGGCCGCTTCGACGGCGGTGGGATGCGTTATCTGCGTTTCACGAACTGGCTTACCGAGATCGACCGGCTGTCGGGACCCATTGCCGCGATCTGGTTCGAGGAGGTGCGCCGCCACGTCGGCACCGACGCGAGCCACATCTATGGCGGGCTCATGGCCACGCTGACCGGATGGGCCGAGCTGCGCGGTATCTCCTACCAGGGCGTCCCTGTCGGGACGATCAAGCGCCATGCCGCCGGTAAGGGCAACGCTGATAAGGCCACCATGGTCGTCGCCGTTCGCGCCCGCGGTTTCAACCCGGCCGACGACAACGAGGCGGATGCCATCGCCATCCTGCTCTGGGCGATCGAGACGAAGGGAGGTGTCGCATGAGGTGGTTCCCGAAAGGCTATGGTGGCCAGCGCCGTGACCCCGAGCAGGTCAAGCGCGAGGGCTGGCATGAACAAGGCGTTCTCGCCGTCTCGGCCGACGACGGCCGCCTTACCTGGCCCGAACGCGAACTGGTCCGGCAGCTGGGCGAGAAGCTCTACGGCCCACGTCCCTCGGCTAAGGAGGCGCGCCATGGCTGATCGCGAATGGACCGCCGACTGCGTAGCCGATCATTTCGAAGAGGCGTTCCGTACCCTGCGAAAGCTGCCGCCTGTCAAGGTGCGGGGCTATTTCAACACATGGCCCGACATCGTGCGCACTGACCGCGAGATCGCGATGATGGAGCCGCAGCCGATGCGTATCTGTCCTTCGGCCGCAGCAATCACCCGGCTCGAGCAGACCTTCAACTGGGCGCTCTGGGTCAACGAGGAGGAGCGCCGGCTGGTCTGGTCGCGCGCCGCCCGAGTGCCGTGGAAGCAGATCAGCGGCGAGCTCGGATGCGACCGCACCACGGCGTGGCGGCGCTGGCAGCTGGCGCTGACCAAGATCGCGGCGCGGCTGAATGCGCAATAAGTCCAATGTGTTGCAACATTTTTTCCTTGGACACTTGCAACAGGATCAATCTATTCTGAAGGCATTGTAGGGAGAGTGTGCTGAGAAGCTCGCTCTCCCCTTTGCTTTGCGGATTGTCTCTGACCTTTTGCATCCAGCGAGCATCTGCCGTAGGTCAATCTGCGGCAGTTTCCGGGTCCTTCCTGGCGACTCTGTATTCGGGAGGGCTCAGCGCGGCACATCGCCAGCGACAGGGCCGGATTTTTGGGAAGCCACCCGGAAGCCGGTTCCACCTGCATGCTGTCCAAGTCTCAATAAATACAAACCGTTCTGCTGGACACGCTGTTGGCCGTTGGACCCCGCGTGGAGTCCAGCGCGACATCCGGAGTCCAGAAGCCACTGGGTATCCACCCGACCAAGGAACCTTGTCCGCCATGACGCTGAGCTTTGCCCCGGAGGCGATCGAGATGTGGCCGCTGGCAAGGCTCCAGCCCTATGCGAAGAACGCAAAGGTGCACGGGGCGGACCAGGTGACGAAGATCGCCGCCAGCATGGCCGAGTTTGGCTGGACGGTGCCGTGCCTTGTGGCCGATGACGGCGAGTTGATCGCGGGCCATGGGCGCGTGCTCGCTGCGACAAAGCTCGGCCTGACCGAAGCGCCGGTGATAGTGCTCGGACATCTGACCGAGGCGCAGCGGAGGGCCTACCGCATCGCGGACAACAAGCTGACCGAACTCGGCACCTGGGACGAGGCGCTGCTGTCGGCGGAACTGAACGACCTCCTGGCCGAGGATTTCGAACTCTCGCTGGTCGGTTTCTCCGACGGCGAGTTGGACAAGCTGCTGGCCTACGTCGCGGAAGACGACGGTGAAGAAGGCGGCGTCGGGGCCTCCGTGCCGCCGGTGACCATCCCCGAGCCGCCACGCAACCCGGCGTCGCGGACGGGCGATCTCTGGATCCTCGGGGATCATCGATTGCTGTGCGGCGACAGCACCAGCGCGGCCGATGTGCGCCGTCTGATGAATGGCGAACGCGCCATCCTGTTCGCTACCGACCCGCCCTATCTGGTCGACTACGACGGCTCGAACCATCCCACGCGCAACAAGGACTGGTCGCAGTCCTATGGCGTGTCATGGGACGACAGTTCGCAGGGCGCGGAGCTCTACGACGGCTTCATCGCGGCGGCTGTTGCCGAGGCCATCGCCGAGGATGCAGCCTGGTATTGCTGGCACGCCTCGCGCCGCCAGGCGATGCTCGAGGCCTGCTGGGAGAAAGCTGGCGCCTTCGTCCACCAGCAGATCATATGGGTGAAGGACCGTGGCGTCCTGACCCGGTCGCACTACCTCTGGAAGCACGAGCCCTGCTTCATGGGTTGGGTGAAGGGCAAGCGCCCGCCCAAAGTGGCAGAAGAGACCCTCGCATCCACCTGGCCGCTCCCGAGCTTCGCGAAGGACGACCGCCCCGACCACCCGACGCCGAAACCGCTCGATGTGTTCGGCATCCCGATGCGCCAGCATGTGGCGCGCGGCGGGCTTTGTTACGAGCCTTTTTCCGGTTCGGGGTCGCAGATCATGGCCGGCGAAGCCAATGGCCGTCGCGTCTATGCGATGGAGATCAGCCCGGCCTATATCGATGTCGCCGTGGAACGTTGGCAGGCCGCGACCGGCCGCGATGCCATCCTCGATGGCGACGGTCGGACTTTCTCCGAGGCGCGCGAGGAGAGGCTGGGTGAATCCGATGCGGCAGACGCCGCATGAAGCAGTCGCGTATCATGTCGCTCGTCGAGGCCGTCGCGAACGTCGCCGTGGGCTTCGGCGTTGCCGTCGTCACCCAGATCCTGATCTTCCCGGTCTTCGGGCTGCAGACGACGCTGGTACAGAATCTGAAGATGGGGGCGGTGTTCACCGTGGTGAGCATCGCGCGATCGTTCGCGTTACGTCGGCTGTTCGAGGCAATCCGGTTGAGATGCTAGGCTTGGAGCATCAGCATTATTGGCACACGGTGTCGTATTGCTGCTTGTTCGAGCCTCGGACGCGTCGACTCTGAGATCGGGGTTATCATGTAACCATTCTTAACATCGCCCAACATGATTGAACGCGCCGCGTGATCCGCTCGCCAGGTCAATCCGATCAGCGCGCATATGACTGCATCAAGCTTGTCCTGGTCGGACTTCCGAGGTCTGGCGACGTCATGCATGTGGCGAGCCCAGTCGGCAAGGCCGCTTACCCCTAAGCGTTCTCCGTTTAGCTGGGTAACACGCGTCACCGCCTTCCAGTCATCAATGCGAAATTTCTTCACGTTCTTTGGATTGTACTTCGGTGCACGAAGCCGCTCAGCAAAGCCGTCCTCGAAAGCGGGTAGAGCCAATGCCGGAAAAACTTCGATGAGGAAGTGCCCGGCAGGTGCCGTGCGCGCTTGAACCGGATCCTCCGTCGCATCGAGGTCGGAGAGGAACGACCATATCGGCGCATCGTCGCAGAACATGCCGATTTTGCTGCGGTTGGCCGGCTGAACGCCTCCGCCGATGAACGAGATCAGGGACGCAGCAACTTTGTCGACCGGACGACTGCCGGAGATATTGGGCACGACAGTTGGCTGATCGAGTGCAACAAGACTGACAGCGAAATCCTTGCGGAGCGCATCAATGAAAGTACGAGCCCCCGCGAATGAAACTAGCCGAGGTTCGTGGAACTGGACTTGGCCCTGGTCATCAAAAGCGACAGCGCAGATCGCGCCCGGTGCCTTCGGAGCATCTGTCCACGCCGAGTCGAAGCCGAAAATGACTGCGCTGCTTTGCGGCTTCAGGAAATCCATGTGATCCTCCGCAAAGCAGCATAGTCAAAGCCTGCAGGGGATGCAGGTTTTTAGTTGGTCAGCTTGTAGACCCTTCCTCTACCTTCGACCTTGTCCGACGTGATCGCAAGACCGAGGCGCTTCTTCAGCCCCCCCGCCATCGCGCCCCGCACCGTGTGCGGTTGCCAGCCTGTGGCTTCGACGATCTCGGCGATGGTCGCACCGTTCTCGGCACGGAGCATCTCGATCAGCAGCGCCTGCTTGGTGCCCTCGCGCGCTGTCCGCGCCTTGGGCGCGGGTATCGTGGATCCGGCGGCGTCAGGTGCGGCGTTGTTGGCCGGCGTCTGGGTCGCGTCCGTGGGCGTGCTGCCGGTATCTTCCGTCTCAATCCCGATGGCGGCAAGGCCTGCTTCCGTAATTTGCAGGAGGGTGGCGCGGCCGTCCTCGTCGTTGCGCCAGAAGCGGTTGAGCGCCGGATCGGCCTTGGTCTGGCTTTCGGTCACCGTCTCGGCGATCAGCCCGCGGGAGATGAGCGCGCCGGCTACCTTGGCGGCTGCGCCGCCTCGGAGCGAGCCCGGGAGCGGCAGGGCGTTGCGGTCATCGCGCTGCGCGGCGGCGCTGAGGATCACGAGCTGAGTGTCGGAAAGCTTGGTCATCTGGGGTCTCCTTGTTCGGGCTGCGACCGTCGCGAGCCTTCTACGACCCCGAGCCGCGCAGGGCGCGCGGCGGGAGTTCCGGCTGGGCCGGAGTTCACTTGGCGTGTTCGCCCTCGCGGAATGCGCTGTCGGTGATGCGCTTCAGGAGGCTGGCGTAATGTTCGAGGGTGCCGACGTTGCTCCAGTTGATCTCGTCGGGGTGGGCGTTGAAGTGGTCCTCGCTCAGCGCCTGCAGCCGGGTGAGCATCTCGTCAATCTCGGCCTTCTTGCCGATGAAGGCGTTGAGGGCGGCTTCCCTGTTCCGCTGATCCTTCTCGTCGCGGATCTGGTGGCGCGGGGTGGTGAGCGGGTTGATGCTGGTCATCATGGTGGTTTCTCGTGTCCGGTTTCAGCGTTTCTCTGAAAACCACGTTCGCTCTGTCCGGTTTGCTTATCAACTCAATAAGCACATGATTCTGAAGCATAATCATGGTTTCCAATGCAGGGCCTGAGCGAGCGCCAGTACGCCGCCCATGTCGGGCTGTCGCGGGGCGCGATCCAGAAGGCGAAGGCCACCGGCCGGTTGGTCCTGCATGCCGACGGCTCGATCGATGCGGCGGCGAGCGATGCCAGGCGTGCCGGAACCACCGATCCGTCGAAGAGCCGGCCGAAGGGCGCGGCGAAATCCGGAATGAAACCGGTGCCGGAGGCGGCGGTCTCGGCAGTGGGCGACACGCTCAAGGAACAGGGAATGAATGCGCCCGTGACGGGCGGTGGCACGACCTTCCTGCAGGCGAAGACGGCGCATGAGGTGCTGAAGGCGCAGGAGCGGCGTATCCGGCTGGCCAGGCTGAAGGGCGAGCTCGTTGACCGCGACCGCGCCACGGCGCTGGTCTTCCGGCTCGCGCGCGAGGAACGCGACGCGTGGGTCAACTGGCCGGCGCGGGTCGCCGCGCTGATGGCGGCGGAGCTGGGGGTGGAGACAGCGGCCATGCAGAAGGTTCTGGAGGCCCATGTCCGCGCCCATCTCGAGGAACTCGTCCAGCCCCGAATCGCCTTCTGACGAGGTCACGCGGTTCGACGGCGCTGAAGATCTGCTCCGGGCCTGGGGACGCGGGCTCACGCCCGATCCCTGGCTGACCGTTTCGGAATGGTCGGATGCGCATCGCTGGCTGAGCTCGCGCGCGAGCGCCGAGCCCGGCCGGTACCGGACCGGGCGCACGCCCTACATGCGCGCGATCATGGACGCGCTCTCGCCGAGCCATCCGGCGCAGCGGGTCGTGTTCATGAAGGCCGCGCAGGTGGGCGCCACGGAGGCCGGTAACAACTGGATCGGCTTCGTGGTGCATCACGCGCCGGGACCGATGCTCGCGGTCCAGCCGACGGTGGAACTGGCCAAGCGCAACTCGCGCCAGCGCATCGATCCGCTGATCGAGGAGAGCCCGGCGCTGCGGGATCGCGTCCGCCCGGCGCGGGCGCGCGACAGTGGCAACACACAGCTGTCCAAGGATTTTCCAGGCGGCGTTCTGGTGCTGACCGGCGCCAACTCGGCCGTGGGGCTGCGCTCGATGCCGGCGCGCTACGTCTTCCTCGACGAGGTGGATGCCTACCCGGCTTCGGCCGATGAGGAAGGCGACCCGGTAGGTCTTGCCGAGGCGCGCTCGCTGACCTTCGCGCATCGGCGCAAGGTGTTCCTGGTCTCGACCCCGACGATCCGCGGGGTGAGCCGGATCGAGCGGGAATACGAGGCGAGCGATCAGCGGCGGTTCTTCGTGCCGTGCCCGCATTGCGCTGCGATGCAGTGGCTGCGGTTCGAGCGGCTGCGCTGGGACAGGGGCAAGCCGGAGACCACGGCCTATCACTGCGATGCTTGCGAGAAGCCGATCGCTGAGCACCACAAGCCCGCGATGTTGGCCGCAGGCGAATGGCGGGCCACTGCCGAGCCTCGCGATGCGCGAACGGTGGGGTTTCATCTCTCGGCACTCTATTCGCCGCCGGGGTGGAAGAGCTGGGCCGATATCGCGCGCGATAAGGAGGTAGCGGCAGGCTCGGATGAGGCCGAGCGGGTGTTCCGCAACACCGTGCTCGGCGAGACCTGGATCGAGACCGGCGACGCGCCGGACTGGCAGCGGATCGCCGAGCGGCGGGAGGACTGGCCGGCCGGCACGGTCCCGGCGGGAGGGCTGTTCCTGACCGCAGGCGCCGACGTGCAGAAGGACCGGATCGAGGTCGATGTCTGGGCCTGGGGCCGCGGGCTGGAAAGCTGGCTCGTCGATCATGTTGTGATCGAAGGCGGACCGGCACACCCGGAAAGCTGGGACTCATTGACCGATCTGCTGGGCCGCATCTGGCGGCATGCGGGCGGGGCGGATCTGGGCCTTGCACGGCTTGCCATCGACACCGGGTACGAGGCGGCGGCGGTCTATGGCTGGGCGCGCTCGGCCGGCTTTACGCAGGTCGCCCCGGTCAAGGGGCTAGAAGGCTTCAACCGGTCGAGCCCGGTCTCGGGCCCGACCTTCGTGGACGCTACCGCAGGAGGGAAGCGGCTACGTCGGGGCGCGCGTCTGTGGACGGTCGCCACATCGACCTTCAAGGCCGAGACCTACCGCTTCCTGCGGCTGGGCTGGCCGACAATGGAAGAACTTGGAGACGGTGCGGCGTTCGCGCCCGGTACGGTGCATCTGCCTGGTTGGGTCGACACCGAGTGGCTCCGCCAACTGACGGCCGAGCAGCTGGTGACGGTCCGCAACCGTCGCGGCTTCGCGAAGCTCGAATGGCAGAAGCTCCGAGAGCGCAACGAGGCGCTGGACTGCCGGATCTACGCCCGCGCCGCCGCCTGGATCGCGGGCGCGGATCGCTGGTCCGAGGCGACATGGGCTGATCTGGAAGCGCAGGTCGGCGTCCCCACCGGCACGGACGCGCCTGCCGGCATGATCGGACGTCCGGCTTCCGGCGCACACGGCAAGCGTCGCTCTGACTGGCTCGGGCGGCAGGAAGGATGGTTCTAGATGGCCGATTGGACCGAAGCAGAACTCGCGGCGCTCCGGCGCGCCTATGCGAGTGGAACGACCCGGGTGAGCTATGATGGCAAGTCCGTCGAGTACGGTTCGGCCGAGGATCTGCTCGGGCGAATCCGGACCATCGAACGCTTGATTGCCGGAACAACCGAGCGCCCGATCGCAGGCTTTGCCGGCTTCTCGCGCGGAGACCGCTGATGTCGGTGTCATGGTTCGACCGGGCCATTGCGGCGGTGGCGCCGCGGGCGGCGACACGGCGCGTGCTCGCACGGCAGGCGTTCGAAGGGCTCGCTCGCTCCTACGAGGGCGCGGCCCGCGGGCGGCGCACCGATGGCTGGCATGCACCGGGCTCCTCGGCGGACGCCGAGATCGGCCGCGCGGGCGCGCTGCTCCGCGACCGGATGCGGGACCTTGTGCGCAACAACCCGCATGCCGCCAAGGCGGTCTCGGTGCTCGTCAACAACATCGTCGGCGCCGGCATCATGCCACGCGCCGCAAGTGGTGATGATGCGCTCGATCGTGAAGTCGATCGGCTGTTCGAGATCTGGGCGCAAGCCTGCGATGCCGACGGCCAGCTCGACTTCTACGGCCTTCAGACCCTCGCCTGCCGTGAGATGGTCGAGGCCGGCGAGATTCTGGTCCGCCGCCGCTCGCGACGCATCGGCGACGGCGTCATGCCGCCCGTGCAGCTGCAGCTGCTGGAGGCGGATTTCCTCGATACCACGCGCAACGGAGCGCTTGGGTCGGGCCAGGCAGTCCAGGGGGTCGAGTTCGACGCTCTTGGCCGGCGCCGCGCATACTGGCTATTCGGCGCCCATCCGGGCGATGCGATGCTCGGTCTCACGGGCGGGGTCACCAGCCGGGCGGTACCGGCATCCGAGATCGCTCATGTCTACGAGAAACAACGCACGCAGGCGCGCGGCGTGCCCTGGGGCGCACCGGTGATCCGGGCCTTGCGCGATCTCGACGACTACGAGGTGGCCGAGATCGTGCGCAAGAAGACCGAGGCCTGCGTCACCGCCATCGTTTTCGGCGAAGAGGAGGCCCAGCAGGGCATCGCGCCCGCGGTCGTCGATGTCGACGGAAACCGGGTGGAGCAGTTCGAGCCGGGACTCATCGCCTATGCCCGCGGCGGAAAGGACATCCGCTTCAACCAGCCCGCCGCTGCCGGCGGCTACGGTGAGTACAAGCGCGCCAGCCTGCACACGGTCTCGGCCGGGTTCCGCGTGCCCTACGAGCTGCTGACCGGCGATCTGTCCCAGGTGAATTATTCCTCGATCCGGGCGGGGCTCGTGGAGTTCCGACGGATGATCGATGCCGTCCAGTGGCAGATTTTCATCCCGATGTTCTGTCAGCCGGTCTGGCGCTGGTTCATCGAAGCCGCGTGGGCAGCAGGCCGCATCCCGACGCCCGACGTGTCGGTCGAATGGTCGCCGCCGAAGTTTGAGGCGGTAGATCCGCAGAAAGACGCGATGGCTGACCTGCTCGCCATCCGCTCCGGCACCATGACGCTCGCCGAGGCCATCGCCCGGAAGGGCCGCAACCCTGACGCGGTGCTGGCCGAGATCGCGGCGACGAACGCCAGGCTCGACGAACTTCGCCTCGTGCTCGACAGCGATCCGCGCCGCGTCACCAAGACCGGCAGCGCGCAAACGAATGCGCCGGCCGACACCACGACCGACCCGGACGATGCGCACGGCGACGGAGCCTGAAGAGGATTCAAACATGGAGCAGATGATCGAACTACCGGCCTTCCGCCGGTCGGCGGAGCTTGCGCCGGACAGCCTTGACCCGAACACACGCAGCGTTGAAGTGATCTGGTCGACCGGCGCACGCGTGCGCCGGGCCTCGCTTTTCGGCGAGCCGCATGACGAGGAGCTCAGCATGGCGCCCGACCATGTACGGCTCGAGCGACTGAACGCCGGCGCGCCCTTCCTCAAGGTGCACGAGGCGCACGATCTCGACGCGGTGATCGGCTCTGTCGTGCCGGGTTCGGCGCGGATCGAAAACGGCCAGGGCATCGCCCGCATCCGGCTTTCCGAGCGCAACGCCGTCGACGACATCTGGCGCGACATCGAGGCCGGGCACATCCGCGCGGTCTCCGTCGGCTATCAGGTCCACCGCTTCGAGATATCGAAACCCGACGGCCAGCGCGAACTCTGGCGGGCGGTGGACTGGACCCCGTTCGAGATCTCTGCGGTGCCGGTCGGTGCCGATCCCGCCGCCGGCTTCCGCATGCACCGCGAGTACCAGACCTGCGTCCTCCAACGCCGGGACGCCCCCATAGACCAAGGAGCATCCCCAATGACCGACAAGACCGAGACCCCGGCCGTAAAGGCTGATCAGAACAACACCACGGAAATGGCCGAGGAGACCCAGATGACTGATGACCAGACCGGCGCTGCCGAACCGAAGGTCCGCGCAAGCGACACACAGACCCGCGCGGCTGAGACCAAGCCTGGCGCGACGAAGCCCGCAACCGGCCTGGCGGCCGAGGATCGCAGCCGGAGCGTTGACACCGATGCTCTGGTCAGCGAGGCACGTGTGCAGGAGCGCGAGCGCGTCTCCACGATCCATGGCCTGGTCGACAAGCTCCAGCTCGAACGCGGCTTCGCCGACGACCTGATCAGACGCGGTGTTTCCATCAACGAGGCGCGCCGGCTGATCCTCGACCAGGTCGCTTTGAAGTCGGACGAGACCCGGACCTTCCCCCATGTCTCGATCCCGCTCGGCGGGCGCGACGCGACGGTCACCCGCCGCGAGGCCGTCGCCAATGCGCTGCTGCACCGCTACAGCCCGACGCTCTTCCCGCTCGAGGACGCGGCACGCGAGTATCGCGGCATGACGCTGATGGAGCTCGCCCGCGAAAGTCTTGAGACGACGGGTGCCAGCACTCGCGGCCTCTCTCGCGACGAGGTGGCGACCCGCGCGCTGCACTCGACCTCGGACTTCCCCGAGATCCTCGCGGCGGTCACCAACAAGACGCTCCGCCAGGCCTACGAGGCCTACCCGCGAACCTTCCCGCTCTTCTGCCGCCAGGTACTCGCCACCGACTTCAAGGCGATGCATCGGGTCCAGCTGGGCGAGGCGCCGCAGCTCCTCAAGGTCGGCGAGAGTGGAGAGTTCAAGCGCGGCACCCTCGGCGAGAGCAAGGAGAGCTACCGCATCGAGACCTATGGGCGCGTGGTCGCCATCACCCGACAGGTACTGATCAACGACGATCTCGACGCCTTCACCCGGATTCCGGCGATGTACGGCAACTCGATCGCCCAGCTCGAAAGCGACGTGGTCTGGGACATCGTCACATCGAATCCGGCCATGGCGGACGGAACGGCGCTCTTCCATGCCAATCATAAGAACTTTGCCGGCACTGGCGGAGCGCTCGGGGTGGACAGCGTGGGCGCGGCGCGCGCGGCGATGCGCAAGCAGACCGGGCTAGACAGGAAGACGGTGCTCAACATCCGCCCCGCCTTCCTGATCGTGCCAGCCGCGCTGGAGCTGAAGGCCGAGCAGCTGGTGGCCCAGAACATCGTTCCCGCCGAGAGCGGCAACGTGGTACCGCAATCGATCCGCACGCTTTCGCCCATCGCCGAGCCGCGTCTCGATGCGGCCAGCGAGACGGCCTGGTATCTGGCGGCCAGTCCGAGCCAGATCGACACGATCGAGTACGCCTATCTCGAAGGCCAGCAGGGCGCCTACATCGAGACTCGCAACGGTTTCGACGTCGACGGGGTAGAGATCAAGTGCCGCCTTGACTTCGGTGCCAAGGCCATCGACTGGCGTGGCCTCTACAAGAATCCTGGCGCGTAAGCCTGTTTAGAACAGGCCAGACAGATCGCGGCGACCGTGCACGGCCCGAACGATCTCCACCCCGACATCGGTGGTTCGGTAGAGCAGAAGGTATGGCGCGCTGACCAGATAGCGCAGGCCTGGGCGGATGTCGTCGCGGGCCGCGCCCATCTCAGGGTGTTCGGCAAGGCGGGCGGCCGTTTCGTTCAGCCGATCAAGGAGCCGGTCGGCAGCCTGCGGATCATCCTCGGCGACGTGCATCCATATCTCGATCAGGTCCTCGCGGGCCCGTCGGGTGAAGGAGATCCGTGCCATGGACGATCAGACAAGGGTTTTGCGGCGGCGTGCCTCGACCTTGATGTCGTCCATGGTCGTATTGGGCTCATCAGGACCGCTGGCGATGCCCTCGTCCCACATTCGGCCCAGGAGGCGGCGGGTCTTCCACTCGCGGAGTGCTTCCCGGACGACCTCGCTGGACGAGGCGTAATCGCCACTCTTCACAGCGTCCTGCAGAAGCCTGGCGTGCTCGTCGGTGAGGGAAACGCTGATCTTTTCGGTCATCTTCCAGATCCTCCCGCCCCAAAAGTAGGAAATATTCGTACCATCTGCAAGCTCGCAAAAGGAGTAACACATGCGCAACTATGTCCAGCCCGGCAACACGATCACCCTGACGGCACCTTATGATGTCATGTCCGGTGACGGCCTGCTCGTCGGCTCCATTTTCGGTATTGCCGCCGGGAATGCCGCCAATGGCGAGAGTGTTGAGGCCAGTCTCGTCGGCATCTTCGATCTGGCGAAGACGGCCTCGCAGGCTTGGTCGACCGGTGACAAGGTCTATTGGGACAATACCACCAAGGTGGTCACCAAGACTGCGACCTCCAACACGCTGATCGGCGCCGCGGTCGAGGCCGTCGGCGGTGGCGCATCGGATACTGTCGGACGGGTGCGCCTCAATGGCAGCTTCTGATGTCGGCGATCCGATGATGGGAATATTCCGCGAAGGTTGTGCCGGATGAGTGTCGGCACGGGAGGTGGTTCCTGGGATTCGATGCTGGCCACGATCCATTCGGACCCGTTCATGGCCGTGGATGTCCGGGTTCGCTTGGCGGCCGGCGGCGATCCCATCCCCTGCCGCATGGCCTGGATGACAGGCGATGCGGCGATCCCCCTGATGCAGACCGGCACCGGCAGCACGACGCGGATCGGCGAGATCCGCGTGGCGGTCCTGCCGTCGGTCGATGAAGGTGACCTGGTCGATCTTCTGGACGCCAATGGGGGTGTGGATGAGACGCTGCGGGTCGACATGGCGGCGCGGCCGGAGGCGGACCGGCTGCTGTGGCGGCTCTGGCTTGTACCTGCCCCGGATGAGGAGGCGTAGGCCATGCCGGAGATGACAGTCCGCGAGCGATGCCTCGATGCCCTGCACCAGCAGCTGCTGGCCAGCCTGGCGCCGCAGGGCATCAGTGTCACACGCAACCGCCGCCGCCGGCCCGACCGGAAGTCGATGCCGGCCGTCATCCTGATCGATGGCGGGCATGAGCCGGATATCGAGGGCCGCGCCACGCATTTCTGGCCCTTCCGACTTACCGCCTATCTGGAGGGTCATGTCGCGGCCGGACGGGACGAGGATCTGGGTACGGCGGCCAGCACTCTCTACGGCCAGACACTGGCGGCGGCACTGGCCGATACGACGCTCGGCAATCTTACGGTCGATATCGAGGAGGCCGGCTTCGCGCAGGAGCTGGTGCGTGAAGAAGGCACGGAGGCAGGCATCGTCTTCGCGCTCAATCTGACCATCACCTACGCGACCGATGACGGCGATCCTTACGAACCAGCGCCTAACTGACGATTCGCGCGGTGCCCGACCACAGGGAACAGGGCCACCCGCCAACCCGCCGCGCCCCGCGCGGTTTTTTCATGGAGGTTCAGATGACCATTCCGACCTTCCGCCGGGCCGCCGTGCCGGGCGGCGGCGCGCTGCGCCATGAGCTGATCGACGGGGCCGCCGCGGCAAAGCCCGTACTTCCGCCTGCGACGCCCTCTGGCCCTGCTGTCGGTGGTGCGGCTCCCGCCAGGGCCGAGGCCGTCACCCGGCCTGTCAGGTCCGGTGTACCCGCCGGCAAGCCCGTTTCCACATCCTCTGGCGCCACGTCCTCTGGCAAGAAGGAGTAATCCGATATGGCCACTCTCCGCACCCGCAATGGCGCGCTGCTGCTGAAGCAGGAATCGGTGCCCGGCACCTATGAGGCTCCGGATCCGGCAACTGATGGCATCCTGGTCGAGGCCCCGACGATCAACCCGACGACGCAGAATGTCGAGACGGATGAGGTGCAGGGCTCGCTCGATTCGACCGCGCCGATCGTCGGCGGCATGCAGGTCACCATCGGCGGTTCCTTCTATCTGAAGGGCCCCGGCGTTCCGGGCGAATATCCGGAATGGGACCTGCTGATGCGCATCGCCGGCATGGCGGCAACCCAGACCCGTACCGATATCACCGGCGTGACTTTCTCGGTCACCGGCGCCTCGGCCGAGATCGCCGACAGCGGCGACGGGCTGGCGGCGCTGACCGTCGGCACGGTGATCCATGTCTCCGGCTTTGCCAATGAGGCGAACAACGGCGAGTTCATCGTCACGACCTCGGCGGCGGGCGCCATCGTGGTGGCGCGGCTGACCGGCGCAACGGCGATGGTGGATGAGGCGGCCGGGGAGAATGTCACCCTCCGTCGGGGTATTGCGGCGGTGGAGGCGACCGCAGGCGGTGCCGACAGCATCACCCTGCAGGCGCCCTGGGCGGATACGGCGCAGCTCTATCGCGGCATGCCGGTCGCGCTGTCGGGCAATCCGGCCACGGCGTATATCAGCCAGATCCTCGACTATACGGCGGGCCGGGTGGCGACCTTGTCAGACAACTTCTCGACGCCGCTCAGCGACAGCACGGTCGCCTCGATCCCGGCCAATATCCGCTATGCGCCGGCCAGCAGCTCGATCCCGGCGGCGTCCGTCGCGCTGTACATGGACGGCGTGGTCTATCGCTGCACCGGGGCCAAGGCAACCCTGTCGATCGAGCAGACCGCCGGCGGCGCCGCGCGCTGCACCTACACCATCTCGGCGCTCATGAGCGAAAAGGCCGATGCGGCGGTTCCTTCCGTCACCTATGACGGTACCCGCCCGGGCATCTGGCGGAATTCGGCCATGCTGGTGAATAGGCGCCGCGCGGCCTTGCAGACCCTGTCGGTCGATCTGGGCAATGAGGTGATCTTCCCACCGGACCCGAATGGGCAGGAGGGCTTCGACGCGCCGATCATCACCCGCCGCCGGATGGCCGGGTCGATGGACCCGAACGCGACGCTGGTCGCAACGCGGGACCTGATGACCGCCTTCCGTGACGGCACGGCGCAGCCGGTCGCCGCCCGCCTGGCCGGCGGGTCGGCCTCCCGGCCGGGGCAGCGTGTCGGCCTCACCATCCCGTCGGCGCTCTACACCTCCTACCAGCCGGGCGACCGTCAGGGGGTGCAGACCGAGCAGACCGGCTTCTTCGCCCAGGGGCAGGATAGCGGCCTCTTCCTGCAGGTGTGGTGATGTTGCCTGTCAGTGCAAAAACGCCGGTGCGCTTCCAGGTCCTGGCGGAAGCGGTGGCGCGGGGCGAGCGTGAGCTGGAAGCGCTGCGCGCCGTCGCCTCCGGGATGGAGGAAAAGGCCGATGCCGCCGAGAACCCGGCCGCTGGCCCCTCTGGCGGGGCTGCGGATCGCAAGCGCTTCCAGCGGATGCTGGAGGAAGGCGAGGCGGAGCTGGCGGCGCTGAAGACCCGCAAGGAGGCGGAGCCGGAAGAGCCGGTCTATCTGATCGCCGCTGCCGATGCCTTCCAGCGGGCCGCCTTCCCGGCGGCAATGACCGAGCATGGCTGCCGCTTCCCTGCAGGCGGGGAGGTGGTGCGCGCCCTGCGTCGTGCCGTCGAATTCTGCGTCGAGCCGCAGCAGCAGCCCGATCTCACGGAGATCCTGGACGAGGCGGAGGCCCTGCCGGAGGAGCGCTGGCCGGCGGCGCTAGAGGTGCAGATCGGCGACATGACGGCGCAGCTGCGCGGTCACTTCCCCGAGCTGGACGCCCTGCTGGCGGCGCGGGAGCGCTATACCCGCACCGCGCCCATCGTGGCGGCGCAGCTGTTCCTGCGGGGCTGGGAGGGGCTGGCCATCAGGTATGAGGCCCGGGCCGGCCGGGTGACGACGGCCTGCCTGTCGGCCCTGCCGCCGGAGCATGTGGCTGCCATCGGCCGCAAGGCGCTGGAACTGATGCACCAGATCCCGGAGCAGACGGCAAAAAACTGACAATCGTCGCCGTGGCGGCCCTGCGCCCCGGGGATTTCGGCGACGAGATGATGGACGCGGAGGGCCGGGCCGTCGATGGCAGCTGCTGGGAGATCGCCGGCTGGCGTTACAAGCGTAATCCGGTGCTGCGGCTGAACCCGGAGGACTGGGCGATGGTCAGGCTGTGGGGGCAGTATCGCGGTGGCGGGCTTGGCGGCGTGGGGCATCTGCCGGAAGCCGGCGGTACGGGCGACCAGGCGGCGATCATGCTGGACGCCTTCGCGCTGATGAGCGAGGCGGTGCGTCCGTTCGAGGAAAAGGACCGGTCATGAGGCTGGGATCGGCGCTGGAAGGCAATCTGACCGAGGTGCTGGCCCGCGAGCGGGGCGATCTGGCCGACAGGTTGCGGGCCGGGGTCACCGAGGCATCGACGGGACTGAAGCAGGAGTTGCGCGGCCAGGTGACCGGGGCCGGGATGGGCGAACGTCTGGCCCGTACCTGGCAGGACAAGATCTATCCCGCGCGTCACAAGCAGACGCTGGGGCCGGCGGCGCTGGTCTATTCCAAGGCGCCGGAGATCGTTCGGGCCTTCGATGAAGGGATGACGATCCGGTCGCGCGACGGTTTTTTCCTCGCGGTGCCGACCGAGGCGGCGGGCCGTGGCAGTGGCGGCAAGCGGCTGACGCCGGGCGAGTGGGAACGCGGGCACGGCCAGCGGTTGCGGCTGGTGTACCGGCAGGGCGCGCCCTCGCTGCTGGTGGCCGATAATGCGCGGCTGGATGGCAGGGGCGTCGCCCGGGCCAATGTCACCCGCTCCAGGACCGGGACCTACACAAGGCTGAGGGGGCGCACGACGGTGCCGATCTTCATCCTGCTGCCGCAGGTGACGCTGCCGAAAGTGCTGGACGTGGCGCGGGCAGAAAAGCGGGCGCTCGACACTCTCTACCGCACGGTCGCGCGCGCAGTTAATGGGGGCGGTGAGGCCGATTAGGTGAATCGCCATTTTTGATTTTTTGCTGGTAACAGAACCCCGCTTCGGCGGGGTTTTTCGTGTCCGAAGGGTGTTTCATGGCATTTCGATCCGGCGGGCAGTCGAGGGGCGTGGCGATCCGGCTGTCGATCCGCGACAAGGAGGTCGTGGAAAAGGCCCTGAAGGAGCTGGGGACCGAGGGCCAGCTGGCGCTGCGCAAGATAGCGCGTGCAACCGAGGAGCCGACGCGAGGCCTGCTGGCGCTGAACACGGCCAGCAGATCGGCACGCGACGGCATTGCCGGCCTGGCCGCCCGTGTGGGCCCCGCTGGCACGGTGCTGGGGGCGCTGGGGCCGGCCGGGATCGCTGCCGCCGCCGGTATCGGCACGGTGACGCTGGCATTCGCCGGCTTCCTGCGCGCCGCGCGGGAGATTGCGGCGCTGGACGATGTCGCGCAGACGCTGGGCATCAATGTCGAAGCCTTGCAGGAGCTGCGATTCGCGGCGACCGAAAGCGGCATTGCCATCGGCACCGCCGACATGGCGCTGCAGCGCTTCATCCGCCGCTCGGCCGAGGCCGCGCGCGGCACCGGCGAGGCGCTGGGCGCGCTGAACGAGCTGGGCGTGTCGGCCCGGGACTTCAACGGCCAGATGAAGCCGGCGGAGCAGCTGCTGCGCGAGGTCGCGGACGCGCTGCAGCGTGTGCCGACCGAGGCCGACCGGGTGCGCATCGCCTTCAAGCTGTTCGATTCGGAAGGCGTGGCGATGCTGCGCATGCTGAAGGACGGGGCGGACGGTCTGGACCGCTTCGCGCAGGATGCCCGGGACCTGGGTCTGGTGATCGACAGCGAGATGGTGGCGAAGGCCGCTGAGGCCGAGAACAAGCTGGGCACGCTGGCGCAGGTGATGGATACCAAGCTGAAGGTGGCGTTGCTGGAACTGACGCCGCTCATTGATGGGGTCGCTACCAAGCTGCTGTCAGCAGCCAGGGAGGCCCGCTATCTGTGGGACGCCTTCGAGCCGCCGGAAGAGCATTCGCTGGTCACCGTCGAGCGCAACCTCGCCGAGCTGCAGGAACGGGCGACACGGCTGCGTCAGGCCATCGGCAGCCAGGAGCATGCCGGCGGCGGGCTTTTCGACCAGCTGTTCGGCGATCCGGACGCGCTGGTCCGGATGCGCGACGAGCTGGAGAAGGTCGAGCGCGCGATCCGGGGGCTGGAAGCGCGCCGTGCCTATCTGCAGGGGCCGCCCGATGGGGCGCCCGCACCGGCGCCGGCGCAGATCGAGCCGACGATCAAGGCGGCCGAGGATCTGTCGCGGGCGATCGCCGCGCTGGAGGAGCGGTATCTTGCGGCCAGCCAGGGCAGCCTGGCGCAGGTCGCAGCGCTGGACCGCGAGGAAAAGGCGCTGAAGATCGCCGAGCAGGCGGCAAAGGCGCATGCCGCCCAGCTGGGCCTGACCGGCCTCAGCCAGGAGGAGTTGCGCGCGCTGGTGGAGCGCTATTTGCCGCAGGCGCGCCAGCAGGTGGAGCTGGAAGGGCAGATCGCTGCGGCACTGAACCGGCGCAAGCTGGCGACCGAGGCCGCGACCGCCGCGGCCGTCGAAGATGAGAAGGCACGGTCCGATGCCTCGAAGCGCGCGCTGGCCCTGATCAAGGAACGCGAGGACCTGGTCAAGGCGACGGTGCGCGAGATCGGCGAGACCCGCGCCCTGACGGCGGCGCTGAAGATCTCCGACCGCGAGTACAAGGTGGTACAGCAGACCCAGGCGCTGCTGCGCCGCGATACGCTGCTGACGGCCGAGGCCGCGCGCAAGCTGGCAACGGAGATGGTGGATGCGCAGGACGAGCTGGCGCGCACCCGCGAGGCCGGCAGCTTCTTCAGCGACAGCCTGACGCGGGGCTTCGACCGGATCGGCGAATCGCTGACGCAGGCGCTGGCCACCGGCAAGCGCGACCTGCTCGACATGGGCAATATCGGCCGCGCCATGGCATCGGAGCTGTATCAGAGCTTCATCCAGCTGGCAGCGATCAACCCGCTGAAGAACGCGGTGACCGGCAGCGCCACCCTGCCGACGTTGGGCGACATGGTATCGGGCAATGGCGGCGGGATGCTGTCCACCATTTCCGGCGCGAAGTCGGCCTGGGATTTCGGTCAGATGCTGCATAACGGCAACTGGCTGGCGAGTGCCCTGCCCTCCGTCTTCGGCGCAACGGCCGTCGGCACCATGGCCGGCGGCGCCACGGCGGCCAGCCTGGGTGTCTCCGCCGTCGCCGGCGGCGCCAGCAATGTGGGTATCGCGGCGGCGGCGCCGCTGGCCGGTATCGCGCCGATGCTCTCCGTGGCCCTGCCAATCATGGCGATCGCCGCCCCCTTCGTGCTCGGCAAGCTGTTCGGCGGCCAGCCGTCGGACTATACGGCGAGCTTCCAGGGGCCGTTGGGCGGCCGCCTGATCAAGACCGAGGACAAGGCGAACGACCAGACGAGGTCCGAGCGCGACCAGATCCAGGGCGTGTTCGAGGCCTCGCTGGATGAGCTGACCCGCACGCTGGGCGCGCAGCTGCCGAAGGGTCTCTATGTGGACTTCGCCACCGGTAGCCGCGACGGCCGCCGGGGCTGGCTGTTCGGCACCAACCCGGACGGGTCGGTCAACCGCGCCGACAAGCTGTATGAGGGCAGGTTCGACAGCGCCGACCAGCTGACTGCCGGCATGCTGCAGGAGATTCTGCGGCGCTCCGAAGGCCTGTCGGAGAATGCGCGCAAGGTGGTGGACGGGCTGGATTTCGTCGAGCTGGGGCTGCAGCGCAGCGCCGAGCTGCTGGGCTTTGCCGAGAATTTCGAGAGCAGCCTGAAGGCGCTGTCGCAGGGTGCCCTGTCACTCGGCGACGTCATCGAGGGGCAGGTGCGCGACCAGGTGCTGGGCACGCTGGAGGATATCCAGACCTATCGCCGCAACGCCGCCGATGCCGGGCTGGATACCGGCCGTGCCGCGCAGGCGACGCGGGATTATGTCGAGATCCTGATCGGCCTGCGCCAGGCGACCTATGAGACGCTGACGCCGGTGCAGACCGAATGGCGGCGGATCGCGGCGCTGATGGAGGAGATCGGCCCGCTGCTGGCCGAGGTCGGGATCTCCGCCGAGACCGGGATCGCGGCGCTGGAGCGGGCACAGCAGAAGGTCGCGGGGGATTTCGTGCGCGGGGTGACGGCGCGCGGCATGGGGCTGAATGGCGGGCTCACGGGCGGGCTGGGCGATGTGCTGGCCGGTTTCCGGGCGGAGCGCGACACGGCGGCGGAGCTGGGTGTATCCGACCAGGTGCTGGGCACACTGCGGACCCTGCGCGATGCCGGGCTGCGCGAGGCGCTGTCCGGGGTCGACGGCCAGACGCTTCGCAACGTCATCGAGTATTACAGCACCATCGAGGACAATGCGCCGATCGTCCGCGCGGCGACCGCGCTGCTGTCGCAGATGGGCGAAGCGGCGGCCTTCCTGTCGGCGGAGCAGCGCGACCAGATCGATACGCAGCTGCGCGCGACCCGGCAGTTCCTGAATGAGCAGGAGCGCATCGTCGAGGGCTGGCGCCGGCTGGCGGCGCAGCTGCGCAGCGCCCGCGAGGGACTGCTGGTGGATCAGTCGCTGTCGCCCTTGTCACCGGCTGACCGGCTGGAAGAAGCCCGCCGGCAGTTCGACGATCTGGAACGCCGGGCCCGTCTGGGTGATCAGGAGGCGCTGGCCGGACTGCCGGAATCCAGCCGCCGTCTGCTGGAGGCGAGCCGGGCCTTCTACGCCAGTTCGGAGGATTACTATCGGGATTTCGAGCGAGTGCAGGAGGTCCTGCGCGACAGTGAGGATCTGGCCGGACGGCATCTGTCGCTTGGTGAGCAGCAGCTGGCGGCTACCCGCGCCGAGCTGGACCGCCTCGACCAGCTGGTGAATGGCGACCGGCTGGTGATCGCCAGTCTCGATCAGGCCAATGCCCTCCTGGCAGAGATTGCCGCAGCGATCCAGAACGCACAGCTCGGCGCCGGCACTGGCGGGTCCGGAGGCGGCGGATCCGGCGGTGGCAGTGTGAGCTATGTGCCGGGCAGCTATGGCGCCACGGTCGGCACGTCGGGCGACCTGATCCAGGGCGTGCCACGCGAGGTCCGGGACGCCATCCTGGTGAGCCTCGGCCAGACCTCCGCCGGTGGCGGCGTGGTGCAGGCCCGCATCGCCAGCGACTCCGATTTCCGGGACGCCTATCGGGCTGCCCTGATCGCGGCAGGCGGTACGCCGGCCTTCGCCTATGGCGGCACCCATGCCGGCGGGTTGCGCCTGGTCGGCGAGCGGGGCCCGGAACTGGAAGTGACCGGCCCGGCCCGCATCTATTCACCCGAACGGCTGGTCGACATGATCCGCTCCGGCAGCAGCAGCAGCGCCATGCCGGAGGGAGAGATCAGGGGGCTGCGGGCGGACATCCGCGCGCTGCAGCAGGCACTCTCCGCGGCCATTCAGCAGGCCGGCAGCGCCTCCGCCGAGACCGTGCGCCGCGAGGAAGGTCAGTCGCGCAACGAGCTGACGGCGATGCGCCGTGAGATGACCGACCTGCGGCAGCAGCTGGGGAGGCTGATAGCCATCCGATGAGTAATGCGATCTATCTTGCCGAAATCGACCTCTATCTGGTCGGCACCAGCACCTCCGGGATCACGGTCGGAACCGGCCCAGTCGAGCTGGTGCTGGCGACGGACCAGCCTTTCGAGCCCGGCATGCGGGTTTCCGTTCACGAGGTGACGGGCGCGGCGCGGCTGGACGCGGTTGTCGTGGCCTATGTCCAGACGGATCGCCGCCTGGCGCTGGATGTACAGTCGGTTTCCGGTGACGGCACCTACAGCGACTGGCGGGCCGAGGGAACCAGAACCCTGCTGGTGGCAACCGGTCGCTGGCGAACCGGCCCCGACGATCCCGACCGTCCCGGCATCGAGGCCATGCCGCTGATCGTCGAGCCTCCCAGCTTTCAGGCCTTCGCCTTCCGCGATGGACGGATCGGCGGCCGGTCGGCGGGTGGCGGGGGCGAGATGATCCTGAACAATGCCGACCGGTTCTTCGACCGCTTTGCCGAGGCGGGCTGGGACGGCCGCCGGTTCAGGCTGTTCCGCGGGCCTGCGGGCGGGCGGTGGCGGGACTTTGTCCTGCTGTTTTCCGGCACGGCAGCGCAGGCGGAATGGCGCGATGCGCGGTTTCATCTGTTCCTGCGCGACCGGCAGGCGCAGTTCGAGGTGCCGATCCAGCGCGAGACCTACGCCGGCACCAACAGCGGCCCGACCGGCAATGAGGGTACGCCACAGGATATAAGGGGCCGACCGAAGATCCTGTGCTACGGCCTGTGCCACAATGTGCCGCTGGCGCCGCTGAACACGGCGGCGTTGCGCTATGGTGCGCACAGTGGATCGATCTTTTCAGTGGATGAAGTCTATGACAGGGGTGCCGCCCTCTCCAAGGTCACCGGCACGCCCGCCGCTGGCCAGTACCGGGAGAATGTGACCGAGGGTTTCGTGACGCTGGGCGGCAGCCCGGCCGGCACCATCACTGCCAAGGTGTCGGGCGAGCGGCTGGAAAACCTGTTCCTGTGGTCGGAGCAGTTCATGAATCCGGCCTGGACCAAGGATGAAGGCGTCACGGTCGAGAACGATGTCATTATCGGCCCCAATGGCGGCTATACCGCCGAGCGCATCGACATCCCCGCCGATGACGGGGCGGGCTTCCGCCAGAGCGTCAGCGTCACGGCCGGTCAGCCCTACACCTTCTCCATCTACCTACGCAGCGTCATTGGCAGCGTCACGCTGGGCATGGGCATCGAGGCGGCAACCGAGGAGGCAATCCATCTGGACGAGGTCTGGCGGCGCTACACCCTGACCGAGACCGTCTCCGGTTCCAGCGTGTCGCCCGGGATATTCAGTCTCGGGGAAGCCGCTGCAATCTATGCCTGGGGCGCGCAGATCGAGCTGGGCGGTGTGGCGAAGAACGGCATCATTACCGGTGGCACACTGCACCCGTCGAGCTATACGGCGCAGCCTGCCGACATGCTGCGCACCATCGCCGTCACCCGTTCCGAGCTGGTGGATTTCCTCGATCTCGACCATGCCAGTTTCCAGACGCTGAACGAGGCAACGTCCGGCATGGGCCTCGGCCTGTTCATCGACCGCGAGATGACAATAGCCGAGGCCTTCGATCTGATCTGCGGGAGTATCGGCGGCTTCTGGTATTTCACCCGCGACGGCAAGCTGGCGGTCCGGCGGCTGGAAGCCCCCACGGGCAATCCGGCAGCCACGTTCGACCGCACTCATGTCCAGGATGTGCGGCTGCTGTCGCGCAATGACGAAGGCCAGGGTCTGCCGAACCATCGCGTGGTTCTGGGCTGGCGGCGCAACTGGACGGTACAGGAAGGCGACCAGCTGGCCGGGAGCGTCTCGGCCGACCGCCGCGCCTTTCTGAAGGAGGAATACCGAATTGTGCAGCGGGATGCGCCGGCGGTGAAACGGAAGCATCCGCTGTCCGCCGAGTTGCGCCGCATGACGCTGCTGGAGAGCGAGACGGATGCCGATGGGGAGGCGGAGCGGCAGCTGGCGCTGATGTCTGTCCGCCGGGACCTGGTCGAGCTTGAGGTGACGGTAGATGAGTATCTCCTGGCCGGCGCGCCCTGGCTCGGCGACGAGATATCCTATCGCGACGAATGTTTCCTCGACTATGCGGCGGGCCGGCCGCTGATCCTGATCGGTGTGACCGAATCCCACGCGCAGGGACGCGCGATCCTGCAGGCCTGGGGGTGACATGGGCAAGCTTCTGATCGGCTGGGTGAACGAGGCTGACCGCGCGGATCTCGCCGGCGGGCGCTGGGCAGAATCGCTGCCGCAAACGGCACTGGCGGATGACCGCCTGTCGAAGGCGGCGCGCACGCTGGGCAACCGGACCGCCGACACCGCCATTGTCGCGGATCTGGGCGAGGCGAAAGCGATCGGCCTGGCCGCCCTGTTCGGGGCGGTTGCCGCCCCCGCCCCCGGCTGCCCCGGCTCCACGGCGCGCTATCGTGTGCGGGCCGGCGACGATGCACGCCTGGCGGGACCGCTTCTCGATCTCGACTTCACCGGCTATGGGCCGGAGGATCCGCGCATCGCCTTCACCCGGTCCAGCCTCGCCACCCGCTTCGACCGGAACGGCCGGCTTCAGGGCTATGGGCTGACCGAGCCGCTGACCATCAACCTCGACGGCTTCGATCCGCCCGGCACGCTGGAATTGGTGCTGCAGCAGAAGGATCGCGATTTCCGGGTCGGCGAGGCGGTCCGGCTGGCCGATCCTGAGGATGCTGGCCGCTATCTCGACGGCACGCTGACCGCCTTCGAGAAGCAGAGCGGCAGCGCCTGCCTCGCCATCGCCAGCGTCTCCGGAACCGGCAGCTCCACCATCACCTGGCGGCTGGAAAGCCTGGCCGCGCGCTATGGGTGGCGGCAGGACCATGAGCCGGCCAGCGGCACGCCGCGCGGCTTCCTGATCGAGGGGGAGCGCACCAACCTGCTGGCACGCAGCGCCCAGTTCGGCGATGCCGTCTGGACGAAGCAGAATGCGACCATCACCGCCGACGCCGGCGCCACGCCGGATGGCAGCCTGCAAGCCGACATGCTGGTCGAGAGCGCCACCACCGGCATCCACCAGATCACGCAATCCGCCACCGTGACGGAAGGCGCTGCGGTCACCTTCAGCCTGTTCGTGAAGCCGGCGGAGCGGACGCGCCTTGCGCTCGTGCTGTCCAGCGGCGGCGATTATGCGCAAGGCACCTTCGACCTTGCCGCCGGCACCGCGACAACCGCGCAGGGCGGGGCGGGCACGGCGCTCTCGGCGCGGCTGGTCCCGCTGGCCGGGGGCTGGGCGCGCTGCATGCTGACCGGATCGATCGCCGGGGAGACGTCCTATCTCGCCGCCTGCCGCCTGCTGAATCCCGGCGGCAACTATGCCGGCGACGGTACGAGCGGGCTGCTGGTCTGGGGCGCGCAGGCCGAGGAAGGGCCGGACGCCAGCAGCTATATCCCGACAGAAGGCGATCCCGCTACCCGCGCCGCCGATGTGGCAAGGCTGGCACTCGACGGCTCGATGGCGGAAGGCACCTTGCTGGCCGCCTATCGCAGCCGGCGCACCGGATCGGTCGCCATCGCCGGTCTGAATGACGGCACGGCGGACAACGCCATCGAGCTGCGCCACGGATCCGGCGGCGCGCGGCTGGGCTATATCGTCACTGGCGGAGCCGAGCAGGCGGCGCTGTCCACCGGCAGTCCCGCCGCCGATACCGCCTCCGTGGCCGGGATCGCCTTCGCCGCCGGTAATGCCTCGGCCGCCGCCGATGGCGGCGCCGTGATCACAGGCACGCCGGGCACGCTGCCTGCCGTCACCGGCCTCGATCTCGGAAGCCGTCCTGCCGGCGAACGGCTGGACGGTCATCTCGCCCGCCTGCAGCTCTATGGCCGTCGGCTGGGCGATGGCGAACTGCAAGGCGCCAGTACCGCGCTTGCCTTGCAGCTCGGCCCCGTCGCCTGGGATTCAGGCTGGCTCGATGTCTGGCAGGGGAATTGGCGGCGCGAGGGCTATGCCGCCGTGATGCTGGCTACCCCGCCGGACGTGGCGGCACGCTACTGGCGTTTCGACCTGGATGACGGGGCCAGCACCGACGGCTTCCTCGATCTCGCCCGGCTGTGGCTGGGGCCGGCGGTACGGTTCGAGCATAATTACAGTTATGGAGCCGGGTTGTGGGCCGAGCCGGATACACAGATCATCCGGAGTCCTGGCGGGGTCAGCCGGTTCCAGGATGGCGCCGCGCCAAGGATCATGCGTCTGACGCTGGAGCATGCTTCTGCCGGTGAGGCGCACCGCCCCCTGCTGACGCTGCAGCGCGAAGCCCGGTTGTCCGGTGAGGTGCTCACTGTCCCTGACCCGGAGGATGTCGAGTTCCGCGCCGAGCGGGTGTTCATCGCCCGGCTGCGCGCCACGAACCCGATTCGCAACAGCTACTTCCAGGGATACGCTACCGAACTCGAACTGGAGGAAAGGCTGACCTGAAGGAAGGCTTTAAACCGATCCGTTCGCTTGAAGAGCAGCGCAGGCGCAGACAAGGATGCCTTGGCCATATGCCTGTTCCCATGAGCCCGGCCTGTCCCTCTGGCCTTCGACGAAAGGAAGACCGAATGATCCGTTCCAACGATCGTGACGGCTTCGCCATGCCCGGAACCGCTCCCGGAAACCTGTCCGGCGAAATGTTGGAAAAATTGCTTGAGCGAGCGGCCGAGACGGGCGCACGGCGCGCCTTGCGCGAGGTTGGCCTCGACGGCAAAAATGCCGCCGAGGACATCCGCGATCTTCGCTCGCTGCTCGCGGGTTTCCGCCTCGCGAAACAGACCGCCGTACAGACCTCCGTGCGGCTGATCACCACCGCAATCCTGCTCGCCCTGATGGCCGGCATCGCCATCAAGCTGAAGCTTTTCGGGCCGACGCCTTAACCGATCCGCCCGACCCATCAGACCACCGCCCGCCCTCGTCGAGGAGCGGGCTTTTTTGTGCCTGGAGACCTGCGATGACGACCATGACCTACAAACACTGGCGCGACGTGCCCGAGCGCTCATGGCGCTGGAAGAATTTCTCCCCCGCCGAGATCGCCTGCCGGGGCACCGGCTCCCTGCGCATCAACGAGGAAGCGCTCGACAAGCTCCAGGCGCTGCGCGACCAGCTTGGCAGGCCGCTGATCGTCCGCTCGGCCTACCGGAGCCCGGCGCACAACCGGGCCGTCGGCGGCGCGCCACACTCGAAGCACCTCGACGGTACAGCCTTCGACATTGCCATGGCGAACCACGATCCAGCGGCGTTTGAGGCGGCGGCGCGGGAGGTCGGCTTCCTCGGCTTTGGCCTCTACCCGCGATCAGGGTTCATGCACGTCGATCTCGGCCCCGCGCGGCAGTGGGGCGAGCGGTTCCCGGCGCGGCCCGTGCCCTTCGCGGCAGAGACCCCGCCTGCGCGAGAGGTGCTGGCCGAGAGCCGTACGATGAAAGGCGGTGGCGCGGCTGGCGTGGCGACGCTTGGCGCCGCTGGCGTCGAGGTGGCGCAGAACGTCCTGGCGGAAACCCAGACCGCGATCCTGCCGCTCGTCCCCTATCTCGACACCTTGCGCTGGGTGTTCATCGCCGTGGCCCTCGCCGGCATCGCGGTCGCCATCTACGCCCGCATCGATGACTGGAAGCGGGGGCTTCGATGATCGCTGCTCTGTTCACCGGGCTTGCCGCCAGCCCTTGGGCGCGGGCGGCCCTGCGCTACGGCGCCATCGCGATCGCCGTGCTCCTTTTCCTGCTCTCGCTCCGACGCTTCGGTGAGCGCGCCGGACGCGTCGCGGAGCGCCTTGAAAGCGTGGAGAGAACCCATGATGTTCAGCGCCGTATGTTGGAGGCTGCGGCTCGCCGTCCTCGTGATCGCGACGACCTCGCTGACCGCCTGCGCGACGGTCGGTTCTAAAGCTCCGGCCGGTGGCGTCTGTCCGCCGGTTGTCGAGTACGGCCGCGAGTTCCAGACGCAGGCGGCCGACGAGATCGCGCTGCTCCCGGAGCCCTCGGCGCTTGCCGAGATGATGAGCGACTATGGCGTGATGCGCGAGCAGGCGCGGGCTTGCAAAGGAAGCTGACCCTCAAGATGCCGTGCATGGCGTCAGAGGAACCTCATGGAACTTCAGAGGTTCTTCGGAGTGGGAACAGAACCGACGCCTGGCAAGCAACCTTCATGGATCAAGTTCTTCAAGCCTTCACCACTGGCGCCGGTATGCTGTGGAAGGCGCTCTGGGCGCTGATCTTCGGCTACATCATCTCGGCCGGCATCCAGGTCCTCGTCACTCGCGAGCAGATGGCCAAGATCCTCGGCGAGCGCGGACCGAGAGAGGCCGGCATCGCCGGATTCTTCGGCTTCATCTCATCTTCCTGCTCTTTCGCCGCGCTCGCGGCATCGCGCTCGGTCCTGGTCAAGGGCGCGCATCCGATGAACTCGATCGCGTTCCTCATCGCATCGACCAATCTGGTGATCGAGCTCGGGATCGTCCTCTGGGTGCTGCTCGGCTGGAAGTTCACCCTCGCGAACTTTCTGCTCGGGATGCTGATGATCGTGTACGCCTACATTCTGACGCAGCTTTGGTTCCCCTCGGGCCTCATCGACGAGGCGAAGGGGCACGCCGAGAAGGCTCAGCAGAGCGAGGGAATGGACATGGACCACGGGATGAAGGGCTCGTTCCGCGACAAGCTCCTCTCCCGCAAGGGTTGGCAACGGATCGCCCGGGCGTTCTTCATGGAATGGAAGATGGTCTGGAAAGAGATCCTCTTCGGCTTCACCATCGCCGGCTTCATCTCTGTTTTCGTGCCGCAGAGCTTCTGGAATACGATCTTCCTCATTGGAGATGGCGGCGCGCAGCAGAGCCCAGGATTTCTCATTGTGCTTGAGAACGCGCTCGTTGCCCCTGTGGTCGCGTTCTTCACCTTCATCGGCTCGATGGGCAATGTGCCCCTGGCGGCGATGCTCTGGTCGCGCGATGCGTCCTTCGGGGGCGTGGTGGCGTTCCTTGGTGCCGATCTCGTCGCGGCGACGGTAATCTGGGTCCACGCCAAATATTATGGCTGGCGCTACGCCCTCTACCTGTCGGGACTGCTCTATGTCTGCATGGTCGCGGCAGGCATCACCGTGCACTACCTGTTTGCGCTTGTCGGCATGATCCCGACCGAGAGGCCGTCGCTGCAGGAGATGGTCCGCTTCGCGATCGACTACACCTTCTTCCTGAACCTCGCCTTCCTGGCCGCGGCCGCGGCGCTTCTCTGGCTGCACTTCCGAGGCGGCGGTGAGAGCACGGGACGCCGGGAAAAAGCAAGAGCATGAAGCGACCCGCGCCCGCGTTTGAGCGAGAAGCTCGCTGTCAGAGTCGCACGGCACGCAGCCGGAGTGCATTGGCAATGACGGAGACGGACGACAGGCTCATCGCAGCGGCAGCGAACATGGGTGAGATCAGGAGCCCGAAGAAGGGATAAAGCAGCCCTGCTGCGATCGGCACGCCAGCGGTGTTGTAGATCATCGCGAAAAACAGGTTCTGTCGGATGTTGCGCATGGTGGCGAGCGACAAGCGCCGCGCTCTCACGATTCCGCCAAGGTCGCCCTTCACCAGAGTGAAGCCCGCGCTCTCGATAGCAACGTCGGCGCCGGTGCCCATCGCGATTCCGACGTCAGCCTGAGCCAATGCCGGCGCGTCGTTGACGCCATCTCCGGCCATCGCCACCTTTCGGCCCTCTGACTGCAAAGCGCGAATGACGCGCGCTTTGTCCTCCGGCAGCACATCGGCGCGGATGTCGTCGATGCCGAGACGACTCGCGATGGCGCGCGCGGTGCGTTCGTTGTCTCCCGTCGCCATGACGATCCGGAAGCCAAGCTCGTGCAGCGTCTTGAGCGCCTGCGGTGTGGTCTCTTTGACCGGATCGGCCACCCCCACGAGCCCCGCGATGGTTCCGTCGACGACCACGAACATGACAGTTTCGCCTTCATCGCGCCGAGCATTCGCGATCTCGGTCGCAGCCGGCGCTTCGATCCCGAGCTCCGCCAGCATCCTGACATTACCCAAGGCCACCGATTTCCCGTCGACCACGCCCTTGACGCCCATTCCGGTCACCGCTTCGAACTGATCTGCCTTGGCGAGGCTCAGTCCGCGCGCCTCGGCGCCCCGGACGATGGCCTCTGCAAGAGGATGTTCGGAACCCCGCTCCAGGCTCGCCGCCAGACGCAGGATCTCGGCCTCGTCGTGCTCCGCCTCGGGCAGCACGGCGGAAAGCTCCGGCTTGCCCACCGTCAGCGTGCCGGTCTTATCGACGATCAGCGTGTCCACCTTCTCGAAGGCTTCGAGCGCCTCCGCGTTCTTGATCAGAACGCCCGCCTGAGCGCCGCGCCCCGTGGCGGTCATGATCGACATTGGCGTGGCGAGCCCGAGGGCGCAGGGGCAGGCGATGATCAGGACGGCGATCGCGGAGACGAGCCCATAGGCAAGGGCCGGCGAGGGTCCCCAGATGGACCACGCGATGAAGGAGACCACCGCAATCGCGATCACCGCCGGCACGAAGTAACCGGCCACCGCGTCTGCAAGCTTCTGGATCGGCGCACGCGACCTCTGTGCAGCCGCCACCATCTCGACGATCTGCGCAAGCATTGTATCCTTGCCTACCCGCTTCGCCTCAATCACCAGACTCCCGGTCCCGTTGATCGTCGCGCCGGTGACCGGGTCACCGGCGACCTTCTCGACGGGCACCGGCTCACCAGTGAGCATGGACTCGTCGACCGAAGATCGCCCCTCGACCACTTCACCGTCGACCGGCACCTTCTCGCCGGGGCGGACCCGGAGGCGCTCGCCGATCTGCACCTCCTCGAGCGGCACCTCCTCTTCGCTGCCGTCGTCACGAATGACGCGCGCGTTCTTCGCCGCGAGGTCGAGCAGCGCACGGATCGCAGAACCAGTCCGCTCGCGCGCGCGCAGCTCAAGAATCTGGCCAAGGAGCACGAGCACCACGATGACCGCACCGGCCTCGAAATAGATGCCGACGTTCCCTTCCGCGTCGCGGAATCCGCTCGGGAACAGGCCGGGGGCGATCACGGCGACGGTGCTGAAGATCCACGCCGCGAACACCCCCATGCCGATTAGACTGAACATGTTGAGGTTCAGGCTACGGAAGCTCTTCCAGCCGCGCACCAGGAACGGCCAGCCCGCCCAGAGGATCACCGGCGTCGCCAGGATCAGCTCGAGCCAGTGCGCGAGCCGCTCCCCCACCCAGGTGCGGATCGGCATCCCGACGTAGCCGCCCATCGCCAGAAGGAGTACCGGCACGGTCAGCGCGGCACCTATCCAGAACCGGCGGGTGAAGTCGACCAACTCGGGGTTCGGGCCCTCGTCCCCCTGAGGCACGCCCTTCGGCTCGAGTGCCATCCCGCAAATCGGGCAGTCTCCGGGGCCGACCTGCTCAATCTCGGGATGCATCGGGCACGTATAGATCGTGCCCGCCGGCATCGGCTCCGGCGTTGGCTTGCCCTTCAGGTACGTCTCCGGCTCGGAGTCGAACTTCTCCTTGCAGCGCGCTGAGCAGAAGTAGAACTTCTCGCCCGTGTGCGAAGACAAATGCTTGGCCGTCGCGCGATCGACGGACATCCCGCAGACCGGATCGACGGCCTCGATGAAGTCGCCGGGCGAGGCAGCGAACCTGGATTGGCACTTCTCGGAGCAGAAGTGATAGACGTGGCCTTCGTGCTCATGGCGAGGGCCGGTGTCGCTTGGGTCGACGACCATGCCGCAGACCGGGTCTCTCACCATTCCAGTTGTAGCACGCGCAACATCCATGTTCGGTCCTCCAGCTCATCTCATCGCCAAGGTGGGGCTTCCAGCGACTGGAAGGTCAAGAAGGAAAATTTCCGGCGAGGCGCTTGACCTTCCAGTAGGTGGAATCCCTATGTGGTTGCTCAAGACAGAGCGAGAGGTGTCGCGACCATGAACATCGGAGATGTTTCGGAACGGAGCGGCTTGCCGGCCAAGACCATTCGCTACTACGAAGACATCGGACTTGTGCGGCCTTCGCGAAGCGAGAACGGGTACCGGGAGTTCGGATCTCAGGACCTGCACAAGCTGGCTTTCCTGGCTCGCGCTCGATCCCTCGGGTTCACCATCGAAGAATGCCGGACGCTCTTGTCCCTTTACGAAGATCGCCAACGCTCGAGTTCGGACGTCAAGAGGCTAGCGGAAAAGCACCTTACGCGGATCGATCAGAAGATTGTCGAGTTGCAGGCACTAAGCGCGACTCTTCGTGATCTTGTCGTGCGCTGCCAGGGCGATGATCGCCCCGAATGTCCCATCATGAACGACCTTGCACGCTCCGGAACGACCTGATGGATCGCACCATTCGGAGGCCGATGAAGGCAAGGCGTTCACTCGATTGCGAGCACAGCTCGGTGGAAACCCGGCCCATTACAGGTTAAGCTTACTCCATGACGTTTCTGGCCCGCCTGATCTTCGCTGCCGTCTTCGCCGCATTCGCGGCGAGTTCGGTTGCGCATGCAGCGGGCTCGGCGGAGATGGCTGCGGCCATGATCGCCTCCGATGATGCTGCGATGCACATGTCCGACTGCGACGCCTGTGGCGACACCGATGCAGGCGAAATGGCTGTCGCGTGCGACCTCGTCTGCGGAGCGGGCAGTTTCGCAGCTGTGCTTGCGCCGCATGGATACGGCATCGTCTCGGTTCCACGCGAGGCGCTTGGGCCAGCGGTGACGCAGAATTTCTGCGGCGTTGCAAACCTTCCAGCCAAACACCCTCCTCGAACCCTCATCTGATCTGACGCCCGCCGCACGAGCGCGGCCGGGGCGTCAATCCGTGCCTCGGCGGCGTGTGCCCCCGATGCGCAGTCCTTTCCCACCGCTTGGCGTGCCTTCCGGCCGCGGCGGAGGACCGAGGGTTTGATGAGGAGTTACCATGCCCGGCCCATCGTATCCGGCGCTAACGCGTCGCAGTTTCCTTCTCTCGTCCGGCACCGCGGTCGGCGTGTTGGCGCTACCGAAGGTTCTGCATGGCGCCGAACCGGTGAAGCCAGCAGTGGTAGCGCTCGCCTTCGACGGTGACGTTCTGCTCGCCGCGGGTTCGGATCTGATGCGCAGCGACGACGGCGGAAGCTCATGGACGGCGCTGCCGGTCCCTGCCGCCGTCCTGGCTCTCGCAACACACCCCGAACGGCCGGGCCGCATTATTGCCGGCCTCGCCTCTGGCGGGATTGCATTCTCCAACGACGAGGGCCGCACCTGGGAAGCCCGCTCGCATGACCTTCCGGAAGGCGAGATCGCCGCTGTGACCGTCGCGGCCGGACAGCCTGAGATGATCTACGCCGCGGTTCGGGGAGACGGCCTCTGGAAGAGCGAGGACGCCGGCCGAAGCTGGAGCCTCGCCATGGATCGCCCGTGGCTAGATGAAGTTGAGCGAGACCTTCTGACGCTCGCTTCGGTCGATCTCGCCACGGGCATGGGCGGGATCTGGATTTACGCCGGCACCGAGATGGGGCTTACGCGCGTGCCGGATTGCTTCTGCCGTTGGCAGGACGTCCAGCCCGGCAACGCGATGGACGCTCTGGTTTCCGGCGATGCTCCGCCGTCGGAAGCGCCACTTCCGGCAGGCCAGCCGATCCATGCGCTGGCTAGCGCGCCGTCCGCGCCCGAAACGCTCTACGCCGCCCTGCCGTCAGGCGTGTGGACCTCCCGCGACGGCGGCGTCGTCTGGTCGCACCTCGCGGACGGATTCGCCTCCGCAGTGGCGGTGCACCCGAGAAATCCCGACCACATCGTCGCTGCGCTGGATGGCGGCCTGAAGCAGAGCCGCGACGGCGGCGACACCTGGTCCGCGCTCGCGGCCATCTGAAGGAGTTCATCATGAAGAACGCTCTTGCATTCACCTCACTTGCAGCCGTCGCGGTGGCGGGGGGTATCGCCTTCGCCACGCTATCCTCGGCGCAGGATTCGGGCCGGGCGACCACTGCTGATGCCGCCGCCGCGGAACAGGCGGTGCCCTCGAAACAGATCACGATCTGGCGCGACCCGAGCTGCGGCTGCTGTGACGCCTATGCCGAATACCTCGAAGGAAACGGCTACCAGGTGACCCGCGTCGACGACCCGAATTTCGATCGGCGCTCCGTCGAGGCCGGCGTGCCGGAGCAGGGCCTCGGCTGCCATCTGGCCGAGATCGACGGCTACTACGTCAGCGGGCTGGTGCCAGCGGAGATCATCGAACGGCTGGTGACGGAGCGTCCAGAAATCGCCGGCATCACGCTCCCCGGCATGCCGGCGAACGCGCCCGGCATGGCGCCCGAGAAGACCGGCACGTTGAAGACCTACGCCTTCGGCGAGGGCGGGGTCACCGTCTATTCCAATGAGTGAGTGCATGATGGGAATGATGGACGGGCCGATGATGGGCCTCATGATGGCAGGCGGCGGTCTTGTTCTGCTGCTTGTCCTCGCGGTCCTCGTGCTCAGCCTCGTGGCGCTGGTGAAGTACCTGCGGGGGCCGAGATGAAGCGCAGAGCTATTGCCTTCTCCGGCGTCGCGGTCGCAAGCTTGGTCGCCATCGGCGCATTCGCCCAGCAGCAGGGCAGCGGCGCACCAGTGGACGGCGTGACGTTCCTCGGCGAGCCCGTGACAGCGGACGAACTCACCCTTGGGCAGGAACTCTATGCTGCGAACTGCGCGTCGTGCCACGGGGCCAATCTCGAGGGTCAACCGGACTGGAAGCGCCGGCTTGAGAGCGGCCGCATGCCCGCCCCGCCGCACGACGAGACCGGGCACACCTGGCACCACGCCGACGGGCAGCTCTTCACTATCACGAAGCTCGGGGTCGGCGGCGTCGTGCCCGGCTACGAAAGCGACATGCCTGCCTTTGAGGGTGTGCTGACGGACGAGGAGATCCGGGCGGTGCTCGCCTACATCAAGAGCACATGGCCCGACCGCCAGCGAGCCTTCCAGTCAGATGTCACCGCGAACGACGAGGACGGATCATGAGCGCGGATGTCGAGCAAGAGCCTCGGCGCCGAGGGAGCCGACTGGTTCTGCTTTTGCCTCTGGCGGTGTTCGGCCTGCTGGCTGCAGCCTTTTATTGGGGCCTCTGGAACAACGACGACCGGTTGCCCTCGACGCTGATCGGAAAACCGGTCCCGGAGTTCGCGCTCCCGCCCATCGAAGGGCGGCAGGATGGCTTGTCCTCGGCCGACCTGCAGGGCCAGGTTTCTCTTGTTAATGTCTGGGCATCGTGGTGCGTCCCCTGCCGCACGGAGAACCCGCTTCTCGTGGAGCTGGCCAAAGCAGGCACCGTTCCGATCTACGGGATCAACTACAAGGACGATCCCGAAGAGGCGCTGGCTTTCCTCGAAGAGCTCGGCGATCCCTTCACGCGCATCGGAGCGGACAGGTCGGGACGCGCAGCCATTGACTGGGGCGTCTACGGCTTGCCGGAGACCTTCGTGATCGATGCCGAAGGCCGCATCGCCTACAAGCACGTCGGCCCCTTCGACCGGCGCGCGCTTGAGGACGACATCGTGCCGGTCGTGCGCCGGTTGCAAGCGGAGCGCGGCTCATGAGGCGCCGCGAAGTCCTTGCTGGATTGCTCGCGCTCGCGGCTAACCCGGCTGTTGCTCGGACGGCGATGCCCCTGCACGGGGAGCCGCGCGATCTCCTTTCGCCGCCCTTCGTGGACAGAGACGGTCGGGACCTGACGCTTGCGGATTTCCGCGGGCGGGTCGTGCTTCTGAACATCTGGGCCACCTGGTGCGCGCCTTGCCGCGAGGAGATGCCGACCCTTGATGCGCTTCAGGCGCGCCTGGGCGGGCCGGACTTCCATGTCTTGCCGCTGTCGATCGATCGGGCGGGGCTCGAGCCTGTGCGCCGCTTCTACGACGAGATCGGCATTCGCCACCTCGACATGTACCTCGCAGAGGACATTCGCGCGATGCTCGCCTTCGCCGTGGTGGGGCTGCCGACGACGATCCTGATCGACCGCGTGGGGCGCGAGCGCGGTCGCCTTGCCGGCCCGGCGGAATGGGACAGTCCTGAAGCCGTCGCCCAAGTCCAATCCCTCATCAACGAAAGGAGTCAGTAGACCATGCTCGAGACGACAACCATGCCCGCAACACGACGGGCCGTCCCGCTGCGACTGCCGTTGGGCCGTCGAGGCCTGATGCTCACCGCGATGGCGCTGGTCGGCGCAGGTCTCGCCCTCAACTGGGGCTGGCTCACAGCCGTGGGCGCGGCGCCGCTGATCCTGAGCCTCGCCCCTTGCGCCGTCATGTGCGGGCTGGGGCTCTGCATGATGGGCGGCTCGAAATCTTGCGCGAGCAAGAGCAATCCGGCCGGAGAGCCGGACCCGACGAGGGAATAACCGAAAAACCTGAAGGAGAAGATGATGAATACCACACGTAAGCTCGGGTTCGCCGCGACCGCTCTGACGGCGCTCCTAACCACGGCCGCCCTCGCGCAGGAGGCCGGGGACCAGACGTCCGACCAGATGATGCAGAACCAGGACGCCATGCCTGGCAACATGATGGGCGGGGACATGCCCGGGATGCAGGGCATGATGCCAATGATGCAGATGATGCAGCAGATGGGACCGATGATGGAGGCCTGCACCGAGATGATGCAGGCCATGACGGATCAGATGCAGACGCCCGAGGTCGAGCCGCAGGACGGCTGACCCGTCACCCGCCCGGGCTGCGGCCCGGGCGGGCCACTACCTGAGTTGGAACGATGACCGAAAATACCAGAATGCGCCGTCTACGGCGCGCCCGGCTCGTGATTTGGGCCGGCGCGGCAGCTCTCCTGCTCTCGGCAGGCGGCGCGCTGACGTTGCGCGCGTACTTGGCGCCACAACCACCCCAGGCGATTTCTTCCGGAGAAGCGGACATCCGCTCGGAGTTTTCGCTGACGGATCACACCGGCCGTGCCGTGACGGAGGCCGACTTCGCCGGGAGATGGCAGCTCGTCTTCTTCGGCTTCACCCACTGCCCGGACATTTGCCCGACGACGCTGGCCTACATGGCAAGCGTGCTCGATCTGCTTGGCCCTCAGGCAGACCGTGTGGCGCCGCTCTTCATCACCGTCGATCCGGTGCGCGACACTGTTCCGGTGATGGCCGAATACGTCTCCGCCTTCCACCCCCGCCTCGTCGGCCTGACCGGCACCGAGGCGCAGGTGGCAGAGGCGGCGCAAGCTTTCCGCACCTGGTACGAGCGGGTCGAGGAAGAGACCGCGCCCGACGGCTATATGATGGCGCATGCCGGCCACATCTACCTGATGGACCCGGACGGGCGGTTCGAGGCTGTCTTCCAGGAACGCGACCAGCCGCCTGAGGCCGTCGCCGAGGAAATCCTCATGCAGATCGAAAAGGAAGAACAGCAGGAATGAAGTTGCTCGTCGCCTCCCTCCTTACCTTCGCCATGCCGATGGCCGCGCAGGCTGAGATCATTGTCAGCGATCCTTGGGCCCGCGCCAGCGTTCTCGCCTCGCGGCCAGGCGCCGCCTACCTGACCCTGACCAGCGATGAGCTCGATCGGTTGCTCGAAGTGACGAGTCCGGTAGCCGGACACGTCATGCTCCACGGGATCGAGACCGATGCTGCGGGCGTGAGCCGCATGGTGCACATCGAAGGACTGGACATTTCTCCCGGCACACCAGTGACGCTCGCCCCAGGCAGCTCGCATCTGATGCTGATGGACCTCTCGCGGAAACTCGAGGAGGGCGAGAGCTTCCCCTTGACGCTGGTCTTCGAGGCCGCGGGCAAGCTGACAGTGGAGGTCCCGGTTCTCGGCCCCGGCGCGATGGGCCCCACGGAGGAACGGCCATGAGATCAGTAATCTTCCTTGCTGCGCTGCTTCTTGCCGGCCCGGCCCTCGCCGACCATCCAGAAGACCGGCTCGACGAAGCTGTGGCGGCGAAGGAGCCTGCTTTCGAGGCCACGGATGTCCGGCGTCCGCCGGAACTCGACGGCGTCGATGGTTCCGGCGAACCGTTCGATCTTGGCCGTCTCTCGGATCAGATCGTGGTCCTGAGCTTCGCGCCCAAAGGCTGTGGGGCGCCCTGCGCCGCGCAGCAGACGCTGCTCGCTCGTGTCCGGGAAGCGGTGAACGTCACACCGATGCGCGACATGGTTACGTTCGTTGCGGTTGCCGAGGACGGCGACGGCGGCGAGAAGCCGGTGGCGTCAAACCTCATCACCGTCGAACCGTCCAGCGGCGCCACAGCCGCTTCCTTGGCGGCACGCTTTGCCGACCTTTCCTCGCGCGAAGGGATCAGCCCGCAGGCCCATGTGCTCGACCGCGGCGGGCGTCACGCCGGCATCTTCCACGGTGAGGAGTTCGGCTATGTGAACATGGTCCTCTACATCAATGGCTTGAGCAACGCGCGCCCGCCTGAGCCGGGTCTTCTGGATCGTGTCTTGGGGCTAATCAGATGACGAGCGCGGTCATTCACGGAGCATCCGCACCAGACTGGCTCCTGGTTCTCCGGAGATACGTGCTGTTCTCGGCCGTCGCACATCTGAGCTGGGAGATCGGCCACATCCCCCTCTACACCATCTGGCTGGAGGGAACCTGGGGCGAGATCGCCTTCGCGATCCTGCATTGCACGGGCGGGGACATTCTCATCGCCATGAGCACGATGCTCTTGTCGCTCTTCCTGGTTGGAGATGCGACGTGGCCTTTCGAACGGGTACGTCGGGTCCTGATCGTGGCTGTGGCGTTCGGCGTTGCCTACACGGTCTTCAGCGAATGGCTGAACATCGTCGTTCGAGCGGCCTGGGCCTATCGGGAGATCATGCCGGTCGTTCCGATCCTCGACGCGGGTCTCACGCCGCTGCTGCAGTGGGTGATCGTTCCCACCGTCGCCTACCTTGCAGCCCTGCGGCTCCCGCGAGGCGCTCTCGGAGTGCGGCCGGGCGCATGATGGTCGACCTTTCCCTCCTTGGAGTTTCGGCAGCGCTGCTGGCCGGCACCATCTCCTTCTTGTCGCCCTGCGTCCTGCCACTGGTGCCAGGTTACGTCTCCTACGTTGCGGGACGAACGGTCTCCGATCGAGCGGCGCCGTCCCGTGCACACGCGGTTTGGCTGAGCTTCTGCTTCGTCCTCGGATTCTCGACGATCTTCATTGTCCTCGGGGCTTCGGCGACCGCGCTGGGGCAGGCGCTACTGCGCTGGCGGTACGAGCTGAACTTCGTCGGCGGCGCTATCGTGATCTTGTTCGGACTATTCATGATCGGAGCAGCTCGCTTCTCGGCTATGGAACGCGACCTGCGATTTCACCTCGATCTGCCGGGCGGACAGCCGGTCGCGTCCTACGTCCTCGGCCTTGCCTTCGGCTTCGGCTGGACGCCCTGTATCGGACCGATCCTCGGTGCCATCCTGACAGCCAGTGCCACCAGCGCAACGATAGGCGAGGGTCTCGTCCTCCTGGCGGTCTACTCAGCCGGGCTCGGAATCCCGTTCCTCATTGTTGCCGCCTTCACCGACACCATCGCCGGCAAGCTGCGGGGCATCGGTCGTTGGGGTCGGCGCCTGAATCAGGCTGCCGGAGGCGTCATGATCCTGATGGGGCTGGCCATGATGAGTGGTCGGCTGAGTGCATTAGCCTACTGGCTCCTGGACGCCTTCCCGGTCCTGGCACGGATCGGCTGAACCAGCGGGCGGTACATGTACTTGCGGGCTAGTAGCTCTGGCAATCTTCAACACCCACCGCCACGTTGGTCAGTACTTCGTCCATGAGCTCGAGCAACCGGGAAATCCGCGGATCACTCAAGCGATAATGGACGTGGCGTCCCCGTTGCTCTCCAACCGCCAGACCGCATTCGCTCAGGCAGCGTAGGTGGTTCGACGCGTTGGGCTGCGAGAGACCTGTCGCTCCGACGATCTCCCCCACTGACAGAGGCCCGTCGCTCAACGCTTGAAGGATTGCCAGTCGGGAGGGATCGGCGAAGCCCCTGAGAAGCTTAGCCCGCTGCAGGGAGGCCCTGGAGTCCTCCCGATCGACGGATCGGATTCCCGCACTAGACATATCATCCACCAGTGATATTTTGCCCGCGCCGATGATAGGAAGAATCTGATGAGCAGCCCAGACCTGATCCACAACGCCGCAGAGATGGCCCGTTATCGCGTCACCGGGATGGACTGCCCCTCCTGCGCCGCAAAGATCGAGAAGGCGGTTCGGTCTGTCGGGGTGGAGGAAGTGAAGGTCTCGATCGCAACGCAGGTCATGACGCTGCATGTGTCCGATCCGGGCGCGCAACTGCCGGAAGTGGAGCGCGCGGTAACGGGGATCGGTTATCGCCTCGACCGCCTGGGCGGCTCCGACGTCGATCACGAAGGGGACATCGATGATCTTCCGAAGGACTTGAGCCATATCACCCCGGCTTATCGGCGGGCGCTGTGGATCGTGATCCTGCTGAACGTCGGCTACGGCGTCATCGAGATGTTCGGCGGGTTCATCTCCGGTTCGCAGGCGCTGAAAGCCGATGCGCTCGATTTCCTCGGCGACGGCCTGATCACGTTCCTCGGGGTGCTGGCGATCGGCTGGAGCTTGGTCTGGCGGGCCCGTTCCGCCTTGATCCAGGGCCTGTTCCTGGGCGCGCTCGGGCTCGGGGTTCTCGCCAATACGGCCTACCGCGTGCTGGTGCAGCAGCAGCCCGAGGCCGAGTTGATGGGTCTGTTCGCGGTGATCGCGCTCGTCGTCAATGTGGTCGCGGTCCTTCCGCTACTGCCTCACCGGACCGGCGACGCCAATGTGCGGGCGGTGTGGCTGTTTTCGCGCAACGACGCCATCGGCAACGCCGCCGTCGTTCTCGCGGCGGGTCTGGTCGCCTGGACCGGCACGGCGTGGCCTGACCTCGTTGTGGCGGCCGTGATCGCCGGGCTCTTCATGCAATCCTCGTGGTCGATCATCCGCGATGCGAAAGCCGATCTGCAGGAGAGCATATGAGCGCTCGCTTTCTGGGGCTAGTCTGTGCCGCTGCGGCGCTCGCTCTTGATCAGGGCAGCAAGGCGCTTGCCCTAAATTCACCGAGGCTGGCAGGCGGTGTGGAGGTCCTGCCGGTCATGAACCTTGTTCTTGTCCGCAATGACGGCGTCAGCTTCGGAATGCTCGGCGGCCTAGTGCCCTGGTGGGCGCTGGTCCTGCTCGCCTTCGCAATTGTGGCGTGGCTTTCCGTCTGGCTGTGGCGATCGCAGTGCCGGGTGGTCAGCGCGGCGCTTGGACTGGTCATCGGCGGTGCTCTGGGCAACGTGGTTGACCGGGTGCGGCTTCAGGCCGTCACGGATTTTCTGGACTTCCATGTGGGAGCCTACCACTGGCCGGCTTTCAACCTTGCCGACGTGGCGGTTTTCTGCGGCGCGGCGCTGCTCGTGTGGGACAGCTTTCGTCCCGCGAAGGCGAGAGACCGTGCGGAGGCTTGAGAGGAGACGAGCCGGAAGCGACGGTCTGCAGGGCGGTTGCTGCACCGGTGGAGAACGGTCCGGAACGGATCCGCTGTGGCGAGGACCTCGGGCCTGTCCGAACGGGTTGCGAGGAGCGTAACTGGTGCCCCGCATTCCGCGCGATCAGAGTTTCGACAGTACGCTGGCCCTGCTCTTCGATCCCTACGGGTTCGTCTCGAAAAGGTGCCGCCGTTACGGGGCCGATCTCTTTCAGGCTCGGCTCTTGCTCCGCCCGACGATCTGCATGAGCGGGCCGGAGGCGGCCGAGCTGTTCTATCGCCGCGACCTGTTCGTCCGGCGCGGCGCTACGCCGGGCAGAATCCAGAAGACCCTCTTCGGCCGGGGCGGCGTTCAGGGGCTGGACGGCGACGCGCACCGACACCGCAAGCAGATGTTCATGTCCCTCATGACGCCCGAGCGGATCGACAACCTGAAAGAGCTGACCGCCGGGTCGTGGAGCGTCTACGCCCAAAGTTGGGCCGCGAAGGACCGGGTCGTCCTTTACGATGAGGTGCAGCAGCTTCTGACGAGAGTCGTTTGCACATGGGCCGGAGTTCCGCTGCCGGAGCCGGAGGCCCGCCGTCGCACGTCGGAGCTCACCGCGCTGTTCGATTACGCGGGATCGGTCGGTCCGAGGCACTGGTGGTCCCGCCTGTCCCGTAAGCGGTCTGAAAGGTGGATCGAGGACGTCGTCGAGGGCGTTCGTGCCGGCCGTCTGGACCCACCGGAAGACAGCGCGGCGCGTGTGATCGCTACCTGGCGGGATCTGGATGGCGAGCCGTTGAGTCCCCGCATTGCCGCCGTGGAACTACTGAACATTCTGCGGCCGACCGTCGCCGTCTCCGTGTTCATAACCTTCGCCGCCCACGCCCTGCACCGGTTTCCGGCCTGCCGCCAGATGCTCCAGACCGAGGACGGGAGCGTGGAGCATTTCGTGCAGGAGGTCCGGCGATTCTATCCGTTCTTCCCCGCGGTGATGGCGCGCGCAAGGCGCAACTTCGAATGGAACGGCTATAGGTTCCCGCGGGGACGACGGGTGATGCTGGACCTCTACGGCACCAATCGCGATCCGCGGGCGTGGGATGCGCCGGAGGAGTTCCGGCCCGAGCGTTTTCAGCGTTGGGATGGCAGTCCCTTCAATTTCATTCCGCAGGGAGGCGGCGATCACGACCTGAACCACCGCTGCCCGGGCGAATGGATCACGATCGAACTCATGAAGGTCTCCTGCGAATTTCTCGCGAATAGCATGGATTACGACATGCCGGATCAGGATCTGGAGATCGACACAAGGAGATTGCCGGCCATGCCAAAGAGCCGTTTCGTGATGAGCAACGTCAGACTTCGGAGTGAATCGTGATCGCTGTCTGGGCCGGGGTTCTTCTTGCTGCCGTTTGGCTGGCGCACTGGGGGGCGGAGCACCTGTCCGACCCTCTGAGGAAGCTGCGCCAGCAATGGGGCTTCTCGGTCGCGGCGGGCGGCGCCTTCGTCGGCCTTGCCGCCGCCTCGCCCGAGATCGGTATCAATACCACGAGCGCCCTGCGCGGGGTCGGCGATATCGGCCTCGGTGCGCTCCTCGGCTCGAACGTGCTGGCGATCCCGATGATGGTGGTGACTGCCTACCTCGCTACTCGCAAGAGTGGCATCGGCGAGAACGGCAGGCATGACGACCACGAGGAGCACCGCCGCGCGCACCTCTTGCAAGTCGATCGCCAAGCCGTGACGGTCCAGGCGCTGCCCTATCTCGGCATCATCGCGCTCTTCGCGCTCCTGACCCTGCCTGCGCCCTGGCGCGGGCTGCAGCCGATCGACGGCTGGATCCTGCTGCTCGGCTATCTCGCCTATCTCGTCCAGGCGCTTCTGCGCGGCCGCAAGGAGGGCGAAGAGGTCGACTGGAAGCGGAAGGAAAAGTGGAAGGCCGTGGCCGGCGTCGGCGCTCTTGCCGCCGGCGCCTACTTCACCGTGTTCTCGACCGAGAAGATCGTGAGCGCGATCGGGATCTCGAAGATCATCGGCGGACTCTTCATCACCGCGCCGGTCGCCGCTCTGCCGGAAGTCTTTGCCACCTGGTATGTCGCCCGCAGCGGTCAGGTCACGTCGGGCGTTACCAGCGTTATCGGCGATCACGCCGTGACGATGACGCTCGCCTTCATTCCGCTCACAATTGTCGGAATGCCGATCGAGAACCTGCAGCTCTTCTGGGTGACGCTTGCCTTTGTGGCCCTGATGCCGACCCTCTATGCCGCCTTCATCTGGTGGGGCGGTCGCGATAGCGGATTTAGACGCTGGCAAGTCGCAGCACTTCCCGCGGTCTACGCCCTCTTTGTGGCCGTGCTTGTGCTCTGGGTTCAGCCCTTCGGACAAGGCGCGCAGGAATCAGCTGGCGCATCCGGCAGGCAGGCTCAGGAAGGGACGGAATAGCTGCGGGGCCCAGAGAAGGTTAGACCGGGGTCCCGTCCCCTCCGCCAATTTCTCATAAGAAATTGATGTTAAAGGATTTTGAGGCGCTTTCCGCGCCCCATTCTCCTATGCGCTTGTCTGTCGCGGGCCTGGCCCGTGGGGCAGAGAAGAAACATGGGCCGGCGGCGCTGCGCCGGCCCATGCGGATGCGCGGAAATCAGTTCGGGTTGGTCGGGTAAATGCCGAGAGTGGCAATGCACTGCATCAGGCCGATGCGGGGCGGCTCGTTGGTGAAGGGGGTGCTGCCGCCACTGTTGCCGACAGTGACCGAGCCGCCGATGACCGTGTTGATGGTCACGGTCTGTTGCGGGATGCTGGGATTGCCCGACGGGATGGAGGTGACGGCGATGCTGCCGGTGCTGGTCGGCTCAGTCTGGGTGTAGAGGCCGCGCATCTGCGTGCCTGGATTGCTGGTGGAGGCATTGGTCAGAAAGGTCGCCTGACCGGCCGTCACTGCTGGGGCTACCGTCGTCGTCGCGGTCCCGACCGGAAGGGTCGAGTCGACCGTCAGCGAGCCGGTCACGGCGGGAAGGGTGACCTGCTGCTGGCCGACGACGGGAGTGAAAGCCGCGTTGTGATTATGCGCCGGCATGTTGGCGAGGGAGAGCTGCGTGGTCGGCGTGCCGAAGGACTGGCCGCGCGCCACGGCGGGCAGGCCCGGCCCCTGGCCCTGGCCCACCACGCTGCGGCCGCGCAGGTCCGGCAGGGCGAAAGTGCCCTGTTGCGCGCTGCCGCCGAAGAGGGTGCCGATCAAGGAATAGAGCGCCTGATAGTTATTGATCGTCAGGATTCGCCCGTCCGCCGGCAGATACCCCTCCGGGCAATAGTTGGTCACGATGGTGCAAATGCTGCCGATATAGGGCGAATCGGCCGAGCAGGCCTGGGCCGTGCCGCCGGTAACGCTGGTCGCCAGCGCGGCGGCCGCCGCAAACGCATAGCCGTGGCGGCGGGAAAGCGAAAACCCCAGCATGTCAATCTCCTCTCGGATGGTTGTTGGTGGGGCCAGGTCTTTGATTTGCCTTCCCCCGACGTAAAAATTGCGTTTCAATTATTAATAAAGTTTTAACGAGTTGAGCGAAAATGAATGCAACCTGTAAAAGAAATAGATGACGGTTTCGAGTCGCCTCCGATTTCGGGGAATTGCCGCAATGCACAAATTTCAGCACAGGAAAACAGTCAGAATTGGTCAGATAGAGTCACAATTAAACCATTGCCGAATAGGCGAATTAACGGCCTATTTATAAATAGCCGCTAGCATGGCGTTTGTCATAAATGTGCCGGTCATAACCAATTGTTGAGCTTTAGGGAGTTGCAGTCGATGGCGCGGACGGAAATCTTCGTAATCGATATGGGGGTCGATGGCTGGGAGGCGCTGCGCGACGGCGTGCCCGAGGGGGCCGAGACCTTGTTCGTCGCCGCCGACGCCGACGGCTTCGCCGCTCTGGCGGCGGCGCTGGACGGACGGGCCGATATCGACGCCCTGCATATTCTCTCCCACGGCGCGGCCGGCGCGGTGCGCCTGGGCGCCGCCAGCCTCGACCAGGACAGCCTGGAGGCTCACGCGCCCGCGCTCGACGCCATCGGCCGCGCGCTGGCGCCCGGCGGCGACATCCTGCTCTATGGCTGCGAAGTGGCGGCCGGCCCGGCCGGCGAAGCCTTCCTCGCCAGCCTGTCGGCGATCACCGGCGCGGATGTCGCGGCCTCGGACGATTTGACCGGCGCTGCCGCCAAATCAGGCGACTGGGATTTGGAAAGCTCTGTCGGTCAGATTGAGGCAAATGCAATTGCAGCCGCCTCTTTCTCGAACGTTCTCAACGTTATCTCTACCAACATTTATATAGGGGGGGTGGGCTTTCAAGAGGGAGAGCAATGGGCTGACGGCATTGTAGACGATAGTATAGTCACCGATCCCGAGCTGGATTTGGGGACATTTACAGTAAATATATCCAGTGATACTATTGTATTTATTCTGAATGCAATAGCCCAAGATCCATCTGGGGATGTTTGGGATTTTGATTTAGTGTTTAACAATGGAGCTTTGGATAAATTCACTGATATTTCGGATCCGGTATTTACAAATTTTACGACTAGCGCCGGCTCTTTTTCTGTTGATGTTCTGGAAGATTTCGGGGTAATTACCATTGATGGTCTGGATGAGAGGGCGCTGGCATTCAGATCTGGCCCAATATCTTTTGGGGGTGGGAGTGAAACATTCAGCGTTACTGTAACCTACAATTTCACCTCTACCGAGCTTGTTTCCGAGACCGCCCCCGTTATTACCATTTCCGGCGGCGAACCAGCATTCACCGAGGATGCCGGCCCGGTCGCCATTGATGCCGCACTTGGCGTCGCGGATTCGGACAATGCGAGCTTGTCCAGCGCCACGGTTTCGATCACCGGCGGTTTCCAGTCCGCAGAGGATGTGCTCGCCTTCACCAACGTTGGTGGAGGGACGCACGGCAACATCACGGGTTCCTACGACGCCGGCACCGGCGTCCTGAACCTGACCTCGGCGGGCGGCACGGCGACGGTGGCGCAGTGGCAAGCGGCGATGCAGGCGGTCACCTACGAAAACACCTCCGACTCGCCCGACACCGCCGACCGGACGATCAGCTTCCAGGTCAACGACGGCGTGGAAACCAGCGCGACAGTGACGCAGACGGTCACGGTCACCGCCGTGAACGACGCGCCCACGGCGACCAACCTGACGCAGTCCAAATCCTTCACCGAGGATGGCGGCGCGGTGACGCTGGACGATATCGTGATCACCGATGTCGATACCGGCGACACCGTCACGGCGACGCTGACGCTGTCCGATGCGGACGGCGGCGCGCTGAGCACCGGCACCTATGGCAGCGCCACCAGCACTTACAATGACGGCACCGGCGTGTGGACGGTCACCGGCTCCGTCGCCGACGTGAACGCCGCCCTGGCCGCCGTCACCTTCACCCCGGCGGCGAATTACGACCAGGGCCTCACCATCACCACGCACATCCACGATCTCGCCAACGACGGCCCGGACGACGGCGAGATCACGCTGACCGCGACGGCGGTGAACGACGCGCCGGTGGCGACCGTGCCGGGGTCGATCTCGGTGATGGAGGACGTGGCGACCGCGCTGACCGGCATCAGCTTCTCGGATGTCGATGCGGGCAGCGGCGATGCAATAGCGACCTTGTCCGTCGCCAGCGGCACGTTGGCCGCGACATCCGGCGCGGGCGTCACGGTCGGCGGCACCGCCAGCGCGCTGACGCTGACCGGCACCGTTGCGAACATCAATGCCTTCATCGCGGCGAGCAACGTGACCTTCACCACGGCATCGAACGCGACGGCCGACGTGACCCTGACGGTGTCGATCAACGATGACGGCAATAGCGGCAGCGGTGGGGAGCTAAGCGATAGCGGCACGGTGACCCTCGATGTCACCGCCGTGAACGACGCGCCCGTCGTGACCGCGCCGGATTCCCTGACCGTGACGGAGGATGTGGCCGGCGCCGTGACCGACATCAGCTTCTCGGATGTCGATGCGGGCAGCGGCGATGCAATAGCGACCTTGTCCGTCGCCAGCGGCACGTTGGCCGCGACATCCGGCGCGGGCGTCACGGTCGGCGGCACCGCCAGCGCGCTGACGCTGACCGGCACCGTCGCGGACATCAATGCTTTTATCGTCGCCGAGGCCGTCAGCTTCAAGACGGCGCAGGACGCCACAGACGACGTTACGCTCACGATTGCAATCGACGATGGCGGCTATTCGGGGTCGGGCGGCGCGCAACAGGATTCGACGGCGATTACCATTAACGTCACCGCCGAGAATGACGCGCCGACCGACATTACGCTGTCCGGCAATAACATCGACCTGTCGGCGGCGGAATCGGGGGCCGTGGTCGCCACGCTGACGACCATGGATATCGACGATGATTCGGGCTTTAGCTACAGCCTCGTCGGCGGTGCGGACCAAGGCAGCTTCGCCATTGATGGAGATGGCCTGAAGCTGGCGGAACCGCTGAAGGCGGGCAGCTACGAGGTGGAAATCCAGACGGAGGATGCCGGCGGGGAGACCTACAGCGACACCTTCACGATCATCGTTGTGGACGATATCGCTCCGACGGTCGCCTCGGTATCGGCGGTGGAAAGCGATGGCCCTTATAAGTTCGGAGACGAGATCGACATAACCGTCACCTTCAGCGAGGCGGTGAAGGTCGAGGGCGACGGCGTGCTGGAATTGCTTCTGGAGCTTGGCGATACCGACCGGGCCGCCATCTACAGCGACGGCACTGGCACCGATACCCTAACCTTCTCTTATGTCGTGCAGACCGGCGACGAGAGCCTCGATCTGGACTATGTCGGAACGGGCAGCCTGACGCTGGAGGACGGCACCACGATCACCGACGCGGAGGGCAACGCCGCCAACCTGACGCTGCCGACGCCGGGCGCGGCCGACTCGCTGGGGGCGAACAAGAATATCGTGATCGACGGCGTGCTGCCGACGGTGAAATCCGTGACGCCCTCGGTCGACACCGTGACCGATGGCCAAGTCGGATCCGGCACCTTCACGCTGACACTCGTGTTCAGCGAGGCGATGGATACGGAGGTCGCTCCGACCATCGACTTCCCGACGGGGGACGAGGACCCAGCCGGCACGTTGAGCTTCGCAAGCGGCGCATGGCAGGACGACGACACCACCTATGTGGCGACCTACAATGTGGCCGATATCAACGCCGTCGTCGGCGACATCGACGTGCGGATCGAGGGTGCGGTGGACGCGGCCGGGAACGAGATGGCGCCGGCCACCGAGAACGATGTCTTCTCCATCGTGACGGCCCCTTCCCCCGGCATTCTCTCCATCGGCACCGTTACGCCGGACGGAAGCTACAAGGCGGATGACGAGATCGGCATCACCGTCACCTTCGACGAGAGCGTGGTGTTCACCGCCAATGGCGGGTCGCTGGTCGCCACCCTGTCGAACGGCGCGACCGTGACGCTGGCGAATGCCGACGAGACTTCGACCAGCTTCACCGGCACTTATACGGTGGGAGCGGATGACGACGACAGCGCCGACCTCTCCGTCGCCTCCATCGCCTTGCAGGGCGGGGCCACCCTGTTGGCCCAGGACGATGCGCTGCCGGCGCTGCTCAGCGTGCCGGACGATGAGAATCTGGCCGACAATGCCGATATCGTCATCGACACCACGCCGCCGGAAGGCTCCGTGCCCGACTTGTCGAGCGATTCCGACAGCGGCGTCTCCACCAGCGACAATTACACCAAGGTGACGACGCCGAGTTTCACCGGCACCGGCGAGGTGGGGGCGTCCGTCGAATTGTTCGACGAGGACGACCATAGTCTGGGCACCGCCACCGTCGATTCGGAAGGCACCTGGACCATCACGCTTGAAGACGCGCTCGACGAGGGAGTGCAGGAGATCGTCGCGATCTATACCGATAAGGCTGGCAACAGCTTCACCAGCACCGCGCTTTCCCTCACCATCGATACCACCCCGCTGGGCGATGCCGACGGGAGCGATACGGTCGGCGAGGACGACGCGCCGGGCACCGTCGCCGATCTGGTGGATGGTTCGGCCGGCAACCGCGTGGTCTCTGTGGCCGGCTCCGACGAGAATATCGGCGAGGCCATCACCGGCGGCGAGGGCGGGCTGTTCACCATCGACGCGGAGGGCGCGGTCACCTTCGATCCGAACGGCGATTTCGATTCTCTCGCCACCGATGAGACGGCGGACACGGTTATCGTCGCCCAGGTCGCGGATAAGGCCGGCAATATCAGCGACGCCAGCTACACCGTCACCGTCACAGGTGTCAATGACGCGCCGGTCCTGGCGGTGAACAAGGGCGCATCGGTGCAGACCGGGCAGACGGTGACGATCACCACGGCGATGCTGAACGAGGGCGATGTCGACGATGACGGTGAGGACCTGACCTATACCGTGAGCACACTGCCGACTGGCGGCACGCTGCTGCTGGACGGCGTGACCGTGTCCGAGGACGGCACCTTCACCCAGCAGGACATCGACGACAGCAAGCTCACCTTCAAGGCGGGCGCTTCGGCGGGCGGCTTCAGCTTCGCGTTCGATCTGGCGGACGATGAGAACGCCACGCTGGCGGATCAAAGCTTCACGCTGACGGTCACCAATCCGCCCACCACCCCGCCGACGGAACCGACGAACCCGATTGTGGTGACGCCTGTGGATCCGACGGTACCGGGGGGC